>JABSQW010000312.1 GCA_013215605.1 Myxococcales bacterium
CGCGGCGAGGGCGATCAGCGCAGCGAGCAGCGGCCGCGGGGCACCGCTCGGCCAGCGCGTCCGCCACGCCAGCCGCGCGCTCCACAGAAGCAGCATCAGAAAGCACACCCGCTGCACCCAGAACAAGCGCGCCCCTCGGCCACTGCGCAGGAAGTCGAGATCGAGACCCCGACCGACGACGGACGCCGCCGTCGTCGCGACGATCACCCAGGCGAGCAGGGCCAGCGCAAACCCGCGGCGCCGATCGATCCGAGCGCGCGCGGCGAGCAGACTCGCGGCGACGAACCCGAGTAGCAGGATCGCCCCAGCGGCGATCCAGGGGGCCCGTCCGGACGCGTGGAGTACACGGATCACGCGATCTCCGAACACGGCGCCGAAGACCACCCGGTCGAGCAAGAACGCGCTCGTCTGCCGAATGAGTTCGAGCGGTGCGACCGGCGAGGCCGCCGAGTGGTCGACGGCGACGAGTTGCTGCACGACCACCAGGCACGCCAGAGCCGCATAGAACCCCCGCGCGCCGGGAATGGCCCGACCCGCGCCCGGTCCGAAGCGCTCGCCCGCGACGGCGAGGCCGACGAACACCGGGAGCAGCACGAGCGACAGGGCGTGACTGAAGATCAGGAGCGCCATGGCGAACCCGCGAACCAGCCGCGTTTGCGTGTCGGCCGGGGCCGGCGCGAGGGTGAGCAGCACGAGCAGCAGGTTCGCGCTCCACACCGAGTAGATGCTGTTGAACCAGAACAGGTGGTGGAGGACGGGCATCAGGGCGAGCACGATCACACCGCCGGCGCGCACGACGGCGACCGGTTCGAGATCGCCGTAGTCGGCTCGCGCGATGAAGCACAGCGCAAGCGTCGCGAGCCCCAGCGATCCCAGGCTGAGGAGCCACGGCGACCATTCGATTGGAGCGGCGAGCGCGAACCACCCGATCAGATTCGGCACCAGGACGACGTAGCCCGCCCACTCGCGGAACCACGTCGAAGGCCCCCGCGTGTCGTAGAAGAACGCGAGCACGTCGCGACCGTCTTCGAACAACAGGGGCGGACCCAGGAGCGCGGCCGGGTCGCGCGCAATCGCGACGCACGCCACAAACCCCATCAGGAAAGCGAATCCCACGCCACCGAGCGCGCCGCGCGTCCGCTCCGATTCGTCGCCCATGGATGTCCGCCCCCGTGACGCTTGACGCAGCGTCGAGGAATGCTCCAGGGTACCCCCGCCCGCCGTACCTGCGGCCGCTGGAGGGAACGATGTCGCGATCTACGGCCGGTTTCGGGACCCTGGTCCTCGTCGCGTGGACGGCCGCGTGCTCGTCCGACGGCGCACCGCCCCCGCAAGCAGCATCGAGCGTCCGCGTCGAGAGCGCGCCGCGCTGTGCCGACCGCGACCCGCTGCGCCAGGCGTACTTCGGCGACCTCCACGTCCACACCGCCATCTCCATGGACGCGAACATGTTCGGAACCCGGCTGCGGCCCGCCGACGCCTACCGGTTCGCGCGCGGCGAGAGCCTCGCCGTCCGCGCCGTCGGCGCGCCCGAGAGTCGAACGCAGATCAACCGTCCGCTCGACTTCGCCGCAGTCACCGATCACGCCACGGGCTTCCCGGGCGTGCGGCTGTGCACCACACCGGGCTCCGCGGTCTACGACACCCCGGCGTGCGAGGACTTCCGCGGCGAGATCGACTTCTCGACATGGACGTCGATCAAGGTCGGTGCGCGCGAGATCATCCGGCGAAACGGCCTGCTGCGATCGGAGGCCGTCTGCGGCGCGGACGGATCCCGCTGCGTCGCAGCCACCGTCGACGTGTGGGAGGAGACCCAGCGGGCGGCCGCGCAATACAACGACGCCTCTCCCGAGTGCAATTTCACGACCTTCGTCGCCTACGAGTACACCGCGACGCCGGAGAGCACCAAGGTCCACCGCAACGTCATCTTCCGAAACGACATCGTCCCCGCGGCGCCCATCTCCTACTTCGACGAGCCGCGCTCGATCGAGCTGTGGCGCGGCCTGCGCCGCGACTGCATCGACGCCGGTACGGGCTGCGACGTCCTCGCGATCCCCCACAACCCGAACCTCAGCAACGGCCAGATGTTCACGGTGGAGTACGGGGACGCGGAAACGCGGGCCGAACAGGCGGAGGTCGCGGCCCTGCGCGCGAGCATGGAGCCGCTCGCCGAGATGTTCCAGATGAAGGGCGACTCGGAGTGCCGGAACGGGATGTGGAACGTGCTCGGCGCTACCGATGAGCTGTGCGACTACGAGAAGGCGCGCGAGTTCCCGAAGCCGCCCGACGACTGCCGAGACGGAACCGGCAAGGGAGCCCTCGTCGAGGAGGGCTGTGCCTCGCGGCTCGACTTCGTTCGCTACGCGCTCATCGAGGGCCTGCGTGAGGAAGAGCGCATCGGCGTGAATCCCTACAAGTTTGGATTCATCGCGAGCACCGACATCCACTCCGGCGCACCCGGCCCCACCGAGGAGTACGAGTACCAGGGCCGCGTGAGTGCGGGCAACACTCCGGGGGGTCTCGTCGCCGTCTTCGCGGAGGAGAACTCGCGCGACGCCCTCTTCCGCGGCCTGCGTCGACGCGAGACCTACGGCACCAGCGGTACGCGAATCCAGGCGCGCTTCTTCGGCGCTTGGAACTACCCCGCGGATCTCTGCGACGACCCCGAGCGCGTATTGCGTGCCTATTCGATGGGCGTTCCGATGGGCGCCAATCTTCCCCCGCGATCCGACGGCGATGCGCGACCGGTCTTCCTCTTGTCGGCACTGCGCGATCCCGGCACGGCCGAACACCCGGGCACCGCACTGCAGCGCATCCAGGTGGTCAAGGGATGGGCGGACGACGAGGGCCTCTTCCACCAGGCCGTGTACGACGTTGGCGGCACCCCGGACAACGGAGCCGACGTCGACCTCGACACGTGCGAGCCGCGCGGCGCCGGCCATGACGCGCTCTGCTCGGTTTGGCGCGACCCTGACTTCGAGCCCGATCGACGCTCCGTCTACTACGCGCGCATCGTCGAGAACCCGAGCTGCCGAAGCAACCAATGGCAGTGTCTGACCGCCGGCGAAGGCGCGCCGTCGTGCAACGTGCCCGGCGCCCCGAAGACCGCGCAGGAGCGCGCCTGGACTTCGCCGATCTGGTACACCCCGGCGTCTTGAATCACGCTCAACTCTGCTGCGGTGCCGCTTCTCGGAGCGCCCGCTCGATCGCTGCGGGGTCGCAGGTCCGCATCGACTGGA
>JABSQW010000313.1 GCA_013215605.1 Myxococcales bacterium
ACGTCGCGCACGAAGCGCGTGGTATCCGCCGCGCAGTTGAGGAGGTAGATCTCGAACCGGTTCAGAAACTCGAAGGAGAGCTCCACGTCGACCCGCGCCGCGTAGTCGGCCACGTCGCGGAGCGTCTCGACGGAGCGCGCCCACTCCTCGTCGCTGGGTGCCGCGCCCGAGAACTCGCCGAGGGCCGCATAGAGCGGGCCGCCGAGCAGCTTCATGCCGCCGGCCTCGCAGCAGTCGACGACGAGCTTCGAGTTCGAAAGCGCGCGACGGCGCACGGCGGGATCCGCGGCTACCGGGTTGTCCTCGGCGCCACGAACCGACACCGCAGTGCGCTCGAGACCCATCGCGTCGAGGCGCTCTCCGAGCTTCGCAAAGTGCTCGGGCACGGCGTCGAAAACGGGAAGCTCGATGCCGTCGAAGCCCATCGCCGCGAGGCGCTCGTAGAGGGACAGGTATTGCTCATCCGCGGGGTCCGCGGTCCACAGGAAGAGGTTCATCCCGAACTTCACCACGTCTCCTCCCTGTTCCTTGCGGGCGTCTCGAGCCCGGGTGCCGATCAGGTCGCGGCGGCGCCCTGCTGCGACTCCGAAGCGATGACGTTGACGACGAACTCTATGTCCTCGCCCGCCGCGAAGTCGTACATACCGGTGAAGAAGGGTATCTCGTCGTCGCCGGGAATCGACGCGCAGTCGAGCTGGATGCGCACGCGCTTTCCCTCGTACTGCGGGTACTGGGCGACGAGGTGACCGTCGAGTACGTAGCCGAGGTACGAGTTGAACTTGTTCTCGATCTGCTGAAGCTGCACGGGACCCGGCTCGGTCCCGAAGGGGCGAAGCTCGAGCATCAGCAGGTAGACCTGATCGTTCTCGGCGTCGAGACCGATGAGGTCGATGACGCGCGGGTTGTGGACGCCGCGCTCCTCGTTGGGACGCGGGCCCTCCGGCTCACCGGGCGAACTCTTGATCGTGACGAATTGCCCGCCGTCAGCCACCGAACATGCCGCCGTTCACGTGGAGCACGGTGCCGTTCACGTAGCTCCCGCGCGTGGCGAGGAACGCGACGACGTCTGCCACCTCGTCGGGCCTCCCCAACCGCTGCTGCGGAATGCGCTCGAGGATCGAGGCGCGCACCTCCTCGGGGAGCTCTTCGGTCATCTCCGTGTCGATGAAGCCGGGCGCTACCGAGTTCACCAGGATTTCCTTGCCGGCGAGCTCCTGGGCGAGCGACTTCGTGAAGGCGTCGAGAGCGGCCTTCACCATCGTGTAGGGGATCTGGCCGGGGTTGCCCGTATGCCCCACCACGCTCGAGATGTTGATGATCCGTCCCGTACCCGCCCGGAACATGAAGCGGCGAACGATCATCTTCGTGAGGTACCAGGTGCCGCGCGCCACGCTCGTGACAGCGTCGTAGTCGTCGAGCTTCATCGTGAGGACCGGCGCGTTCACGTTGTAGCCGGCGTTGTTGACGAGCACGTCCACGCGCCCCGCGGAGCCCTTGATCTCCCGCACGAGCGCGTCGATCGACTCCGTGGACCCGAGGTCCGCCTTCACGGTAAAGGCGCCGTCGAGCTCTGCGGCCAGCTTGCTCGCCGACTCTTCGCTCGAGCGGTAGTGGAGTGCCACGCGAAAGCCCTCGGCGGCGAGCGCTCGACAGCACGCCGAGCCAATGCCCGTGCCGCCACCCGTGACGAGGGCGACCGGCCGCTCGTCGTTCCCGTTCGCCTCTGCGCTCGGCGTCGTCACGGCGTCGACCCGGAGATGTGCTCGCCACCGTCGACGCGCAACACGACCCCGTTGATCCACGCCGCGTCATCGGTGCAGAGCAGGTAGATGGCGTTCGCGACGTCGGTGGGTGTAGTGAGCCGACCGAAGGGATTGCGCAGGCGCGCCTGCGACTTCATGTGCATGCTGCCCGGAATGGCGGCGAGCGCGGGCGTTTCGGTGATCCCGGCCTGCACGATGTTGCAACGGATGCCGTACGGGGCGAACTCGAGAGCGATCGATCGCGCCAGACTCTCGAGTGCCACCTTCGCCGCCGCCACCGCCGCGTATCCCTTCCACGCCACCTCGTTACCCTCACTCGTGAGGCCGAACACGCGGGCATCGTCGGCGAAGAGCTTGCGCGCGAATATCTCCTGTACCCAGCCCAGCAGGCTCGTACCCATGTTGAAGATGGTGCGGTCGAAGTCCTCGTCCTCGAGCACGCGCTCCTGCACGTACTCGGGAGCGGGCGCGAGCGTATGCGCGTGGTCAGAGCCCTCATCGAAGAGCTCGGCGGCGGCCTGCTGCACGGCGGCGGCGTCGACGCCGAGCTTGGCGGCGAGCTTCTCGTGGAGGTCGCGCTGCGGCTTGCTCTCCGCGACGAGCAACTTGAGATTGCCAAACGCGATCGAGTGGAGGAGCACGCGCACGCGACCGTCTTCCCCCATGGCAGCCGTCAGGGCATCGAGCACTTCGGTGCGCTTCTCGGTTCGGAGTGCGTCGACGTTGAACGTCACGAGCTTTACACCCGTGCTGCGGATCTTCTCGAATTCCGGCTCGATGCGCGAGAGCGCTCCACGACGATCGCGGTGCACCACACAGAGGTTGAGCCCCTGAGACGAGAGCTTCTGCGCCGTCGCCAGTCCGAAGCCGCTCGAACCACCGAGAATGACCGCCCAATGATCGGGGGAGAAATTGGCTTGCATCGTCGATTCCTCCGCGCGGAACACTAACCCATCCAGGAGCCGCCGTTGGGGTCGAGAGACTGCCCTGTGAAGACCTGTCCGTCGGTGGAGAGCAGAAAGGCAACGAGGCCGGCGATCTCCTCGGGCTCCGCGATCCGTCCCAGGGGAACCTGTGCGAGTTCGGCGCGACGCGCCTCTTCGTAGGTCGTGCCGGTGCGATTTGCGATCGCCTGCATGCTGGCGCGCGCCATGTCGGTGTCGACCCAGCCCGGGCAGATGGCGTTCACGCGGATGCCGCGTTCCGCCCAATCGAGGGCGAGCCCGCGCACGAGGCCGAGGATGCCCGCCTTGCTCGCCGAATACGCGGTGTGGAGTGGCACCGGGAAGCGCGCGAGGCACGATGAGATCGCTACGAAGTGCCGCGGCTCGGGCCCCTCGGCGACGTGTCGCTCGAAAGCGCGGGCGCAGAAGTAGGTGCCGTCGAGGTTCGTGCGCACCACCTCGTCCCAGCGGTCATCCACTCCGGGCTGGTTCTCGCCGCTCACGCCGGCATTCGCGACGAGCGCGTCGAGGGGACCGAGCTCGCTCGCAACCTTCGCGAACACCACAGCCACGGCCGCCTCGTCACGCACGTCGACCGAGTAGACGCGGGCTGCATCGCCGATCTCCACCGCCAACGATTCGAGCGGCGGCGTGCGTCGGCCGAGCAGCGCGACGCGCATCTGTGTGGCGGCGAGTCGCAGCGAGACGGCGCGGCCGATGCCGCTGCCGGCCCCCGTCACCACCGCCACCTTCGGGTCGGAACTCAAGACCGATCCCCCGTGACCCCCGCCGCATCGCTGGCATCGCTGGCATCGGTGATCCCGGGAAGGTCGACTTCGTCGAGCATCTCCGGGAGCTCGCGCGCGTCGATGGCGACGACGTTGCTGCCCTTGGGCAGCGCTTCGGACAGGCGCTCGAAGTAGCGGCGATCGGTGCGGCCCTCGACGATCACCACGATGCCGCGGTCGTCCTCGGTGCGAATGAGGCGGCCGGCCATCTGCTTGAGGTTGAGGAGCATCTTTCCCAGCGTAAACCGTTCGAAGGCGTTTTCACCCTCGGATGCGAGGCGCTTCTCGCGTCGCTTCCGGAGCTCGGTGGGCACCTCGAAGGGCAGCTTCTCGATCACCACAGCCTGCAGCGCGTCGCCTGGGATGTCGAGCCCCTGCCAGAAGGTACGCGCGCCGAGCAGGATTCCTCCCCCTGCACCTGCGGCGTTGCGGAAGCGCTCGACGAGCGCGGCAGGATCGTCGTTCGCGCGGCGCGGTGACAGGATGTCGAAGCCCTCGCCGCGCATGTGCTCGGCGAGGAGCTCGCCCACTTGATTCATGCGCCGCAGACTGGTGAAGAGGCCGAGCGTGCGACCGCCAAGCTCGCGTGCGAGCGTCCCGATCACGAAGGCAGTCTCGTCGACGAGGTCGCCCTTCGACTGCAGGGCAAGCACTCGCATGTGGTTCTGGTAGTCGAAGGGGCTGTCGACCAACACGCGACGCACCGGGGTATTCGAGAGGTTCTCGATCTCGAGCTCGCCGAGGGACGCAAAGGGATCGCCGCCCACGAAGAGACTCGCAGAGACACACGCCATGGTCTCGATCTTGTGGGCGAAGCGTTCGTGGAACGCGGCCGCCGGCGAGACGGAGCGGATCACGAGACGCCAGCGGTCGAAGGGCGGATCGAGGCGCTCGAAGGCCGCCACGGAATCCTCGTGATTCGCGAACGCGGCGCGCAACCCGTCGCTCGCCGCGCGCAGATCTCCGACGATCCGCTCCACGGCCTCGTCGGTGTCTTCGTCCTCGAGACCGATCTCCGCAACCACCGACGCCACCTGATCCAGGCGCTCCGCCGCGGTCTTCGCGAGATCCGCCGCCTCCGGGAAGAGTCGATCCGCATCGGCGGGAAGCTGCACCTCGCCGAACTCGCTGGCCCGATCGGCGAGCGCGCGGCCGAGCTCCGAGAAGTCCTGCAGCAGACCGCGCCGCCAGGCACGCGCGTCGCTGTCGAGCCGCCGCACCTCGGTACTCGGAAGCAACGCGTTCTTCCGCGCTGAGGCGCTCCGACCCGCGCCGCGCCGCGTACCCGCCCGCCCTGCCGGTCGCCCGAAGAGGTCGTCGATGCGCTCGAGCGCTTCTTCGGGTCGCACCTCGACGGCGTAGACTTCGTCGGCCACGCCGGCGAGTTCGTGGGCCTCGTCGATGATCGCCGATGTGATGTTCGGGTAGTCGGGCGGCCAGCGCAGCAACAGATCGTGGTTCGCCACCACGAGGTGAGCGTCGGCCAGGGCGCGCCGACGCCGACCGAAGGGGCAGCTCTTCTCACTCGCACACTGCTCGCGCGTACACTGCTCGGCTCGCGCCGCCACCGAGCGACGCGCGAGATCCCGGAGCGGCGGGAAGCGCCAGAGCATCGCTCCCGCGAGACTCGCGATCTCTCCATGGGGTCGGGTCTTCGCGCACGCAGCGAGGGCCGCGTAGGCGAGGCGGTCCTGCTCGAAGATGCTCGGCTCGCGCCCTTCGCCGAGGACGATCGCGAGTCGCCGCGAGCACACGTAGTTCGCGCGGCCCTTGATCGACAGCGCCCGCAGGTCGGGGTAGCCGAGCATGGCCGCCGCCGCAGGGATGTCCTTCACGAGGAGCTGGTCCTGCAGGAGCTTCGTGCGCGTCGAAATCACGACCGGCTCGCGCACCCCACCGGCCGCGCGCTCCATTGCGAACGGGATCGCGGCCGCCAGGTAGGCGAGCGACTTGCCGACGCCGGTGCCCCCCTCGAGGAGCAGCTTGTCGCCATCGGCAAACGACGCCGCGAACTCGCGCGCCATCTGGATCTGCTGCTCGCGCACGCGATAGTTCGCAAAGTGACGACGCCCGCGCTCTGCATCGGCCAAGGCGTCCGCGATGGCGTCCGGATCGAACGCCACCGGGCGCTCCTGGCGCTGCGGAATCCGAACATACTGGCTCGGCTCCGACGGCGGATTCGCCAGCGGATCGGCGTCGAGCAGCGCCACCCAGGCGCTCTCTTGAGCGTAGGACTCCATCGCGTGACACGCCGTGACGTAGCGGGCCTCGCCGCGGGTCGCTCCCTGCGCCGCGCGCGACATGACGCGCAGCGTATCGAGAGCGTCGGACAGTGCCCGGTGTCGCTCCTCGGTCTCGAGCAGGTCGCGCGTGAAGGTCTCGAGCCGCATGTCGGGCGCGTCGGGGTGCGTGAGGCAGAGCAGGTCCTGAGTGTCGAGGTACTCGGCCTTCCCGAGTTCCGGCGAGACATAGTGGGACAGAAAGTGGCGCTCGAAGTCCGCGTTGTGGGCGACGAGCGTTCGTCCCATCAGCAGTGCGAACACGTCCTTCGCCACGGCTTCGACGCGCGGCGCCTTCTCGACATCAGCGTCGGTGAGGCCGGTGAGACGGACGACGGCGCGCGGGATCGCTTCCCGCGGCCGCACGAGCGTCTCGGCGAGCATGACCTCGGGATCGCCGGGCGTCAGCTGGACGATTCCCACTTCGAGGATCTCCGAGCCCCGGTCGTTCGAGAGTCCTGTCGTCTCGAGGTCGACGACCGCCAGCGGGCCCGTCCGCTCGAGGAACGTCGCCATCGCGCCGAGATCGATGCCGATCTCTCCGGGCGGGACGCGCCGCGTCTGCAAACCGGGCGTCGTCAGACGTAGATCCCGCCCGCGAAGTCCGTATCCTGGCGGATGATCACGTTGACGAGGGCCGGCTTTCCCGACGCCGCCGCGCGATCGAGCGCGGGTCGCAGGTCTTCGGGCCGCTCGACGAACTCGCCGTGACCTCCGAGCGCCTCGACGACCTTGTCGTATCGCGTGAAGTCGAGCTTCGTAGCCACGATACGGTCCTTGCCGTACAGGCCAGCCTGCGGGCGCATCATCTGGCCCCACGCGCCGTCGTTTCCGAGCACGCCCACGATGGGGAGTCCGAAGCGCACGGCGGTATCGAACTCGAAGCCGTTCAGCCCGAAGGAGCCGTCGCCGTAGATGATCACGACACGGCGGTCGGGATTGGCGACCTGCGCAGCGAGCGCAAACGGCATACCGACGCCCAGCGTGCCGAGCGGACCCGGATCCATCCACGCCCCTTCGCTCTTCACCGGGATGATCTTCGCTGCAGTCGCGACGATGTCCCCGCCGTCGCCGATCACGATCGGCTCTCCCATCTCGTCGAGCCAGTCGCGCACCTCGCGGCACATGCGCTGCGGGTCGATGGGAACCTCATCGCTGCCGAGCTTTGCCTCGACTTCCTGCTCGGCCTTCGTCTCGACCTCCTGCAGCTCATCGCGCCAGGCCGTGAAGTCGAGCTTCACGCCCTGGTTCTTGATCTCCTCGGAGAGCATCTCGAAGCTGCACGAGAGGTTGCCAACGATCGGCACGTCGGCCTGTCGGTTCTGACCGATGAGTGTGGCGTCCATGTCGAGCTGAATCACCTTCGCGTCCGCGGGGATCGACTTGCCGAAGCGCAGGCGGAAGTCGAGCAGCGTACCGGCGAGGATGATGCAGTCGGTCCGTTTGAGCGCGGCGCGCCGCGAGCGGTTCAGGAACTCGGGAGTCTCCGGCGGAATCGTGCCGCGCCCCATGCCGTTCGCATACGAGGGCATGTGGATGTCGGTGATGAAGCGCACCAGGTCCGCGCTCGCGCGCGACCACTTGACGCTCGTGCCCGACATGAGCATCGGGCGCTCGGCGACCGTAAGCAGCTCGATCGCCCTGCGCACCTCCACGCGGTCGGGTGAGATGCGCGGCGGGGCGGTGCGGATCTTGGGGATCGGCGCCTCGTCCTCTTCGCACTCGCCCATGAAGACGTCCATGGGGATCTCGAGGAAGGCGGGTCCGGGAATTCCCGAGATCGCGTGGCGCACGGCAAGCTCGATGTACTCGGGAATGCGGTGCGTCTGGTAGATGGCGTCGGCGTACTTCGTGATGGGGCGGACGACGCCGATATGGTCCATCTCCTGAAGTGAGCCGCGGCGCAGGTCCGCGAAGGGTCCCTGACCGCCGATCACGAGGATGGGGGAGTTGGCCCGCCAGGCGTTCGCGATACCCGTGACGCCGTCGGTGAGGCCGGGGCCAGCCGTGACGACCGCGACGCCGATGCCGCCCGGATTGCAGCGCGCCCAGGAGTCCGCCGCGTGGACCGCCGCCTGCTCGTGACGCACGTCGACGATCTTGATGCCCTCGTCGAGGCACCCCTCGTAGATCGGCATGATGTGCCCGCCGCAGAGCGTGAAGATGCACTCGACGCCGGCTTCTTTGAGGGCTTTCGCTGCGAGCTGACCACCGTGTACCGACATTGGAATCTCCTGAAGTGGAGCCCAAATATAGCGTCAGCGGTCAACGAAAGGGGAACTCGACGAAGGCGAGCTCCCAGCAGCCTTCCCCCAAGAAAAAGGGCGCGGACGAATCCCCGTCCGCGCCCATCAAGAACCAAACACGCCCCGAGGGCGCTCTCCGCTAGCGGCTCGTCGCGAAATCCGTGCGTCGATTCCAGCGCCAGGCCGACTCGGTGTGACCCATCACCGCCGGCTTCGATTCACCGAAGCTCACAGTGCGCAGCCGGGACGTCGGCACGCCGAGGTCCACGAGGTACTGCTTCACCGAGTTCGCGCGTCGCTCGCCGAGGGCGAGGTTGTACTCGTCACTGCCTCGCTCGTCCGTATTGCCCTGCAAGGCGATCGCGCCGAGCTGACGGTTCGCAATGATGATCTCGGCGTTGGACTTCAGCACGCCGCGCGCATCCGAGCGGATGTCGGCTTTGTTGAAGTCGAAGTAGATCGTGCGGAGTTCTGGCACGACTTCTTCCACGATCTCGACCACCACCACCTCTTCCTGGAACTCTTCCTCTGCCGGCGGCGGCGGCGGCTCGGGGGGTGGAGTTTGGCAACCCATGGCCACGAGGCCCAGCACCAGCGCGATCGCGATCGCGTTCATCGAAGTCCCAAGTCGCTGCATTCTGTTTCACCCCTGATTGAGTTCGTGGGCCTGGGGCGCGTGCGCGCTGCGGTGATCCCCGCGATCTCCGCGAATTCCCAGTGGCTCGCCGGATGGCATGTCCATCACAGACCAGACGAATCGGCAGCCATTGTGGGGACTCTCCCGGAGAGGCGCAACTCCCCGCTCCAACTCAACTGTACCCATGTGATCCGTATCACTGAGGGGGAGTCACCCCGCGCGATCGAGTTCGTGGAAAACCGCACCCCCTCGACGGCCGACTGGCGTGCGATCGTCGGGGTCGTCGATCAGGGCGACGCGTTTGCAGGCGGGGTCGGGTAGCGAAGCTGCGACAGTCGATCGATGGCGCGGTGAATGGCCGGGGAACCGGGGTGGGCCTGCGCGGCCGCGCTGAGCAGTGCGGCCGCCTCGTCGTTTCGGTTCTGGGCCTGGAGCGCTGCCGCAAGTCCGACCACAGCGTCCAGGTTCTGAGAGTGGTCGCGAAGCACCGCGCGGTAGAGGCTCTCCGCGCGCTCGTCGCGACGGGTGGCCAAGCTATGTTCGCCGCCCGCCAGGCGCGCACGTCGGAGCCGACCCTCCAGGTCGTACCCGTCCGAGCCCCGGGCCACCTCGCCCAGCCGTTCGAGAAGACGCAACTCGCCCTCGAGATCGCCCTTCCGCTTGCGATCGTCCGCAGCAATGTCGAGCACAATCGCGCAATCGGAGCGGGCACGACCGAAATAGCTGGGAGCTCCGAACTCGAGTCCCGCGTAGATTCCAAGCGCGGCTTCGACATCACCCCGGGCCGAGTAGGCGCGAGCCAGTCCGTGGAGGGCCACCGGATTGCGTGGCGCGCCATCGAGCGCGCGCCGGTACGCGGCAACTGCAGCTTCGGCCTCGCCGGCCCGAAGCGCTCGATCCCCCTCGGTGACGGCGACCCCCGCAGTACCGGAGGGTGCGTATCCCGTACAGCCGGCACCGCCCAGCAGGCCCAAGAGAAAGATGGAATGTAAGATCAGCGCTCTCACGAAACCCCTAGCGTTCTGGGGAAACGCCGCCATGAGCGGCGGCGTCCACAGGGAGCCGAGCGAGACACCGGGTGCCTGCCCGCTTCACCGTGTCATCGGACGAGAGAGCGCTTGGGTTGATTCGAACGCGGGTGACGGACGGGTGACCCCCCACGGGGGAAGTCCGGCGGTCAGCGCCCGCGGAAGACCGGAGCCCGCTTCTCCAGGAACGCTCGGATGCCCTCCTGGTAGTCGTCGCTGTCGAAACACGCCCGAACGGCCGCCTGCATGCCGGCGACGTCTCGCTCGGCCGGATCGGACGAGAGTTCGCCAACGATCTTCTTGACACTGCTCAGGGTCATCGGCGCGTTCGCCGCGATGCCGATCGCGATGTCGCACACGTGCGACTCGAGCTCTGCCTTCGGCAGCACCGCGTTGACGAGTCGACGCTCGAGAGCTTCGCGCGCGTCGAAACGCCGAGCCGTGAAAAACACCTCGAGAGCGGCCGACGGACCCACGACGCCTACGAGGGTCGCAATGCCGTGGGGGTCGTAGCCGAGTCCGAGCTTCGCGGCGGGCACGCCGAACTGCGCGTCGTCGGCCGCGTAACGGAGATCGGCGCTGAGCGCGATCGCGGTGCCTCCACCCACGCAGAATCCGTGCACCATGGCGATGACGGGCTTGCCGATCGCCGAGATCGCCGCGTAGGCGACTTGATTGAGCTCGTCGTAGGCCGCGGCCTTCGGACCGATGCGCGTCTCTTCGAACTCCGAGATGTCCGCACCCGAGACGAAGGCGACGTCGCCGACGCCGCGCAACAGGACCACACGCACGTCGGCATCGCCGTCGAGCTCGCGGGCAGCCTCGGGAATCTGCCTCCACATGTCGACGCTGATGGCATTTCTGCGCTCGGGGTGGTCGAATACCATCCAGCCGAGAACGCCGTCCCGCTCTACGCGCACGCTTCCGCTCACGGCGGCCAACGGTAGCAGCAGGGGGGACGCGACAGCGCTGCGAAGCCAGGGGTCCGGGCGGACCTCCGGGTCAGTCTTCGATGGAAAGGACGGTGTCGAGCTCGAAGGCCTCGATGTCCGGGTACCAGCGGCTCGCGATGCCGTCGGTAGCGACGCTCTTGATCGAAGCGGTGGCGACCTCGGGCTCGAGACGGTCGTCGAGCACCCGGGCCAGCTCCATCGCGTCCTCGCCCGGGTCGGCGTTGAAGCGGCGCACGTCGTAGCCCGTATCGCTCGGGGACTCCGCGTCGGTGCCCGAGATGATCAGGTCGAACACGATGGTTCGCACACCCTCGGGCTCACCGATCTCGGCGGTCAGCGCCCGTTGCACGCGGTCCCAGGTCAGGAGCAGCAGCTCTCCGTCGACGGTGTGGGCGATGCCGTCCTCCATCGGTACAGCGTTGTGGAGAAGCGTCGTGCGGTAGCGCGCGCGAACTTCGGAGGGCTTGAGTTGCCACGGGCTCATGGCCTGTTCAATCGGCAGGTCGAGCGCGCCGCTTGATGCGCCGGGGACCGACGGATTCCGCTCGGAATCTGTGGCGTTTTCGCCCGTTCTCGCTCGTTCTCACACCAGCGGGGCGCTCGGACCGCCCGTCAGTCGATCGATTCGAGGCTCTCGCGAAGCACCGTGGGGTCGATCCAGATCTGGAAGTCGGTTCGGACGTCGGCCAAACGGACGTGGCCGGACCGGTCGATCACGAATGTCGCGGGGTGGGCGACTCCCTTCTCGATCGGTTCGGCGTTCTCACGGAGAACGCCGAGCGCCTCGATGACGCGGCTCTCGGGATCGGAAACGATGCGGATCCGCTCGGCCAGACCCTTCTCGTCGAGGAAGCGACGCGCCTTTGGATTGATCTGGTTGCTCGCCATCACGTAGACGACGGTGACGTCGATTCCTTCGAGGGCCTCCCGCAGCTCCACGAGCCGCGCCTTCGTGTAGGGTCACCAGTCGACGCTGCGTTCGAAGGTCAGGAGCACGCGGTGGCCGCGCAGGTCGGAGAGACGCAGCGTGTCGCCGTCGAGCGTGGTGAAGGATTGGTCGGGAAAGCGCTCGCCGAGCTTCACCCCGTCGACCGGAACCTCCATACGGAGCTGAATCTCGTTCCCGCGCCGACCCAGTGCCGTATAGGGGAGGGCCAGGTCGAGGACGAGGAACAGCCCGATCGCGACGCTGACGACGATTCGGACCATCAGTCCCCTCCCTGCGACGCGGTGCGTCGGGGCATCCACCACAGCAACCCGAGCGCCAGCAGCAGGAACACCGCGGCCTCCAACCTCGAGACGTCGCCCAGCCAGACATAGTGGTCGCCCATGAGCCACACGACCATCCGGTAGAGGGCCGACAGGACAAGCGCGAAGACCGTGAAGCCCGCGAGGATCCGGCTCGTTTCGGGGTGACGCGAGGCTCCGATCAAGCCGCCCCCCCACCCGATGAGCGCACAGCCCGCAAACGCGACGAAGTACATGCCGGCGGGGCCCGTCGGAATGGGGCCCGCCGCGCCCGGTGCCTGGGAGGCCATGAACGCGCCGAACAGAACGAGTCCGCCGACCACGAAGAGCGTCCCGAGGACGCCGCAAAGAACTCCGTAGGCTCTCGGAATGGGGGTCTCGGACACCGCTTTCAGGTAGCACCGAGGCAATCCGAATTCGACCTGGGGCGGCAGCGCGCCCGCGAAGCCTACCGCCGCGGCTCCGTGGCCGACGGATGGCCCCGCGCGGGCCACCACTTCCGAATCGACGGGATTCGATACCATCGCTGGGAGCCATGAAGAGCGTCACGGCAAAAACGAAACCGTTCGAGATCTACTGCCATCAGTGCCAGTCGTCATTCGCTGCGGGGACGCGCCGGTGTATCCACTGCGGGGGACGATTGTCGCCACGGGCAAACGTGCCCTTTGCGCTGCCCGAGACTCGGCTCGTGAGCGGGGAGGCGGAGAACGTTCCATCGAGCCTGCCCTTCCCGGTGATGGCCGATGAGACGGAGGACGAGGAGATCCAACCGCGGCGCAGCGCCTTCTCCCCCTTGAGTGCCATCTGGCTCGTGCTCCTTCTCGGCGGCGCCATCCTCCAGACCTGCGGCCGCTGACCCGCAAATCGCGGAGTGGACAGAGGTTTCCCGATGG
>JABSQW010000314.1 GCA_013215605.1 Myxococcales bacterium
CTCGTCACCATCGACACCGCGCGCGCCGATCATTTTTCCTACGCGGGCGATTCCCCGGTCGCTACGCCGAATATCGACGCGTTGGCCGCGGCCGGCGCCGCCTTCACGAACGCGACCAGCCAGGCTCCTCTCACGCTGCCCGCCCACGCATCGCTCTTCACGGGGCTCGAGCCGCCGACCCACGGCGTGCGCAGCAACGGGACCTACCACCTCCCCGATGAGAGTCGCACCCTCGCGGAGTTGCTTCGCGAATCCGGCTATCAGACCGGTGCGTTCGTGGCGTCGGCCGTTCTCGACGCGCGCTACGGCCTCGCACAGGGCTTCGATGTCTACGATGACGACCTGTCGGGCGGGCGACACTTCGAAGCGTTTGCGTATTCCTACCGGCGCGCGGAACGGGTGGTCGAACCGGCCCTCGCTTGGGTCGAGACCGCGAGTGACGCACCGCTGTTTGCCTGGGTGCATCTGTTCGACCCCCACAAGCCTCACGACCCCCCGGAGCCCGAGCGTTCGCAGTATCCGGGGTCGATGTACGCAGCGGAGATCGCCTACGCGGACCGCGTCGTCGGTGTTCTGCTCGACGGGCATCGAAGGCTGCGGCCCGGGTCGCCCGCAATTGCGATCGTGACGTCGGACCACGGCGAGAGCCTCGACGAACACGGCGAGAAGACACACGGCATCTTCGTCTACGACGCCACGCTCCGCGTTCCCCTGGTGATCCGCGCGCCCGGCTTCGGGCCCACACGCAGCGACGCTCCGGTGTCGCTCGTGGACATCGTTCCCACCGTACTCGACCTGCTCGGCCTGCCCGCGCAGGACGCGCTCGCTGGCGAGAGCCTCGTGCCGCTGTTGCGCAGCGAGCCCGGCGTCGCGTCGGACCGGTTGATCTACGCAGAGAGTCTGTTTCCCAGGCTCTCCTACGGCTGGTCCGAGCTGCGCGCGCTGCGCGTGGGGCGTTTCAAGCTGATCGTCGGCGTCGACGCCGAACTCTACGATCTCGAGACCGATCCGGACGAGTTGCGCGACGTCGCGGGGACCGAGCCGGATCGCATCGAGCGCATGCTCAGGCTGCTCGCGGCGCGGCACGCCGACAGCGAGACGCCCGACGCGCGCGCGAGCCTCGACGCCGCCGAGCGCGCTCGGCTAGCGGCGCTCGGCTACGTGATGGGCCCGATCGCCAGAGCCCCGGGCACCGGCGAACTCGCCGATCCCCGGGAGCGGGTCCACATCCTGCAGGGGATCCAGGAGAGCGTGCAGCTCTTCCAATCGCATCGTCTCGCCGACGCGCTGGCCCTCGCCGACGCGCTGGCGACCGAGGATCCCGACAACCCGATGCTGCTCAGCCAGCTCGGATTCCTCCGCGAGCGCGCTGGCGCGCGATCCCTGGCCCTCGCCGCGTACGAACGCGCAAGCGCGCAGGTCCCCTCGGATCCCGATCTGTGGAAGAAGCGCGCACGCCTGCTTCAGCAGCTCCTTCGACCGCGCGACGCCGCCGAGGCATGGGCTCGCGCCGCTGCACTCGACGCCGACGACGCCACGTCGCGGCGCGCACGCTGGAGCCTGCTTCTCGCTGTCGAAGAGCCTCGGATCGTCGTCAGCGAAACGACCGCATGGCTCGCGGAACACCCGAGCGACGGTCGCGCGCTCGCGTTGCGGATCGTTGCAGAACGCTACGGTTCGCCAACCGCCGCGCTCCGCGCGGACTTCGAGGCGGCCGTCGCGGCGCACCCCGAGGACGCTCACCTGCACGGTTCACTCGCCGGTGTTCTCGAACAGCTCGGTGACTCGTCCGGCGCCATCCGCCACCTGCGCCGCGCGCTCTCCCTCGACCCGGGCCAGCCGATGGCCGCGACCTCGCTCGGGCGGATCCTGCTCGAGCGCGACGCGCCGGACGAAGCGCTCGACGTGCTCTCTTCCGCGGAGCGTGCACACACGGCCGACCCCGTCTTCTGGATCCTCCTCGCCGAGGCGCGCTACGCGGGCGGCGACGCGCGCGGCGCTGCCGCCGCGGCCCGCACGTCGCTCGAGCACGCACCGACGCGCGCCGACCTCTGGGCTCGACTCGGACGCTTCGAGTGGGAGAGCGGCGACGACCTGCGCGCCTCCTCGAGTCTCGAGCGTGCGCGCAGTCTCGGGCTCGACGACTTCGCCACCTCGGGTCTGCTCGCCGACATCTACGAGGCCGACGGAAAGCTCACCCAGGCACGCGCCGCCCGCGAGCGACAACGCGCGCTCGGGGCTCGGCGGGAGCCGAACCGCTAGGCGCCCGATGACGCCTATGCGGGCAGGCCGACTGTCTTCGTCTCGAGGACCTCGGAGAAGCCCTCGACACCCATCTCGCGACCGACTCCGCTCTGCTTGTAGCCGCCGGATCGCGCGTCGGAGAATTCTCCGTCGATGTACAGCCGGGTCTCGGAGGTGAATTCGGCCAATGGGTTCTCCTCGGCATCGCGGTCGCTGCGTTGGTGCCGTTCTGGGCGCCTCGTTGTAGGCGCTCCGGAACGAATGGGTGCCGCTGGGTCCTTGCCCTACCCGTCGCTACGCGCTTTCTCGCGCAGCGCATCGAGGGCTCGTTGCGCGTCACGGCCACGCGGGTGATCCGTCGCGAGCGTGTCGATGACCCGCAGGAGCCACGTCTCGCACACGACCCGATCGGCGCGTTGGCAGTGGTGAGCGGCCAGCCACTCGACCGCCCGACCGTAGTCGGGCGCGAGCCGCTCGAGCGCTTTCACTTCGCGCAGTGCATCGTCGCTTCGACCCATCTCCTCATACACCAGTGCGAGAGCGAAGCGATCCTCCACTCCGAAGGGATGCGCCTTCACGACTTCCTCGAGCAAAGCGGCGGCCGCGCCGAAATCGCCGCGCATCCGCTCGATCCGCGACAGCCGGCGCGCTACGGCCGGCGAGTGCGGATTGCGGGCTCGCACCGGCGCCAGGAGCTCGGCCGCGCGCTGCAGGACGCCGGCTACCTGCGCATCGCGTTGCTCGCGCCCGACGGCCGACGCGACAGGATCGTCACCCCGATCGACGGCGTGCTCGATCAACGCCTTCGCCTCGCGCAGGACCTCGAGATCGGCCATGCGCTCTCGGACATCGGGGAGTTCGTCGGAGAACGGATCCGCTCCGCGGCTCGATTCGAGATAGCCCAGCGATTCGAGGAGGGCACGCTCACCGGCGTCGACGTCGCGGCCCACTGCCCACCCGAGCGACGCAGAGGCGGCCAGCACCTCGTCGAGCCGACGCTCGAGCACACCGCTGCGCAGAGGGTCGCTCGCCGCGAGATCGCGCGCTTCGTCGGGATCGTCGCGCAGCGCATAGAGCTCGGGCGTCCCACCCGCGATGAGCTTGAAACCGCCATCCACGATGCCGCGCGCGGCGCGCCACCGATGCGCGTGGTACGGGAGGTGATTCTCGAAGTACACGGCGCGGGGTGGCGCGGACGCGGTCCGCTCGGGAGCCGCCGAGAGCAGAGACGGCCAGCTCGTCTCGTGAAGCCCCGCACCCTCGCCGCCTTCCCAGATACCGGCCGCGTCGAGCAGCGTCGCCGCGACGGCCGCCGTGGAGACGTCTTCCATGATGCGGCGACCGGGCGACGTCGTTACGCCGGGCCCCGCAATCACCAGCGGAACCCGCAGCGTCGGCTGGTAGAGGAGCAGGCCGTGGGTGCGCTCCCCGTGGTCGCCGAGTCCCTCACCGTGATCCGACGTCACGAGGACGACGGGCTCGCGTCCCGGTCGGATCTCGCGAAGCAGCTTCAGGATGCGGCCGAGATGTGCGTCGCAGCGCGCGAGTTCTCCATCGTAGGGGTCGAGCTTCGGGTACCGGACCGACGGTGTGTAGGGAAAGTGGGGGTCGTAGAAATGGACCCAGGCAAAGAACGGCTCGTCGGCTTCGAGGCTGGCGAGCCACTCGAGGACGTCGGCAGTCACCTCCGGCGCGGTTCGCTCGGAGTGCGGCTCTTGCTGCCGGCGATCGGGCGTCGGCCCGCGGTAGAGCTCGAAGCCCTGATCGAGACCGAAGCGCGCATCGAGCACGTAGGCGCCGACGAAAGCGCCTGTGCGCCAGCCGCGCTCGCGAAATACCTCCGAAACCAGTTTCGCCTGCGGGCCGAGCGCGAACAGACCGTTGTCGTGTACGCCGTGCGCCGGCGGTAGCACGCCCGTGAGGATCGATGCGTGGGAGGGCAACGTGATCGGCGTGGGTGCGACGGCCTGCTCGAACAGGAGACCGCGCTCGGCCAGCGCGTCGATGTGCCTCGTCCGCGCGCCCGTGTACCCGTAGGCGCCGATTCGGTCGGCCCGCGCGGTGTCGAGGGTGACGAGCAGCACATCGGGCCGCTCCGATCCGACCGCTGCGGGCGGCGCGGGGGTCGCCGTGGATTCTCCAGCGGCTGCCGCGGGAGCGTCGAAGCACGCGACGAGAACACAGCTGAGCATCGCGGCGAGCGATTGCGCGATTCTCCTGCCGCGCGCCGTGTCTTGCAAGTCGTCCCCCTGCGTCACTCCGCTCGTATACTGCTGAATCGCGGGAACTCGTTCCACACGGACTTCGAGAGTTGCTGTGCCCGCGTCGCGCGGCGCGTTGCGACGAACCGGCCAGGGGAGAGAGCATGTCACTCGTAAAGAAGGTAGGGATGGTCATCCATCCGGTAGAAGACCTCGACGCTGCTGCGGCGTTCTACGCCGACGCCCTCGGCCTCGAGGAGAAGTTTCGCGACGGCGATCGCTTTGCCGCATTCGACGCGGGCGGTGTCACCGTCGCGCTCGCAGCCGGCGACGAGGCCGTCGCGGAGTCGACGGCCATCTCCTTCAAGGTCGACGACGTGGCGGCGGCCACCGAGCGACTGCAGGCCGCCGGCGCGAAGCTCCTGCGAGGACCCGAGGAGGGCCCTCACGAAATGCGCGCCGTCCTCGCCGACCTCTCGGGCAACGCCTTCATCGTCTACGCCGAGCGCTGACCCGCAACAAGCGACGCCGCCCGATCGCAGCGGGTCGGCGCCGCGCTGGAGACCCCATGCGATTTGGCATCCACCTCCCGCAGTACGGACGCGCAAGCGGCGCCGAGGCCCTGGAACGCGGCGCCCGACAGGCCGAGGCGCTCGGCTTCGACGATGTCTGGGTGAGCGATCACCAGGTCGTCCCCGCCGACGCCACCTACCCTCCCCCCTTTCTCTTCGACCCGCTCACGTCGCTCACCTGGGCTGCCGCGTGCACCGAACGGATCGGTCTCGGAACGAGCATCCTCGTCCTTCCGCAGCACGACGCCGTATCGCTCGCGAATACCCTCGCGTCCCTCGATCAGCTTGCGGGTGGACGCGTCGTGATCGGCGCGGGCGTGGGCTGGCTCGCGGGAGAATTCGAGGCCCTGGGGCGCGGCTTCAAGGATCGCGGCCGCCGGATGGACGAGATCCTCGAAGTTCTGCAGGCCTGCTTTCGCGACGATCCCGTGAACTACGAAGGACGCTGGCACACGGTGCGCAACGTGCGCCTGCTCCCGAAGCCCGCCCGAAAGATCCCACTCTGGATCGGTGGCATGAGCGACGCCGCGTTCCGTCGCGCCGTCCAATACGGTGACGGCTTTCACGCGATCGGCTCCAACCCCGAGGAGGCCGCGGCTGCGGTGAAGCGCCTGCGCGCCGAGCGCCCCGAGCCGGAGTTCACCTTCTCCCTGCGACGCGGCTGGGACGGACTGAAGGTGGATGCCTCGGAGGTCAGCGAGGAGATCGCCCGCTACGCGGAAGCGGGCGTCGACCACCTCATGGCCGCCCCCACGCAGCCGACGCTCGGAGGCTGGCTCGATTCCGTGGAGGCCCTGGCCGCCATCTTCGAGCCGTTCCGCTGAGCGCACGCGCGCAACGACTCCGACTCGACAAGTCCGCCACCGCTACACTACCGCGGTCGCGCGTCGGCGGTCGCTGAGCCTTCGAGCGCAGCCATCTTCAATGATCATCCTTCCGGGGGGACGGACCATGATTTTGATCCGCACAGTGCTCCGCACGAGCCTCGCGCTCGCCACGCTTGTCCTTGCGACAGCCGCGCCACACAGCGTTCTCGCGCTTCAGGAGACCGCTCCGCCGAGCGCCACGTCGGTGACGAGCCGGACGAACGCGGCGGAGGAGATCCCGATGCTGGGCCTCCAGGAGGCACTCGTCCTGGAGGACCGCGAGGGCTACAACGGCTCGTACCTGTTCGGCATGACCCGGGCCATCGTGAACTCGACGCTCCACCCGGCGGTCAAGCCGCTCGTCTTCGTCGTGACGCTGCCGGTCGATCTCGCCCTCTTGCCGTTCGCGGCGATCGCCGGCTTCTTCTGACGGCAGCCGCGTCAACGGTCTGCTAGCGCGGTACCGTCCAAACGACCGCGGCGAACCCGTTCTCCGGGACGTCCACCTCGAACCGCCGTTGAAGGCGGCTTCCCCCGTCGATGCGCACATCCACCGTATGCGTGCCCGGCGCGACGACCGTGCGCGAGACGAAGACGCGGTCGGGCAGCATCGTCCAGGAGCGCGTGTCCGGCTTGTCCGCGGCGAGGAGGGCCCCCTCGGTGAGAAGCGCTGCGAGTGTGCCGAGCCATTCGCTGTCCTCCCGACCCGCGGCGCGCGCACCCTCCGCTGCCGCGGCGCGGACGATCATGCGCGAGATCGCGGCGCCGAGGATACGCGGCTTGATCGCCTCGTACTCCCGACGGATCTCGTTGCCGAGGCGACTGACGAGGTCCACGCGCGCGGGTCGCCCATCGACCCGGACCGACGCGCCGTCGAACAGCGTTGGCGACGGCGCCAGTTCCGGGTAACTCACCACCTTGAGAGCTCCGTACTTCAGGACCTCGAGATCCCCCGTGACCCAGATGCCCGCGATACCCACCGCCCGACCGATGGGAATCCGCGCCGGAACCTTGAACGGCACCCGCCCGACGCCGACCACGGTCAGGATCTCGGAGACCGGCTTCGAAGTCGCAACCGCGCCGTCCTCCTCGAGTTCGGTGATGCGCTGCTTCACGCGTGTGCCGCGGTGGGAAGTCACGGGCGCGAGACGGACGAGCGTCGGATCGAGGCCCTCCAGCTGCCCGCCGACGAGCGCCTCGTCGTAGTAGCGCAACGCGCGGTCGGGCTCGCCGAGCTTTTCGAAGACGAAGCCCGCGAGGTAGGAGCCGAACGCGCAGTACGCGTGGTCGGAGTCGTAGTCCATCAGGTAGTTGCGCATCACGGTGAAGCGACGCGCCTCGACGGCCGCCCCGCGCAGGTCTCCCTGTGCGAGGTAGTTGAGCAGGTTGATGCCGTTGAGCGAGAGCTTCTCGGTGGGGGTTGCGCGGTAGATCTTCGCGCTGTCGCTGTAGGTGAACTGACCGACGTCGCCGGTGACGTCGGTGCTGATGTCCAGGAACTCGAGCGCCTCGTCGGCGGCGCCGAGGTCGCGTGCGCTCTCGGAATACAGAGCCTGCGCCTGGAAGAGCGTGCCGCGCTCGAGCAGAGCGAGTGCGCCATCGCTGCCGAGATCCTCGGGCACTTCGTCGCTGCCCGACACACCGAGGAAATCGTTCAGCAGCCCGACGCCGGCCGCGTAGTCGCCGACGTCGGCGGCCTGCCGCGCCGCGAGGGTCTTGTCGCTGTACGTCGCGCACGCGCTCGAAAGAAGCGCGATGGCGATCGACGCGAGCACGCGGCGTGCGGCCGGTGACTCACCGACTGTGGGATTGACGCGCATCATCGGTCCCATCGGTCCGGCCCGGAAAGATCGCCCAGCTCGGGTTCAGCCCTTCAGCGCCTTGCTCCGCTGCGACTCGTTCTGGAACTTGATCAGGCCCGTCTCGATTTCGAGCACTTGGATGAACAGCGTGTACTGCACGCGGCGCGTGTTCTGGATCTTCTCCTCGACCGACGTGATCTTGCCGGTCACGAAGTACTGCGCGCCCATCTGCCGGCCGATCTCGCGGGCCGTCCAGCGGTCGTAGTTCTCACTTTGTTGAATGCGGATCTCGCGCGAGAGCGCCTCCTGTCGCGCGCGATCGACCACGCGAACGTCACCACTGTTGACCAGGGTGGTTTCGATGGACGACAGCAGCGTCTGGAGCTGGTCGTCGAGGTGGTAGCTCGTGTTGTTCTCGATCGGCCAGATCGCCACGAGCGGCGCCTCGTAGGCGGCGCGAACGTCGCGCGTCCAGAAGCGCGACTCGAGCATCGGATCGAGGGTCTGCTCGACGAGGTAGTTGATGTCCGAGCGGTCGAGGGTGGTGCTCATCGCGGGCGCGTCGAGGTTTGGGTTCGCGGTGCCATCGCCGCCGCGCATGGCGCGCGGCGCACAGCCGGTCAGTGCCAGGAGTGCGACGAGCACCACGAGCGTTCGGCCCGCGGACAGCGATGCCCAGCGGTCGTGAATCCCGATCATCTTCGCCTCCTCTCCGGCAGGGTCGACCCGCTTTCCTTCGACGTCATCGGCGACCGTTCGATTCACGAGACGGTACCCACAAGCGCGAAACGGCGCGAGAGCAGCGCTCCAATGCGCTACGGCTATCATGGGCGCCCATCGGAGACCGCGTCATGCCTCGCGATACGAGCCCTCCCGGCGAAGTGGTTGGAAGCATCGTGCCCGATCCGCCGGCGCACGGCGCTGGCGACGTCGAGAGCGAGAGCATCTGGGGCTTCCCGATACGGCGTTTCGAGTGAGCGTGACCTTTCCGCCCCCGCAGCACTTCTTCCGCGACCTCCGCTACACGATGGTGGTCGAGGGCGAGCGCGAGATCGGCAGCCTGCCCATCCAGCCGGCGATGCGTCGCGCCGATGGAGCACTGCCGGTGGGCGCGCTCGTGACCCTCGTCGACATGGTGGCAGGTCGCACCGGCATGCGCGCGGCGCCGCCCCAGTATCCCATCACCTCCGACATCGACCTGCGGGTCCTCGCCACCGGCGACTTCGAGCGCCTCAGTGTAACCGCCGACCTGTTGCGCTGCGGCAGTCGCAGCGTGGTGCTTTCCTCGAACGTCTATGGCGAGGGCGGCGAACAGCGCGTGCGGGTGGCCTTCGCCCTCGCCAACTTCGCGCTGTTTCCGCCCGTCGACGAGTACCCGATGGGCGACATCGCGAAGAAGGAAGACTCGATTCATTTTCCCGACGACACTTCGGCGCTGCGCGCTCCCCTGGCCGAGCAGCTCGGCGTGCGCACCGTGGACGCGGCGACCGGCGTACTCGAGGTGGACGTCGTCCCCTACGTGATGAACCCGCTGGCTGTCCTCCAGGGCGGTGTGCACGCCGTGCTCGCCGAGGCGGCAGGCGAGACCTTCGTGCGGTCCCAGCGCGGCGGGACCCCGCGCGTCAGCGGCCTATCGATCCGCTATCTCGCCTCCGGCCGCACGGGCCCGGTGCGGACGACGACGCGTCCGCTGCGCACCACCGACGCCACGACGCTGCTCGACATCGAGCTCCGCGACCTGGGTCAGGACGATCGCGTGATCACGGCGGCGCTGATCGAAGTGGCGCACTGAGGCCTTGCGTTGACAATGCTCGCTCCCCTGCGCGCGCATCCGAACGGCCTGCCCGTCCGAGGACCCCTCAGGCTGCTCGAGGACCCGTCGGGATGGGCTCTTTCCCGGTGAGCCAGTGCCGGCCGACCTCTTCGGCCGCACGCCACTTCTCGAGGTCCTGGGCTTCCTCTTGGCCCAGATCGGCGGGAGTCGGGCCGATCCGCTCCACCAGCGGGGCGAGGGCCTCGGTGTCGAAGTTGAAGACCTCGGCAGCGGTGGTGCCGAGCATCTGGCGAGTCTCCTGGGCCGGGATGTCACAGAAGGTCCGGCGCAGCCAGTCTTTGGTGTGGGGCCAGGTGCCTTCGGGGTGGGGGAAGTCGTTGCCCCACATCATGTTGCCCACGCCGATCTCATAGCGCAGGGCGATCTCGCGCCGCTTGGTCGAGGAGGCCCCGATGAAGCAGTTGCGATCGAAGTACTCGCTGGGCAGGAGACTGAGCTTGGTCAGGTTGGGACCGAGCTTTTGGGCACCGGCCGTCTCGCGAAGCACGACCTGGTCCATGTTGTACAACAGCTCGGGCACCCAGTGACAGCTCCCCTCGGTCACCGCGAACTTGAGTCTCGGATGGCGCTCGAAGACCCCCGACCACAAGAGGAACCACAGGGGCCGAGCACACCACCACCGGACCTCGGTGATGTAGAGACCGACCAACCCGCCGTACTCGTCGCGGGAGGCGGGACCCGAGTGGGTGTGGATGGGCATGCCGAGCTCTTCACAGGTCGCCCACACCGGTTCGTAGCGGGGGTCGTGGTAGGGCGCGCAGCTCCCCCACATCGCGGGGATCAGGACCCCCCCTCGCAGTCCGGCCTCCTTGGCCCAGCGGACCTCGGCGACGGCCAGCTCGGGGTCGTGCAGGATGCTCGGGAGCAGCGCCAGCCCCGCCCGACGTTGCGGGCTCTCGGCGCACAGTTCGGCCAGCCAGCGGTTGTGGGCTCGGGCTCCCGCGAGCACCAGCTCGGGATCGCTGTCGCCCGACATGCCCAGCCCGGCGCCGAAGGGGGCCGAGGCCTGACCGGTGACAGCGTCGGCATCGGAGAACAGGACCTCGCCCGCCACGCCGTCGGCGTCGAGTTCCTTGTCGCGGCGAGCCGCGTCCCAGCCGCCCCGCAAGCCCTCTTCGTTCTCCTCGTACCACTTCTTGGCGAACGCGGGGTTGCTCATTCCCGCCTTGACGAGCTCGGCCCGCATGGCCTCGTTCTGGCGCACCGACTCGTCGAAGCGCGCGTGGTACTTGGATTCCAGGTAGGACCGGTATTCCCGGGTCGGCAGACCGGCATGGCAGTCCGAGGAAATGATCAGGTAGCGACTCATCGTGGTTGTTCCTTTGACCGTGACCTCCCCCCGAGACAGGACACGGAACGACAGAGAAGCTACCGATCGGCGCTTGCCGCTTCAAGAAAGACCTCGTCCGAGTTCGCCCCGGTGCGGACGGAGACGTTACGCGCCGCGTCCACGACGCTCCCCGAGCTTGCCCGCGAGTTCGGCCACTTCGAGCTCGGCTGCCCGGGTCTGGCCTCCGCACTCCATGAAGCGACGCATGTTCTGCTGGGCGTCACCGGTGCGCAGCAGCGTGTCGAAGAGAAAGGCTTCCTCGATCAGCCCCTCTTTCAGGGGCATGGCGGCACAATCCACCGCCCGCTTCGCGAGTCGCACGGCCTCGGTCGGGAAGGAGGCAATGCGGCGGGCGAGCTTCGCTACGAAGCCGGCGATCTCATCCGCCGGCAGAGCCCGATTCAACAGGCCCCAGGCTTCGGCCGTGCGGGCGTCGATGTCCTCTCCCCCGAGGATGATCTCGAGCGCCCGGCCCCGCCCCACCAGCCTCGGCAGTCGCTGGGTGCCTCCACCGCCGGGCAGGATGCCGAGCGGCACCTCCATCTGGTTGATCCGCGTGCGATCGACGACGCCGAAGCGCATGTCGAAGGCCTGGATCAGCTCGCAGCCCCCGCCGCCCACGCGACCCTCGACCTGCGCGAGGGTCACCTTCTCCATCGTTCGAAACCGCTCGCACATCTGGTGGAAGGCGTTGTTCGCGTTGCGCTTCGCCTCGCCCTCGATGGGAAATTCCAGGATTGCTTCCACATCGAAGTGCGCGATGAAGAAGTCCGGATCCGCGCTGCGCAGCACCACCACGCCCACGGCGGGATCGTCCCCCACCTGAGTGCCGAAGCGCAGCAGCTCGAGGAAAAGCGGCAGCGTCATCACGTTCATGGGCGGCGCCGCGATGGTGGCGATGGCCACCCGCCGGTCGACTTCGACGGAGAGAAGTTCGTACTCGCTGTAGTCGCTCGGCATGGAGACTCCCAGAAATGGCGGTTGTGGGACGCCCTCTGCGTCTCGATCGAAGACGACTCGCCCCGCGGCCACGACGAGGTCGAGGTGCCGCTGCGGCGCTGCGAGGGAGTGGGTGGTGGAGTGGATCGACACGGGTGAGCAGGAGGTGCGCCGGTACGAACGCCGGCTCGATCCCGAGTCCAACGCCGAGATTCAGAAGCGGAGCAGCACGCCCCCCGAGATCGACAGGAAGTCGCTGTCCGAGAGACTGCCGGTCGGCAGTACGTAGGTGGCGTCCGCGGTCAGTGCGAATCCCTCGGTGAGGTAGACGTCGACGCCGCCGCCAGCGCGCAGTACGGCATTGAAGTCGTCGATGATCGTTCCCGTGGCGGCGAACGTCGTGGTGTTCTGGATGACGCCGAGACCGACGAGGGCGAACGGCTGGATGCGACCCGTGAGGATGGGAGCTCGCAGGTTTGCCGTGGTGACGAGGAGCACCGCATCACCGGCGCCCAGGTCAGAGGTGAAGTTGGCCTGTGCGAACTCGAACTGCAGCTCGGCCGCGAGATGCGGGTGGAAGCGCCGGCCGACGCGTCCAGTGAATCCGCCCTTCGAGTCGGCGTTCACTCCCGTCACGGTGGTATCCGGGCCAACGATCTTGCCATCCCGATCGCCACCGTGAGCGAGGGACAAGCCTCCGCCGATGATGAAATAGCCGCCGTCCCGGGCGAAGGGGTCGGGGTCCTGCGCTGCGTCGTCCTGGGTCGCGGAGACGGAGTCTTGCGGAGCGTCGTCCTGCGCCGCAGCGGGTGTGGCGACACCCAGCAGGGCGAGGCAAAACAGGCCAGCAAGGCATCCGACGAGGCGGCCACTCCAGCGCCAACCCCCGAGAAAGAACGTCGTCATCGTGGCGGATCTCCGAGGAAAATCCCGGTCACCCTATCTGCTCCTCCCTCGGGCCGTCAATCACGTCTTCGGAATCCCGATCCGGGCAGCGCCCGGATCGACCGGTTCCGTTAGCGGTCGAGATGGCCGAGGGGAAGTGCGGTGGTGTGTTTGACCTGCGTGATTGCGATCCGAGAGTGAACCTCGGCCACCTCCGGGAGCTGCAGCAGGCGGTCGCGGAGGAACCGCTCGTAGCTGTGGATGTCCTGCGTGACGACCCGCAGCAGGTAGTCGACGCCGCCGCTGACCGTGTAGCACTCCACCACCTCGGGGAAGTCCGCAATGGCGGTCTCGAAGCGCGGTAGCGCGGATCGGCCGTGAGTGGCCAGCTTGACGCTCGCGAACACCACGACGCCGAGCCCCAGCATGTCGCGATCGAGGAGCGCCACGCGGCCCCGCAGAACCCCACTCGCCTCCAGGCGCTGGATCCGCCGCCAGCACGGCGAGGGCGAGAGCCCCACCCGCTCGGCGAGCTCCGCCCCTGGGAGAGACGCGTCTTCCTGGAGAACCGCGAGGATGTTGCGATCAATTTGATCCAGATCCATGGAATTTCTCACCCTTTATTTTCAATATATTAGAATATTATTCTAATATATCGGCCATTTGAGGACTTTCTGCAAGGATTCTCTCGGAGGCATGAGGAATACTCCCAGGAGACGCGAAACCCGGTATTCCGAGCGTCGTGAGCGAAGGGGACAGTCGGGTCGGGCGAGCGCCGATAAGGGGTCGTCTGAGGAGGACCGAGGATGCCGGTGGCCCAAGTCACGCTGGAGGACAAGTACACTCGCGAGAGCGGGCTGATCTTCCTGACGGGAATCCAGGCGTTGGCCCGCTTGGCAATCGTCCAGAACCTTCGGGACCGCCGCGCCGGGCACCACACCGCGGGCTTCATCTCGGGCTACCGCGGCTCGCCGCTCGCCGGCCTCGACCAGCAGCTCGAGCGTGCGAAGCAGCACCTCGAGGCCCACAACGTCCTCTTCCAGCCCGGTATCAACGAGGACCTCGCGGCCACCGCCGTCTGGGGCAGCCAGATGACGGGCGCCTTCCCGGGCGCGAGCTACGACGGCGTCTACGCCATGTGGTACGGCAAGGCGCCCGGGGTCGATCGCTCCGGCGACGCGATCAAACACGCGAATGCGTCAGGCACTGCCGCGCTCGGCGGCGTGCTCGCAATTGCGGGCGACGACCACAACTGCAAGTCGTCGACGCTGCCTTCCCAGAGCGAGTACTCGTTCATGGACGCGGGCATCCCGGTACTGAACCCGGCCGGCATCCAGGAGGTGCTCGACTACGGGATCTACGGCTGGGCGCTCTCGCGCTATTCGGGCTGCTGGACCGCGATGATCGCCCTCGCCGACACGATGGACAGCTCGGCGACCGTCTACGCAGATATCAACCGCGTGCAGATCCGCCTGCCGGAGGACTTCGAGCTCCCGCCCGTCGGCGTGAACTTCCGCGTCGGCGTGAGCCCCCACGAGCAGGAGGAGATCCTCCACCGCCACAAGCTCTACGCCGCCCTCGCCTTCGCGCGCGCAAACGAGCTCAACCAGGTCGTGATGGACGCGCCAAAGGCGAGCTTCGGCATCGTCACGACCGGCAAGGCCTACCTCGCGGTCCGCCAGGCCCTCACCGACCTCGGCATCGGCGAGCACGAGGCCGCCGACATCGGCATCCGGCTCTACAAAGTCGGGATGCCCTGGCCCCTCGACAAGGCCGGCATCACGTCCTTCGGCGAAGACCTCGACGAGATTCTCGTCGTCGAGGAGAAGCGCGCCGTGATGGAGAACCAGATCAAGGAGCAGCTCTACAACGCGCCCTTCGACAAGCGTCCGCGAGTGGTCGGGAAGTTCGACGAGCACCGGGAGTGGCTGCTGCCCTCCATGGGCGACCTGACGCCCGGCAAGATTGCCCGCGTCATCGCGCAGCGCCTGGCGGGCAAGTACAACTCCGAGCGCATCGACGTGCGCATGCGCGAGCTCGACGAGGGCGAGCTCGCGATGGCCTCGGCCGACGGACTCAAAGCGCGCACGCCCTTCTATTGCGCGGGTTGCCCCCACAATTTGTCGACCGTGGTGCCCGAGGGCAGCCGCGGCATGGCGGGCATCGGTTGTCACTACATGGTGCGCTGGATGGGGCGCAACTCGGACACCTTCTCGCAGATGGGCGGCGAGGGCGTGCACTGGATCGGCCAGGCGCCCTTCACCGAAGAAGAGCATGTCTTCGCGAATCTCGGCGACGGCACGTACCACCACTCGGGGATTCTCGCGATCCGCGCGGCCGTCGCCTCGGGTGTGAACATCACCTACAAGATCCTGTTCAACGACGCCGTCGCGATGACAGGCGGGCAGTCGGTCGACGGACCGCTCACGGTTTCGCAGCTCACTCAACAGCTCGCCGCCGAGGGCGTCACCGCCATCGCCGTCGTCGCCGAGGATCCGAAGAAGTACGAGGACGCACCGCCCCTCGCGCCGATGGCGCAGATCCACCCGCGTGAGGAGCTCGACCGCGTCCAGAAGCGTTTGCGCGGCACACCGGGCTGCACCGCGCTCGTCTACGACCAGACGTGCGCAGCGGAGCTGCGGCGGCGGCGCAAGCGCGGTGTCGCCGTCGACCCGCCAAAGCGCGTATTCATCAACGACGCCGTGTGCGAGGGCTGCGGAGACTGCAGCGTCCAGTCGAACTGTGTGGCCATCGAGCCCCTCGAGACCGAGCTCGGCCGCAAGCGCACGATCAACCAATCGAGCTGCAACAAGGACTTTTCCTGCCTGAAGGGGCTCTGCCCATCCTTCGTCTCGGTTCACGGCGGCAGCGTGCGCAAGGCGGGTGGCGATGCCGCTCTGCCCGCCGACGCCATCGCCGCGCTCCCGACGCCCGAGCTGCCGAGTCTCGACGAGCCGTGGAACGTGCTCATCACGGGCGTCGGCGGCACGGGCGTGGTCACCGTCGGCGCGCTGCTCGGCATGGCGGCGCACCTCGAGGGCAAGGGAAGCACCTGCCTGGACATGACCGGCCTCGCCCAGAAGGGCGGCGCGGTGATCTCGCACGTCCGCATCGCCAGCCGTCCGGAAGACATCCACACACCGCGCATCGCGGCCCGCAGCGCCGACGCCCTGCTCGCCTGCGACCTCATCGTGGCGGCGAGCGCCGACGCGGTGCTCCGGCTCGGTAGCGGCCGCACCGGGAGCGTGGTCAACACACACGTCGCACCCACCGCGGAGTTCGTTCGCGACAACGACATCGACTACGAAGCCGGGCGCTTCCTGGGGGTCATTCACGACCAGTCGCGCGAGATGAACTCGCTCGACAGCACGCGCCTCGCATCGGCGCTGCTCGGTGATTCGGTCACCGGCAACATCCTGATGCTCGGCTACGCGTTCCAGCGCGGTCTCGTCCCGCTCTCGCTCGAAGCCCTCGAGCGGGCGATCGAGCTCAACGGCGTGGCCGTCGCGGCAAACCAGCAGGCGTTCAGCTGGGGCCGCCTCGCGGCTGAGGACGCTGCCGCCGTCACAGCCAAACTCCCCGAGCAGCGGCTGCCGCGCCGGCCCCTGAACCTCGGCGAGCTGATCGAGCACCGCGAGGCGCTCCTCGCGCGCTACCAGGGCAGAAGCGCGGTGCGGCGCTTCCGCGCCCTGATGGAGGAGATCAGCGTGGCCGAGGCTTCGCGTACGCCCGGACGCGAGGAGCTGAAGACGGCTGTCGCGGAGGGCTTCTCGAAGCTCATTGCCTACAAGGACGAGTACGAGATCGCGCGGCTCTACACGAGCGGCGACTTCATGGCGAAGCTGGGCGAGCAGTTCGAGGGCGACTTCAAGATCGAGCTGCAGCTGGCACCGCCGCTGTGGGCGCGCGTCGACCCCGAGACCGGGCGACCGGAGAAGCGCTCTTACGGCGCCTGGATGCTCACGGCGATGCGCGTGCTCGCGCGCTTCAAGTTCCTGCGCGGCACGGCCCTCGACATCTTCGGCAACACCGAAGAGCGCAAGCTGGAGCGCCGTCTCATCGACGACTACGAGCGCATCGTTCGCCGTCTCGCGTCCCTGCTGTCACCGGAAAACCACGAGGTGGCGGTGGAGATCGCCTCGCTCCCGCAGCAGATTCGCGGCTTCGGCGTGGTGAAGATCGAAAGTGCGCGGAAGGCCGAGGCCCGGGCGCGTGAGCTCCTCGAGGGGCTCGACAAGCCGGAGCCGTTGCTCGTGGTGGACACGCACCAGGGAGACACCCCGAGCTCCTAGCCCCGCCTCGATCACGAACCCCTCGACGCGGTCACGGACCTCACCTCAGCTTTGCGACCGACTCCCTCCGGGCTGCGGAGTCGTCATCCTTGGGCTCCGCCGGGGCGGAGGGCTGTCGACACGCCGGCGCGCCAGTCGACGAAGATGGGCGACGACCAGGCGCGCTCCTCGCTCGGTGCGAGGCAGTCGGTGTCGCTACCGACCGTGTCACAGGGATCGATGGACACCGCGTTGCCATCTGCGTCGAAGACCGTGCGCAGTGGGTCGCCCAGGATGTTGGGGCTCGCCCGCTCGATCGCGCGCACGTAGTAGAGGGCGTCGCGCCCACCTGCGGCGAACTGTCGGTCCTCGAAACGCACCGTACACCCCGCCGGAGCGCCGGAGCAGTCGAGCACGCGCCAGGGGTCCTCGATCAGCGCGCCCACCGGCTCGCCGGCCTGCTGCTGCGGGCGGATGCGCACCACCTCGATGCGGTCGATCGTGCGCCGCACGTCGCTCGGATGGTGGCACTCGTCGCGGCACAGGCGCGCGAGGCGGTCCCGCGCGAGCCCCTTCATCGAGCGCTCGGGACAGCCCGGCAGCTGTTCGAGGGAGCCCTGGGCGCGGACTTCGAAGACCGGGTTGGTCGCGAGGGCGACCTCCGAGCCCATGGGGAGGGGAGAGGCGAGCCCCGCCGCGCCAGCACTCACGAGGTCGAACCACAGGCGGATGCGCGGACCACTCGTGGCGTAGACCTCGCGACGCTCGAGGGCGTCGAAGATGGCGTCGCGGGAGCGGCTGTCGGAGTGCACCGCGACGAGGCCGCCGGGGAACAGGAAGCTCTGGACGCGCTGGTCGATGGGACCGAGCGAGTTCTCGCGCAGGCGCGCCTGCTCGGGGGTCACGGGTGCGGGGTTGCCGTCGGTCATCATCCCCATGCGTTCGACCTGCTTGTAGCCGGTGCCGGGACGTGCGCTGTGACCGTCGCTCGAAGCGATGAAGCCATAGCGGAAGCGGAGGGGCTCCCCGGAGCTCGCCGCGCCTTCTGCGTCCGCATCCGAGAAATCGGAGAGCGCCATGGCGTACTGGACGCTCTCGAGGGGGCGGTAGGAGAACGAGGGCTTGAAGCAGTCGCGGCACTGACCGCAGTCGAGCCATTCGGCGGACGCGACGTCGGGGAACAAGCGCGAGAGACCGATGTCCCAGCCGTTCATCACGCGCTCGCGCGCACTCGCTACGCGGTCCGCGCACTCCGCGGAGTCGGGATTCGCGCAGCGCCCCCGCGTGATCTCGCCGGCCTGCCAGCAGCAGGACAGGTAGTCGGCCGCTGGTGGACGACACACGCGCGACCCGTCGTACAGGGTCTCCCACTCGCGCCACGCGCGGTACTCCTCCGAGTTGCCGTGACCCGACATCACCTCGATGAGTTTCTGTCGCTTGGCGTGGAACTGCGCGGGGCGGAGGTGCTTCTCGATGCTCGTGGTTGCGGGTGTGTACGCGCCCCAAGCCGTGCCGTGGGGAATGACGAGCGCGGGCAGACCCCACTCGTCGAGCTTCGCCGCAAGCTCGGCGGGCGTGGGCGCGATCTCGTCGCAGTCCGCGGGGAGCGAACGCGTGTCGACATCCGGCGGGCAGACATCGCGGGCCGCGCGCAGGGCGAGGTAGTCGGCGAATGCGATCTCTCCGGCCGCGCGCATGCCCTTCTCGAGTCCACCGAAAGTGGGGCCGCGATCGACCGAACCGATCGGTCGCGCGGGAAGACTCGCGTCGTCGGTGCCGGGGAAGACGACACAGCGGTGGCCCCAGTGGCTCTCGGGGGTGCCGCCCGCCTGGCTCCACTCGAAGCCCATGAAGGCGACCAGGTCCGACGCGCCGGGCTCGCCGGAGCGGGCGTTGCAGCGCCGCACGCTCTGCTTCGAAGCACGCCAGTGGTCCTGGGACAGCGACTCGGCGTGATCGGTCAGCGCGTAGAAATCGAGATCCGCGCAGTAGCGCGCGAAGTCGCAGGCGTCGTCCGGCGGATGCGCGCCCTCGCCGCCCGACACCGGAAGCGAGAGCAGGAAGGAGTCCCACGAGTAGGTGGTGTGGACGTGGAGGTCGCCGAACAGGATCTCCGGGGCGGCCGCGGGCGCCGGCCCTGGCGTGGGCACAACGGCGCTGGCGGCCTCGTCCGCCTGCGGACGTGACCCACAGCCGGCGCACAGCACGAGGGCGACGCCTGCGAGGAACCCGAGCGGCCAGCGGCGCTTCACGATCAGCGCATTTTGAAGGGAAACAGCGACGTCGTACCGCCATCCACGATGAGGGTGTGGCCGTTCACGCGGCGCGCGAGGTTCGACGCGAGGAAGAGGATCGCGCCGGCGATATCGTCGGGCTCGGCGATCCGATCGGCCTCGTTTTTGCCCGGCGTCGGGATGTCACCGGCCTCTCGCATCGCGCGGATGCGCGGCGTCAGTACGGAGCCGGGCGCGACCGTGTTGACGCGGATCTCGTGTGGTTCCCACTCCTCCGCCATCGTCTTCGTGAGCGCCATCAGCCCGGCCTTCGCCGCGCCGTAGGCGCCGTGGTTGGGCGCGCCGTAGAGGCCACTCACCGATGCCACCGTGACGATGGCACCGCCGTGGCTGGCATCGACCATGCTCGCGGCGACCGCGCGACACACGAAGAAGTGCTGCTTGAGGTTCAGCATGTGCTCGCGGTCCCAGGTGTCCGCATCCATCTCCAGGAGCGGAACCCAGCCCGCCATGCCGACGATGTTGACGAGTACGTCGAGGCCGCCGAGAGAATCGGCCGCCGATGCCACCATCTTCGACACCTCCGCCTCGACGGTGATGTCCGCGGTGAGGGGCGTCACCTCCGTGCCCTGCGCGCGCAACTCGGCGGCGACGCGATCGACGCGTTCCTTCTCGATATCGACGAGGGCGAGACGCGCACCACAGGTGGCGAGATGCTGAGCCGCCGCACGGCCGATTCCCTGCCCAGCGCCGACCACGAGCGCCCTCTTTCCCACCAGACCGAACAGATTCTCCACGCTGGCTCTCCCCCGGCGATTCGACGAATGTTGCTGACTTTCGGCGATCCTACACAAGTGCTGCAGCGTTCGTGCGTTGCGATCGAAAGCGGCTGCGCGAGTCGCGAGCCCCCCAGTCTATACTGCGGGCCGACCCGCAGCAGCGGACACGGGAGTAGCGACATGCGCGGCCTCCTCTACGACGGCCAGGCGATCGAGTTGGTGGATGACCTCGAAGTCCGCGCGCCGGGCCACAGCGAAGTGCGCGTCCGCATGGTCGCGGCGGGGCTGTGCCACAGCGATCTCTCCGTCGTCGACGGCACGATCCCCTGGCCCGCGCCGGCCGTGCTCGGGCACGAAGGCGCGGGCGTGATCGACGCCGTGGGCGATGCCGTGTCGTCGCTCCGCGTCGGCGATCCCGTGGTGCTCCACACGCTCGCGAGCTGCGGACTCTGCGACGCCTGCGGGCGCGGCGTTCCCACCCATTGTCGTCAGACCCTCGGGAACCTTCAGCAGCCCTTCGAACGCAACGGCGAGCCGGTGAACAACTTCGCCGCGACCTCGGCCTTCGCGGAATACACCACCGTCTCCGAGATCCAGGCCGTGAAGATCGACCCGGAGGTCTCCCTCGAAGCCGCCTGTCTGATCGGCTGCGGCGTGCTCACGGGCGTCGGCGCGGTGCTCTCGCGGGCGCGGGTCGGTGTCGGCGAGACGGCCGCCGTGTTCGGCGTGGGCGGAGTCGGGCTCAACGTGATTCAGGGCCTGGCCATCGCGGGCGCCTCCCGGATCGTCGCCGTCGACACGAACCCGGCGAAGGAGAAGGCCGCGCGAGACTTCGGTGCCACGGACTTCGTCGACGCCGCAGGCGGCGGCAGCGTCGACGCGGTGCGCGCGCTCCTCCCCTACTCCGCCGAAGCCGTGCGCGGGCACGCCGAAGCCGGCGGCGTCGACTGGGCCTTCGAATGCGTGGGACACCCCGCCGTCCTCCACGACGCGATTTCGGTGCTCGATTGGGGGGGCAACTGTGTGATCGTCGGCGTTCCGGCCCAGGACGCGAGCCTCGACCTGCGTATCAACCACCTCACTCACGTCGATCGCGGACTGCTCGGCTGTCGCTACGGCTCGGCGCGCCCCCACCACGACATCCCGCGGTACGTCGCGCTGTACCGCGAGGGCCGACTGAAGCTCGACGAATTGATCTCGCACCGCTACCCGCTCGAGGACTTCGAGGCCGCCGTCAGCGATCTGCGCGAGGGTCGCCTCGCCCGCGGCGTGCTCGTGTTCTGAACCGATCTGGGATCTTCGCGAACACAGGAGAATCGACGATGGACGAGAGCTTCGACCCCCTCGACACCAACGCCGGCATCCCCTACGAGGGACTCGCCCGCCTGCGCCGGGAAGCGCCCATCTCGCGCACGCCCGGGGGTGTCTGGTTCCTCGCCCGCAAGGACGACGTCCTCGAGGCGACCCGCCGCGTCGACTGCTTCATCTCGAGCTTCCGCGAGCCGGGGGTGGTGGTACCCGACGAGGAGCAGCTGATCAGCGAGATCCCGGAGCCGCGCCACGGCAAGATCCGCATGATCGTGAACTCGGCGATCGCCGCGCACCGGCTCGGCCCAGTCTCATCCTTCGCCGCCGAGCTGTCCGGACGACTCCTCTCCGAGATCCTGCCGCGAGGGCACGCGGAGCTGATGCACGCGCTGGTGATGCCCATTCCGAACTCGGTCATCGCCTACATGCTCGGCGTCCCCACCGAAGACTTCGCGCTGTGGGCGCAGTGGTCGGACGACGTCGTGGAGGGCGACTACGCGACGAAGAACCGCAGCGAACGCGGCGAGGGTCTCGCGGGCGGGTTTCCGGAGTTCACCGCGTACGTCGACGCGCAGATCGCCGAACGGCGCGCCACGCCGCGCGGAAAGGACGATTTCATCACCCGGCTGATCGAGGCCGAGGTCGAAGGTCAACGCCTGACGGACGTCGAAGCCCGCACGATGATCGTGTTCCTGCTCGTCGCCGGCAACGAGACCACGCGCAACCTGATCGGAAACCTGCTCTCGAACCTGGTCGACGATCCGGAGCTCTTCGCAAAGCTGCAAGCGCAGCCCGACCTCGTGACGCGAGCGATCGAGGAATCGCTGCGCCTCGATCCGCCGGTGGCGTTCCTGCTGCGCGACTGCATCCAGGACATCACGATCGGCGGCATCCAGATCAAGAAGGGCGAGAAGGTCGCGTACGGGCTCGCGTCCGCAAACCGCGACGAGAGCCACTTCGAGGATCCCGACAGCTTCCGCCTCGACCGGCCCGAGCCGAAGGGCCACGCGACCTTCGGCGGCGGTCCCCACGTGTGCCCGGGTTCTGCGCTCGCGCGCCTGGAGACGAAGGTGACCCTCGAACAGTTCGTCGCGCGAGTGGCCTCGGTCGAGCGCGACGCGTCGCACGAGCGGGGCCGGGTCCCGGTGTTCTGGGCCAACGGACCCGCGACGCTCCACGTGAAGATCGCCGGTCGATGATCACGACCTCGCCGCGGAGAAAGACGCGAGCGTGAGCGACGAGCCGAACGCCCCGGCCGGACCGGAGCGCGACGATGACGCGGGCAGTAGCGTTCTAACGACGTTTCGCCAGCCGCATTTCGCCGCGTTCTGGTCGTCGAACATCCTGCAGTCCCTGTGCTTCAACGTGCTCGGCGTCACCATGCAGTGGTTGCTCACGAGCCTGACGGACTCGCGGGGAATCCTGGGCTTCATGGGATTCGCACAGGGCGGCACCGTGGCGCTGGTGTCGCCGGTGGGCGGCGTCGTGGCCGACCGATTCCCGAAGCGCGCCCTGCTCATCGCGTGTCGACTGTTGCTCACCGCACTCGTCGCGGTGATCGGCACGCTCGTCTACCTGGAGAAGATCGAAATCTGGCACCTCGTCGTGGCCGCCGTATTCGGCGGCGGCGTGTCCGCATTGATGAGTCCCGCGGCGCAGACGATCGTGTTCGACCTCGTCGGACAGCGCCGCATCCAAAGCGCGGTCGCGCTCAATGCCACGGGCTCGGGCTTTGCCCAGGCCGCCGGGCCCGCGCTCGGCGGCGTGCTGATTGCCTCGGTGGGGATCGCGGGCAGCTACGCGTTCGCGGCAGGAGGCTCGCTCGTGGCGGTGGCCCTGCTCGCAAGACTTCCGCCTCTGGCCGCCGCACGGCGCACGGACCGTCCGTCGATGGGGTCGGAGCTCGCAGAGGGCTTCCGTTACGTGTGGGCGAGACCGCCGCTCCGACTCGCGCTCGTCGCGTGCGCGATGGCGATCTTCAACGGCGCCCTCTTCCCGATGCGCGCGATCTTCGCGCGCCACGTGCTGAACGTTTCCAGCACCGGCTTCGGCGGAATGGCCGCTGCCGCCGGGCTCGGCACCGTGCTGACGGCCATGGCCATGGCGTGGCTCCCACCGCTCCGCAGGCACGGCATCGCCATCACGGCGAGCATGCTCGGCTACGCGCTGTGTCTCGTCGCCTATTCCTTCGCGTTCTCCTACGAGTACATCCTCGCGGTCGAGTTCATGACCGGCGTCACGGGCCAGCTGTGGAACGTGTGGACCCTCGCCGGCATCCAACTCGCCGTGTCCA
>JABSQW010000315.1 GCA_013215605.1 Myxococcales bacterium
CACGCGAACGCAGGCGTTTCTACGAGGGCTTCCGGGACTTCCTCTCGCGGGTCAGGGCTGGGAGCCCTCGACGCCGTCGGGGCGGTCGTGCAGGGGCCCGGCCGGCAGGCTGCCGTCGATGTCGGTGAAGCCGTACTCGTCGGCGAGGTCGCGGGAGGCCACGGCGCGTCCCGTCTTGACCATTACCTTCGGGTCGGCTGCGAGGTGTGCGATGGCGCGACCCGTGAAGCGCGAACTCTCGGCCGTATCGAGGTCCAAACCGGGAATTGCATTTCCGACTCGCACCGTGCGTTCGGTTCGCACGAGCCCCGGCCAGAGCGACACTACGGCGACATCGTGTTTGCGCAGCTCGTGGGCGGCGTCGGCCGTGAAGCGATCGAGCGCGCACTTGCCCACGCCGTAGGCGACGTGCCACGCATACTCGAGCGCGCCCGAGGAGCTGATGTTCGCGATGAGGCCGCTCTTCTGCGTGGTCATCAACGGCACCGCGTACACACTGGCCACGTAGGCGGACCGCGTTCCGACGCCGATCATGTCGTCCCAGTTGGAGATGGGCACTTCCCAGAAGGGCTTCCCGGACGTGAGTTCCGGGGGAATCAGGAACGCGTTGTTGACGAGCACATCGAGGCGACCGTGTTCCTTCTGCAAGCGTTCGAAGAGCGCGGCAACCTGATCGTCCTCGCGGTGATCGCACACGACGGCGATGCCCTGGCCACCGAGCGCAGTCACCTCGTCGGCGGTCGCCCCCACGGTTCCCGGCAGCGGTGCCGCTCCCTCTTCGAGCGTTCGCCCCGTCACGTATACCGTGGCGCCGGCCGCTCCGAGCTCGAGCGCACACCCCTTGCCGATCCCGCGGCTTCCGCCCGTGACGACCGCGACCTTTCCGGTGAGAGGACCCATCGATCAATCCCTCGAATCGGCGACGTCTCCGAGCTGGCCCGCCACGCGGGTCCCGTCGAAGAAGCCGGGGTTGGCGCTCGTGTAGAAGCGCACGGGGTTGGTGCAGGTGAAGTCGCGGAAATCGTCGGGGGTGAGGAGGTCCTTCTCCACGAGCTCGTAGGCCTCGCCGAGGATGCCCGTCATGTCGGGGACGTCCCAGTGCCCCATGTCCGAGCTGAACATCGCTCGGAGCTTTGCGCCGAGCGGGTTGACGCGGTCGTTGAACGCCCACGACACCGAGGGATCGTCGGCCTCGCAGCCGAAGTAGAAGTGCGGAACGAAGAGATTGGCGATGTCTTCGACCGAATCGATCTCGCAGGCCGCCCACTCATCGAGCTCCGGCGGGTCGGGCTCGAGCTTGGAGAAGAACTCGCGAACGGCGTCCGGATCCGCGTTGAATCGCTCCCCACCGTACTCGGCGAACAGCTTCATCGTCCGATCGATGTCGAGCTTCGCGGGATCGAGAAGCTGAATGGTGTCGCGGTTGCGCTTCTTCCAGTGGCCGATGATGTCGGAGAAGAGCGTGCACGCCCAGCCCACCCCGCCCTCGAGGAGCGCGAACGACAGGCCGGGAAATCGCCGCGTGACGCCGCCCATGAAGAGCGACTTGCACACAGCCTCCATGCTCGCGCCGAAGGAGCCGATGTGGTTGTACATGTAGCTCGACACCGAACGGCGACTCCCCCAACCCTGGCCCGGGGTGTGGGTGGCGGGCGCCAGACCGAGCTCGAGACAGTGCGCCCAGACGGAGTCGTAGTCATAAGCGCTGTCGAGGCCCAGGGTGTCGAGTCGGTCCGCCGATCCCGATCCCCAGTTGGGCGCAGCGTCGCTGCCGTCGCCCCGTCCAACGGGGCCCACGGGCCGGTGGATGAGACCGTTGAACATGATCGCTTTGAAGCCGAGCTCTGCTGCGTGGTCGAGCGCCGCGATGGCCTCATCGGGTGTGTGCATCGGGATTTGCGCCACCACCGTCATACGGTCGGCAAACTCGGCGTACACATCGGCGTTGAACGCGTTCAACGCGCGGCAGGCGACCTGGCGGACCTCGTCTTCTTTGATGGCCGTGGTCGTGAGTGTGCGGCTCGGGTAGAGGATCGCGAAGTCGATGCCGAGGTCGTCGAGTCGCTCGTACATCAGCCGCGGCAGGTGCGCGGTGGCGCGGTCGAGCGAGGCCGCGGCGGGATGGCTCCACCAGGGCGGGCGAGTCGCCCAGATCGCGCGCTGTTCGTCGGGGGTCATGCGGCCCCACGGCTTCAGGACGGTTTCGTCGAAGTCGAGCACCGACTCGATGCGCGCAGCGAGGTCGGCTCCACCGATGTCGCGCACGTACTCGCGCAGGTGACGCTTGAAGACCGGTGCCGTCTCGATCAGGTGTCCGTCGGCGTCGATGACCGGGTGGGAGAGCTGTGATCGCAGCTCCGCGGCGGAGAGTTTCGAGTGTCCCACGTTTCAGTCTCTGAGCGCGCCCTTGAGCAGCGTGTCGTCGTCGTGCTCGTAGCGGGCGCGATATGCGGCTTCGGCGAGCCGCGGGAGGACCGCGTCGACGGCGCGCTGATCGACCTGCTCGGCGACGCCCGGGGCACCGGCGCGCTCGAGCATGTGCGGGAGTCGCAATCGCAGACGCTCGAGTGTCCAAGCGAGGGGATCGCCGTCGGCGATCGGGTCGAGGTGGACCATTTCGTTCTTCTTGTCGTGCCAGGAGATGTAGTGATAGTGGGGGTCCTCTTCGAAGCAGTCGAAACGCAGGAGTTCGAGGCTCTCCCCGCCCGCGCTGCCGAACACGTGGATCGACACCCCCCGGTCCTCCACGCCAGCGACGCCTTTCGAGTCTCCGGTGGCCGCTTCGAGAGCGCTGGCGGCGGCGATCGCGTCGTTGAGGAGGCGGTACTCGACGCCGATCCTCAGCACACCCGCGTCGAACCAGAGGGTCTGCTCGTCCACGGGCGGGATCGGCATGACGTCGTATCTGGTGATGTGGCTCTCGTTCATGCGGTCTCTCCATTCCGTGCGGTCCGATTCACGCGGACCTTGATTCTGCAGCGACACGCCGCTTGATGTCCTCTCGAAGCTGTCCCTTTGCGACCTTTCCACCCGACGACCGCGGCAGCTCCGCGACCACCTCGAGGCGCTCCGGAAAATTCTCCTTGCCCACGCCGCGATCTGCGAGGTGCCGGGTCAGTGCGTCGAGGTCGAGCGACGTGCGGTCGCGAAGCTCGACATAGACGCAAACGCGCTCGCCGAACACCTCGTCGGGCATGGCGACCGCCGCTGCGAGCGCCACCGAGGGATGGGTCATTACGGCCTCTTCGACGACGGGTCCACTGATGTTCTTGCCACCGCGGATGATGAAGTCTGCCACCCGGCCGATCACGCGGAGTGTGCCGTCAGCGTCGATCGTGGCGATGTCGCCCGTGAGCATCCAGCCGTCCGCGGTGAAGAGCTTGGCGTTGGCGGCCTCGTCCTGGTAGTAGCCGTGACTCGTGGCCGGTCCGCGGCACGCGGGCTGTCCCGTACCGCTGGCGGTGACGTCGTTTCCCGTGTCGTCGTAGAGCCGGACCTGCATGCCCTCGATGACCCGACCGGCAGTGGTAAGGCGCGCTTCGCGCGTATCTTTCGTCGAGGTTCCCGAGAGTACTCCCGTCTCGTTCGAGCCGTAGAACTGGAGCACGAACGCTCCGGTCTTTTCTTCGAACTCGGCGGCCCGCTTCGTCGGAACCGCCTCACCTCCGGTATAGAGAGCGCGAAGGCTCGAGACGTCCGTTCGCTCGAGTGCGGGTGAGTTCAGGAACATCACGAACTGTGTGCTCACGGCGGCCAGTACGCTGACGGAGTGTCGCTCGATACACTCGATCATCCGGTCGGCGGTGAAGCTGGACATCAGGACGGTGGGAGAACCGAGGAGGGCCGGTGTGATGTGCGCGGTCCAGATCCCGAATCCGAAGGGTGCGGGAAGGACGCTCATGAAGACATCGCCGCGGCGCAGCTCGCCGGTCTGCTGTGCGAGCTCGTGAAAATAGTGCCAGCGCCCCTGGTGGTGGGTGACGCACTTCGGCATCCCCGTCGTGCCGGACGTCGAGTTGAGGAGCCACAGGTCGTTGGGACCGAGGCACCGATCTTCGATCAGCGATGCGTCGGCCGCCGCGGCGCCGTCGAACAGCGGGTCGTCGGGTTCGAGCTCGCCTTCGACGACGAAGTGCTCTCGCAGCGGGAGCCCGTCGGCGCGGAGCTTCTCGAAGAACGCGCGCATGTCGTCGTCGCGGTGGTGCGGTCGGGTCACGAGCGCGCTGGCGCCCGTGAGTGAAAGGAGATGTCGGATCTCGGCGTCGCCTGCGCGCGGTCCAATGCCGACGATGACGAGACCCGCCTTCTCGATGCCGACGAACACCGCGTGTACACCGGGTCCGTCGGGGAGCAGCACCGCGATTCGCTCGCCGGGTTCGAAGTCGCGGTCGATGAGCAACCCGGCGAACGCATCGGAGCGTTCCGCGTATTCGTGCCAGGTCATCACGGAGTCGCCCTCGAAGAACGCCGGCGCATCGGGCATGCGTTCCGCGTGCTCGGTGATTACCTCGGCGATCATCGGTGCCACGAAGTCAGGACTCCAGTTTTTCGTCGAGAGCATCGTCGTGTGCGTTCTCGACGGACGTCGTCGGGGGGTTGGTGCGTCGCCCGTGTTGCGACTTCGACTACCGTGCGAGTTTCCCAGGTTGGGGCAGGGGAGTAAAGACGACGAGGTCTCTCGAAGCTCCGGTCTCTCCCCCCGCAGCTCGCCGAGGGGGGGTCGGGCGTGCGCGGCGCCACGCGCTACGGCGTCGCGCACTACTCCACCATGACGTCCGGAGAGAAGTGCGCCGTCGTAATTGACCCGCTCGACGAGGAGCTTCGCGCCTGGGACCGGCTCCGAACTGCTACGCAGCGATATCGAGGACGGAGCGCACGACCTCACCGGCCTGCATGGCGCGGAAGGCCTCGTTCACGTCGTCGAGCTTCATGCGGCGTGTGATCATGCCCTCGAGGTCGAGCTTGCCCGCCTTCCACAGGCGCAGCAGCTTCGGCATGTCGATGCGCACGTTGGCGCTTCCGTACATCGAGCCCTTGAGTGCCTTGTCGCCGAAGAAGAGCTCGAAGGCGCTGAACTGCACCATCTGCTCCTGGCGACCGACGCCCACCACGACAGCCGTTCCGCCGCGGCGCGCGGCGTCGTAGGTGGCGCGGATCGTCTCGGGGTGACCGACGCACTCGATCGAGAAGTCGAAGCCCTCGCCCCCCGTGATCTCGTTCTTCATGCCGGCGAGATCATCCGGGGTGCACGCGTGGGTGGCACCGAACTTCTTCGCCATGTCGAGCTTCCCCTCGACGGTGTCGACGGCGAGAATCTCGGCGGCGCCCGCGATGCGCGCCCCCTGGATGGCCGAGATGCCGACGCCACCAGCGCCGAACACCACCACCGACGAACCCGGCGTGACCTTCGCGGTGTTGATCGCGGCGCCCACGCCCGTCATCACACCGCAGCCGACGAGCGAGACGACGTTCAACGGGATGTCGTCGTCGATCTTCACCACCGCGGACTCGGGAACGATCATCTCCTCCGCGAAGGTGCCGCAGCCCGTCATGCCGCCGATCTGCTCGCCCTTCACGACGAAGTTCTTCGAGATCGCCATGGCCATCATGCCATCGCAGAGGTTCGCCTGACCGCGCAGGCAGGGCTTGCACATCCGGCACGCAGGCGTGAACGAGAGGATGGCGTGGTCGCCGGCCTCGAGACCGGTGACGCCGGGGCCGACTTCCAAGATGATGCCCGCACCCTCGTGGCCGAGCACTACGGGTGTACCGGACGGAATCGTGCCGTTCTGCGCCGACACATCGGAGTGACACACGCCACTCGACACGACCTTGATGTGAACCTGGCCCGGACCGAGATCGATGAGTTCGACGTCGTCGCGAACCTCGAGCTCTTTGTTGAGCTCCCAGAGTATGGCTGCCTTCACGGGGGTGTCCTCCGACGGAGATGACGGTTGTTGGGGTGGAGAAAAGTGGCTCAGAGTAAACCGGTTCGAGCACGGGAATCAAGCAGACTTCCGGTGGTGTGCCGCGGAGCCGCTAGAAGCGAAAGGTCACTCCGCCGCCGAGTTGCCCGAACTTCACGCCACTCACGTCGCCTCCACTGGTCGCGTAGGCGGCGTCGAGGTTCAGCACGATACTGGGGGTGACGTAGATGTCGAGGCCCCCGGCCATGCGGAACAGGATGTCGGTGCCGGATTCCCTGAACTGGGTGCCGTCGGAGAAGGTGCGGTAATCGAGGTCCCACATCATCGCACCCACCCCGAACGAGACGTAGGGTTGCAGCCGATCGGTCAGAAAGAAGACCTTGGCGTTGGCGGTCAATCCCCACCCGTCGATCGAGCCCGCGAAGCTCGGACAGGAGAACCTGAAGTCGTCGAGGCGCTCCCCGCGGACCTCCGCGGCGAAATGGGACGCGAAGCGGTAGCCGGCGCTCAGGTAGGCGCCACGCGAGTCGTCGACGTCGAGGCTCGTGTCGAACGATTGGGGTGCCCAGTACGCGCCTGCGGCGAGGGAGTAGCCGTCGCGGTCGTAAGCGAAGCGCTCCTCGAGCTCGCGGATCGCGGCGAGGGCCGCTTCGGCCTTCTCGTTGGCGAGCCGCGCCTCCTCACGGGCAGCCTGGAGTTCGGCGCCAAAGCCCGAGTCGGCGGGCGCCTCGGCGGCGGCCTCGGCGGCGCGGGTTTCGGCGGCAGCCGCGGTCTGTTCCGCGGCCTCGAGATTCGCGGCCGCTTCTGCTGAGGCGCGTTCGGCTTCTTCCAGTGCGGCGCGAGCCGTATCCGCGGCCTGCCGCGCATCGGATGCGCTTGCCTTCAGTGCGTTGCTGCCGGCCTCCTGAGCGTGCGTGGCGGAGGGCGCCCAGAAGGCCAGAAACACGATGCAGAGAGCCATTGCGGCCG
>JABSQW010000316.1 GCA_013215605.1 Myxococcales bacterium
AGGCCGCAAGGAGGCGGCCGGCGAGGGAGATGTCGCAGGTTTCGATCGGAACCTCCGCCGCGGCCGCGAACGCCCGGATGATCGGCAGCAAGGAGCGCGTTGCCAGGGCGGGGGCTTCGTCCGTGCAGGTGTAGATGATCGTAGGGGACTGGCTCATGCTCCAGCTCCTCGAACCCGCGGATTCGAGTGGTAGGTCCCTCAGCTCGCGAGCTCGAGGACGCCGTCGAGGTCGAGCTCCACGCCCGTGTCGAACCTCTTTACGTGGCGATCTGCGATTTGCGCGCGCTCGTAGCGCACGGCCGCGCGATTGGGGGTCCAGGATCCGAGCAGGCTGCGGGGGTACGACGTCAGCATGGACTCGGTGACTTTCTTGAGCACGCCGCAGAGACTCACCGAGCCGTCCTCGCCGAGTGAGATCGACGTCGCGCCGAGCTCGGTGTTCTTGAGCGTCGTGAAGGTGATGAGAGGCGTAGCGGTCTCGGACATTGGGGGGGCTCCCGTGTTTCGTCGGGGTTTACTGCGTGACCGTCCAGGTGTCCCCGGAGTGGAGGAGCTCTGCGAGGTCGCCCTTGCCCATCTTGCTGATGGCGTCGTCGACCTGCTGCTGGAGCATCGCCTCGTAGGTCGGCTTCTCGACGGCCCGGAAGACGCCGATGGGCAGCGGAAACGCTGGGCGCTGGAGGCTCGCCAATGCGAAGGCGTAGGCGGGTGTCTCGTGACGCTCGTAGTGGACGGCGATGCCCTTGCTGACGGGATCCTCTCCGGCGTCCAGCGCCACGATCGACGGGATGCCGTCTTCGATGCGGATTCCGCGGCGCTGGTCTGCGGGGCCCCAGACGAGGGGCTGGCCGTCATCGAGGACGAGGGCGGCCTCGACGCGCTGCTTGCGGTCTTCGACCTCGATCCACTCGTCGTCGTTGTAGACCGGGCAGTTCTGCAGGATCTCGATGAATGCCATGCCCTTGTGCTCGTGGGCGCGACGCAGCGTTTGCTGCAGGTGGGCGGCGTCGACGTCGATGGTGCGGGCGACGAACGTGGCGCCGGCGCCGAGCGCGAAAGCGATCGGGTCGACCGGGTGGTCGATCGAGCCATCGGGGGTCGACTTCGACTTCATTCCGATGAGCGACGTGGGAGAGTACTGGCCCTTGGTGAGGCCGTAGACGCGATTGTTGAACAACAGCAGCTGCAGGTCGACGTTGCGGCGGATGGTGTGCATCAGGTGGTTGCCGCCAATCGAGAGACCGTCGCCGTCGCCGGTGATCACCCAGACCGAGAGGTCGGGACGCGCGGCCTTGATTCCCGTGGCGAACGCCGGCGCGCGGCCGTGAATGGTGTGGAAGCCGTAGGTGTTCATGTAATACGGGAAGCGGCTGCTGCAGCCGATGCCCGAAACGAACACGAAGTTTTCGCGCGGCACTCCGAGCTCCGGCATCACGCGCTGCACGTTGGCGAGAATCGAGTAGTCGCCGCAGCCTGGGCACCAGCGGAGTTCCTGGTCCGAGGTGAAGTCTTTGCGGGTGAGCTTTGCGGCATCGGACATCTCTAGTTCTCCTGGCCGAGCATTGCATCGATCTCGGCGCGGATTTCGGCCACCAGGAAGGGCTGACCCGTCAGCTTGCTCATGCTCTTCGCCGGCAGGAGGAACTTGGCGCGCAGCAGGAGGCAGAGCTGTCCGGAGTTGATTTCGGGTACGAGGATCTTTTCGAAGGAGCCGAGCACTTTCTCGAGATTGGCCGGGAAGGGGTTCAGATGTCGCAGATGAACGTTCGACACACTGAGGCCGGCTTCGCGGGCCTCCTCGGTCGCAGTGACGATTGCGCCTAGCGTTCCCCCCCAACCGACGACGAGGAGGTCGCCCTGCGACGGGCCTTTGACCTCGAGGGGCGGCAGGACGCTGCCGATCCGGGCGACCTTGTCGGCGCGTATTTCGTGCATGCGCTGATTGTTCTCCGGGTCGTAGGAGACGCTACCCGTGACCTCTTCCTTCGAGAGGCCGCCGATGCGGTGCTCGAGGCCGGGTGTACCGGGAATCGCCCACGGGCGCGCCAGGCTTTCCGGGTCGCGCATGTAGGGTTGGAAGCCCTCCGGGTCGGTGTGGTTCTCGATCTCGGTGCGCGGCAGGGCTTCGACGTCGGGAATCAGCCAGGGCTCGGCGCTGTTCGCAAGATATCCGTCGGACAGCAGAACGACGGGGGTCATGTACTCGACGGCGAGGCGCGCTGCCTCGATCGCCGCGTGAAAGCAGTCGCCGGGCGACGACGGCGCGATGATCGGCACGGGACTCTCGGAGTTGCGGCCGTAGAGGGCGAGGAGCAGGTCCGCCTGCTCGATCTTCGTCGGCATTCCGGTCGACGGGCCTGCCCGTTGGATGTCGACGACCACCATCGGCAGCTCCGCCATGATGGCGAGCCCGAGCGCTTCCTGCTTCAGCACGAAGCCGGGTCCGCTCGTGGTGGTGAACGCAAGGCTGCCCGCGAACGCCGCACCAATGGCCGCGCTCATCGCTGCGATCTCGTCCTCGGCCTGCGCGGTCTTCACCCCGAAGTGGCGGAAGCGCGACACCTCGTGGAGGACGTCGCTCGCCGGGGTGATGGGGTAGGCGCCGAGAAAGACGGGGCGGTTCATCTGGACGCCGGCGGCCACGATACCCCACGCGAGGGCTGTATTGCCGGTGATGTTTCGGTAGGTCCCCGGCTGGATCTTCGCCGCCGGCACGATATAGGAAACGGGGAAGAGTTCGGTGGTTTCGCCAAACGCGTGTCCCGCCTTGAGGACGCGGATGTTCGCCTCGAGGACGTTGCCCTTGAACCGACCCTCGAGCCAACGGATCGTCGGCTCCATCGGGCGGTTGTACAGCCAGTACATGAGACCGAGCGCGAAGAAGTTCTTGGAGCGGTCGCCTTCGCGTGCCGAGAGGCTGAGCCCCTTGATGGCTTCGCGGTTGAGTTTCGTGAGCGGGATCTCGACGACCTTGAAGCGCTCGCGCAGTTCGGGGAGCGGGTCGTCCTCGTAGCCAGCCTTCGCGAGACTCTTCTTGTTGAACGCATCGATGTTGATGATGACCATGCCGCTAGGTCGGACGTCGTTGACATTCGCACGCAGTGCGGCCGGGTTGAAGGCGACCAACAGATCCGGGTGATCGGCAGGTGTGTGAATGTCTTCCGACGCGAAGTGCACCTGGAACCCAGATACACCGGCCAGAGTTCCGGCGGGAGCGCGGATCTCGGCGGGGTAGTCGGGCAACGTCGCGAGGTCATTTCCGGCGAGGGCTGTCGACTCGGTGAACTTCGTTCCGGTGAGCTGCATGCCGTCCCCGGAGTCCCCCGTGAATCGGATCGCGACATGTTCCAGCTTTTCCGTGCGTTTCTGAGAAGACGCAGACGAACCCTTTGAAGTCTTGGACATCGTGTCCTCTCATCGGAAATCAGCCATCGGACCGAATCCGACCAGCGGCCCTCCGGCCGTCGTTGGGACCCGGAATACGGGACATGAGGGCTCCGGTATTCACCCGCATTGTATCCAGCACATCAGAGGGCGAAAGCCCTCGCGCCGGTGGGTTTCGCGGGCCGATCCCAGACTGGCGGGGGGACGGCGAAGTGACTCCGCGGGCCGTGGAAACGCCTTGGAATCGCGAGAGTTTCGCTGGCTCCCTGCGCGCTCGCGACGCCTCAAGCCGCGGCCGGCTCGTCCCGATAATCCGGGCATGTTCTTCCCGTCGAAGCGGCCCGCCGTGGCCCGGATCTCGCAACTCGCCGGCCTCCGGCGGTCCATGAATACTCCGGTGGTGGCGATCGAGGAGCTCCCGTCCGGTCCGGCCTCCGCAGCGGTGGCTCTCCACGCGCTGCCGGGCGACCGGGTCGAGGTCAGCGTCGCGGTCCGCAGTGAGC
>JABSQW010000317.1 GCA_013215605.1 Myxococcales bacterium
AGGTCGAGGGTCGCCCCCCCCCGCCCGCTGATCGGGGCCTGATTCCCTCGCGGGGCTCGCGAATCCAGACCGCCTTTCGAGGGACGCCGGTACAACCTACACCCGTATTTGTGGCCGCAGATAGCTAGAAACAGTACGGACGACTCCGAGGGGGCACCCGGGGACAATCAACGCAGTGCCGAAGGCGAGCGCTGCGCACGACGATTCCGCCTCATACCCGAACCAACGAGGCCGATTCCCAGGAGGGCAAGCGTGGAAGGTTCGGGAACGATGACGACCACGTTCCACTCCTGATACGCAGCCTGTCCGTTCACCACCGACAGCACGTTCGGCCCCGAGTTGCCCGGTATGCCTGGGTTTTGCCCGACAAGCAATTTCGCGCCACTACCATCGCTGGTGAATTGCAGGCTGTCGTCATCCCTGACTACCGACCCCCCGGTGTTTGCAAGACCGTTACCCAAGCAGTAGACGCCTGGAATGGGGCACCAGTTGGCTCCGCCGATCTTCCAGGTGCTGATCTGAAGGTTCTCGTCGAAATCGATATAGTTTCCGGTTGCCGAAAAGCTCGAGCTGCCAGGGTTGAACATTTCAACGCCGCCTAGCGAGAATCCCCAGTTCTCCATTTTCTCATTGTTCCCGAGGGGGTCATTCTTGCCCAGCCGTCCTTGAAGGCCAAGATCGTGGAAACCAGTCCCCCCGCCAGTGCCGAATCTGACGAAGATCCCTGCCCCATCGGTCCCGCCCCAGTTGTGACCCTCAACAGCGCCGACTCTGTTGCCGGGCGTTACGTCCAGTGCATCGAACTCGATGAACCCACCGAAGGCGTTGCCCTCTGCATCCACGAAATTCGTCGTGAGCTCATACCGTATGAGCGCGGCGTTCGCCGTCCCCAGAGATGCGAAGAGCAGGAGGAGGCACGCCAACATTGGGACCAGCCCAGTTCCGAACTCGGCAGGTAGGAAGTTCAAGCGGTCTTTTCGCGACGCCCTATCAGTAGACATTCCGTCAACTAGCGACCGGTGGAGCTGTCGAAGCAGCCCAAGGCCGACCGCCGGGCGGTTGGTCGTGTGCGGAGCGAGAGGCGGCGAGAAACACCCCTCCCGTCAAGAAACGACACCGCTTCAGCACAACGACCCCTCCCAGAGGCTTCCCAGTAGGCGCAAGTATCCCACTGAGCGTCAAGGCGGATCAATGCAATTCTTGTACCGCACTAGGCTGCTCCAGGGAGGTGACCTGAGGGCTGCCCAGCCTGATCGGGGATTCGGGAGAGAACTCCCGTTCTCTTTTCGGGGCCCGAAAAGGAAAAAAGTTTCCCTCGCGAGGTGCCGTCGAAAAGGTGGAGGACCGGCGGGGGGGCGCGGGGTGCGTGAAGCGCTTGGTTCCAATGGCTTCCCCAGAGACACCCTCGAAAAGGTCGAGAATCTTCCTCCGACTCGCCACTGACGCCGGCGTCGGGCGTCTTGCTGACCTTCGCGGTGCTGGGGGGATCTTCTCCGCTTTCCTCAACGCCTCGGCCGCAGCAGGGTTCGAAGTGCACGTAACGCAATCTTGTTTTCGAGGGGTGGACAATATTCCCGGCAGAGTTGCTGGATCTCGGAAGGTTTCGACGCCGCCGGATTGAAGAGTTCGGCCGGCAGGGGCTGTCCCCCAAGCTCTCGGATCACATCGACCTCCCGCAGGCCAAGGGTGTGGACACGAACTTCCTCCAGCTGCTTCGAAACGGCACGCACCTCCAATACCCGACTGATGGCTCCGATCCGCTCGCCCGGCGCCACGGGGTTGATGTGATGTGAGCGTTCCAACCTTTCGTCGAGAATCGGCCGGAATTCCCGCTCCGAACAGGCCTGGGCAAGAGCTTGCACAAAGCCACCGCAGACGATCAGGCCATCCGCGCCGAAGTGCATGGTGTCGAAGTGCAAGGGGTGCGTATTCCGGAAGAGAGTCGTGAGGAGAAGATTCTCGCTGATCCCGATCGGGCGGACGGACGGATGAAGGATGACCTCTCCCTCGGTGAGTGAAGCGTGTGGTCCTTCCGGAGGTCGCAAACAAGCTTCGATGTATTCACGATGGCCCCAGCTGGGGGCGGCATCGAAGAGATCAGCCTCCTGTTCGAAGGACCGGGATTTCCGCTTCGCTGCCGATTCGGGAATGCGGTCGTAGTAGGAGTCCTTGATCAGGCTGAAGACGCGCTCGCCATTCTGGTTGACCAGGATGTGGGTCGTTCGAATCACGCTGGCGTCGTTGCGAGACGTATTGGCCATGGATTCGATTCGCACATAGCCCCGAAAGGTGTCGCCGATCCTTGCGCAAGCCTCCTGCCGCGCGTCTTCGAGTCCGAGATGCAGGCGGCAGGACTCGCTGAAGGGTTCGACGGCCAGGCAAAGGGTCAGATTGAGGAGCATGCCAAAGGGGAGGGCGGTGTCATCGAGGCCCCAGGCTCGCGCGTACTCCGCACTCGAATGGATTCGCGAGGTGGAAGGGAACGAGGCCTGCCAGAGTGTTCGCCACCCTTCATCCACCGTGATTTCCACGGGGCATTCCATCACCTGTCCGGTAGCGGCATTGGAAAGATCGAGCCCATATCGGGGAATTCGACCTTCGATCACCGCGATCGGCTCCGGGGGCGTGAGCCGGGGCTCCACGCGTCGCAGGGTTTCCTTGGCCCCGGCCAACATCGGAGGCCCCGCCATCCTGCCCTTGTGGACGACGATTCCGCTTTCCTTTTCGAATTCTTCAATCACTTCTCGAGCCTCACGTTCTTCCTGAGCGCTCGGGGCAAAGATTTCGCGGGCGGGTCGATCCTGATCCGGATGGATGGTGAAGATGCCCATGAAACCGAGATCCTTCATTTTCTGGCACTCCCGCTGAAAGCCCCGCTTGTCGCTGAAGTCGAGAAAAGGTGAAGCGATCGCGGCTACGCCCCGGGCGCGTGCGGCCATGACCACCGCTGAACGGGCTGCTCCGAGGGTGTCGTCAGAGGCGATGCCGCCCAATTCCGCGAGAAAGTCTGCGTGCCCAAATCCGACCGCCTTGATCCGGGAGGAGGCGGCGACGATTTCGCTGGCCGCGAGGATGGCTGCGGGGCGTTCGAGCAGACACAGAAAATCGATTGATCCGGGTTCGATCCCCATCCGAATCTCTTCCGATGAAACCAATTGGTCGAAACGGCGCACGTCCGCGGCGCTCTCGAGCATGGGGAGGACGAGCATATTCACATCGCGGTGCAGGCAATGATGTAGATCCTTGACGGCTTCTTCCGGATGATCCAATCCGTTCACGCGAATCACCAGCCCACGATCGCAAAAGCAACCCTGCTCCAGCAGTGAGATCAACCACTGGCGCATGGAGGCTTTGCGGTCCTCCGGAACGGAATCCTCCAGATCGGCGATGCACCAGCTCGCGTCGATCTCGGCCAGCTTGCTCGCATCGAGTCCACTGCGCAGAAAGAGCAAGCTCTTCAATGGGGTGGCGAGATGTTCAGATGCGGGCTCCGGGGGCGGAGCGGCTTCGAGCCATCGCTGATTCGAGCGTGTCGGGTCCAGGTGCCCTGTGAGGGGCGCCGCGTTTCGAAAATGCTCTAGATCGGCGAAAGTCCGCATTGAAGCTCGCTCCCATGCGCAGCCGGTCATGATCGGCAACCCGGCTCTTGTGGATACAGTCGCCATCGACGGCGGAACTGGATCAGCTCGGGCGGGAAGAGGCAGATAGGAAGTCCTCTGCCTACCTACCGGCTAGTCGAAGATCCCTCGAAGAAGCTCGCGGCGTAGCGCGTGTCGACGTGCTCGCGCAGTTCCGCGATGCGCCCGCTGGCCGGATCGAACTCCACCACGAAGACGTATGGGTTGTCGTAGGGCGTTCCGGTCGGGGTGCCTGCACACAGGTTGGCTTCCGCCATCACGACATCGCCTTCGGCCACCATGAGTCCGACCCGCCTTGGGTCCCCGGTTCCTGGTCCACAGAATGTCTACTGATCGGACCTTGCGAAAACGCAGCTTGAACTTCCTATCTACGAGTTCCGCCGGCCCATCGCCCCGCGCACACGATGATGAGTCGACTTCTCGTCTCTGGGCGATCCAGTTTTCCGATTTCCTCCGACTGACTCAGGCAGGTACAGGCGCAACGAGCGCTTCTCGGTGGGCCCAGTGGGTGGTTCACGCAATTGGAGATTGGAGGTCGAAAGCATGTCAGCCAGAACACGAACTGCCGAGGGCCGTTGGCCGCGCGCAAACCATCCGTCACTGACCAGCGCGTTGAGAAGACTCGCCACGGGCCTCGTGGCGCTCGGCGTCCTCGGGCTCACCGCCTGCTCGGAAACCCCGGCCGTCTGGGTGTCCCTCGACGATTCACCGGACGGAACCCCGGCCGAGTTCGTCATCGACCACAAACGCAGCAGTCCCGAAGAGACCGTGGGCGTGACGGTGATCCACGGCTACTGGAAGAGCTTCAGGATCGACAAACAAACGTTCTACACCCGGATCGAAGTTCCCGGCCTGGCGAAGCTTCCGGAGCCGGGAGCTCCGGACGTTCAGGTGCTGCACGTCGATTTGGCGATTCCCCCGGGCGATTTCAAGGAATCGTCGCCGATCACTGAAGTGTTCGACGAGGAAATCGTCCAGTTCGAGGTCCCCAACCTGTTGCCCATCCTGATCGGCGAGACCGATCAGGCGGCACCGACCGAGAATGTAGAGGAAGGTAATTCCCGGCCCGCCCGCTTCGTGCGCGACGAGGAGCATTACGCCTCGAAACAGCCCTTCCCGACCGAGGCTCGTGTCCTGGAAGCTCGCGTGGGCACCAAGTTTCGCTCGATCAAGACCGTTGAATTGAATCTGGCTCCGATGCGCTGGAACCCGTCGACTGGAATCTTCGAACTCGCGAAGCGCATGACGATTCGCATCGCTCATCCGGTGGATGCTGTGCCGGCCGAGCCCATCACTCCCGAGCGGGCACGGCTCGCCGAGGTTCGCTTCCGAAATTGGGAGCTGTTGAAAGAGTTCTATCCCGTCGACCGGTGGAGCTACCGAGCGGATTACCTGATCATCTATCCCAACGACGACTACGCAGACGAGATCCGTCCGCTCGCCCTGCAGAAGTGGGCACGCGGCTATTGGGTCACCGAGATGACCGTGGACGAGATCGGAGGCACCTGCAAACAGATCCAACTCGCCATCAATGCCTGGGAGGCGAGCGTCCCCATCTGGCACGATGCGTACGCGCTTCTCGTCGGCGACACCGACGTGATCCCGCTGTGCACGAGCCCCGATACCGGGGACCCCACGGATGACCTCTATGCGTCGACCAACGGCGGCGACCTCGACGAAGAGATCTTCCTGGGCCGACTTTCTGTCGACGACGAGGCCGATGCTGCCAATCAGATCCAGAAGATCCTGACCTATGAAGACTCGCCGGCGTTCTTCTGCTGCTACGACGAGGTCGGCCTGTGGGCTCACAAGGAAGGTGCACCCGGAAAGTACGTGGGTGCTCACGAGACCGTTCGCACCAACACCTATTCGGTGGCGCCGGACTTCATCACCCATTATGGGAGCGAAGCGGCGGTCAGCGACGCGGACATTCGCGATGAAGTCGACAATGGCGTCGGTGTGCTGGCCTACCGAGGTCACGGTAGCGCCGGGGCCACAGCCACGAGCTGGGACCAACTCTCGGAGTTCTTCGGCTTGGCCGACGTGCTCGACCTCGTCAATCCCATTCAGTGGGCGCCAGTGGTGTGGGCCTTCGCGTGCTCGAACTCCGACCTGGACTTTGTGCGGCGAGACGACTCCATTGCCGAGATCTGGATGGAGCAGGTGGGCTCGGGTTCGGTGTCCTATTACGGTTCGACGGTGGATTCGTACACGTCTCAGAACCACGTCCTCGACGAGTGGATGTTCCTGGCTGTCTTCGATGAAGGACTCACCAAGCAGTCGCACGCCATCGAGCGTGCGGAGGCCCAGATGGCGGCCCTTTCGGGATCCGACAACGCCTGGATGTACCTGCTCCTCGGCGACCCGGACATGGACATCCGTCGTCGCAACCCCGTCGAGATCAAGGTGCTGATGCCGGAGGTTGAGAGGATCTGCAAGAAAGATCTCTGCACGATGGAACTGTTCGTCCTCACCGAGAAGGGGGAACCCATCGAAGGCGCACGGGTAGGCCTGTGGAAGGCTCCCGCGGAATTCGGTTACGAGATTCCCTGGAATACCGCGTACAACGATGAAATCTCGTACGCCTCTCGTCCCGAAGTCTTCGTCAACGGGTACACGGATGCGGACGGCAGGGTCGTTCTGGAAGCTTCGCCCCGGACCGAGGGAGAGATCCGTTTCTCGGTTCAGGATCTCATGGGCGATTCGATGGTCGGTACGATTGCCATCCGAGAGACGGGCTACTGAGAGGCTGCCCGGTCGGGCCTGCATCGCCTCACCCGTAGAGATTCTGTGAACCAGGAACCGGTGCCCGCATACGGGGGATGCGGCGCTCTATTTCCCGGCGGACGCTCCCGACGAGTTGGCTCGCTTGGTGGACGGGTTGGTTTCTGATGAAAGCGCCACACGTGATCGCGTTGCCCGCGGCCTCCAACGCGCGCGTCGATATTCCTGGAGCCGCTCCGTGGACGAGAAACTCGGCGTGCTGGTGCCGGTCGGGGCCCTGGCGTACACTTCTTTGTCCCGATCCCGGCCCCAGCCGCGCTCCCCAAGACGATGCGCGTCTATCGCTAGGCCATCCCTTGGCGCCGCGTGCGCCGAACGACATGCCCGACGCACCGCTCGTCTCCGTCATCATCCCCTGTTACAACGGCTCGCGTTTCCTCGCCGAAGCGATCGAGAGCGTACTCGCCCAGGCGCACGAGAACCTCGAGCTGATCGTCGTCGACGACGGCTCGACGGACGACAGCCTCGAGATCGTGCGCGGGTTCGGCGATCGCGTGCGCAGCGAGCCGTTGCCGCACAACCAGGGTGTCAACTTCGCGCGCAATCGGGGCGTCGAGGTGGCGCGCGGCGAGTTCCTGCAGTTCCTCGACTCGGACGACCTGTTGCGCCCGGAGAAGATCGCGCGCAGTCTCGAGGTCTTCGACGACGACGACGACGTCGTCTTCACCGGAGTGGAGTCCTTCGGGGAGGTAGAGGTGTCGCACGATCTGCCTGCCCCCCCGAGCTGGTACGGCGTCCTGCGGCGCTGGCTCGGGCGCGCCGCAGGGAGCGAGCAGGTCGTCTGGGATCCCTCATTCCCCGCCGAGTTCTTCGTGCTCCAGGGCGCGCAGACGGCGCAGCTGCTGCATCGCAAGGCCAACTACCTGCGAACCGGTGGCTTCGATCGCCAGCTCTTCGAGATGGACGACTGGGAGTTCCACTTCCGCCTCGCGCTCGCGGGCACGCGCTTCCGACGCATCCCGGACCCGCTCGTCGCCTACCGCCATCACGAAGGCCCCGGCCGGCTGCGTCTCTCGCCGCGCCGCGCCGATACGGCGCTCCACATCTTCCGGATGATGGTCGAGCAGGCTCGGGCCGCCGACGCTCTCGACGGCCGCCTGCGCCGTGCACTCGCCGCACGGATGGCGGTATGGGCCCGCGCCCTGCTGCGGCAGGACCGGCCAGACCACGCCCGTGAGGTCTACGCGATGGCGCTCGATCTCGACTTCCTGCCCCGCGGTTCGGCCAGCCCCCTCTACGACGTGCTCGCGCGTGTCGCGGGCATCGAGCGGGCCGAGGCGCTCTACCTGAGACTGCGCGGCGCTTGAGCAACCGCGTCGAGGATCGACGCGAGGGCGCCCGCCTGTGCGCGGCGCTCGTATCGCGCGACCGCGGCCTCGTCGGGCTCGTGCTCGCGACGGCCGTGATGGTCGCCGTGGTGGCCTATCTCAAATACTGCGTCGCGGTGGACTGGGCGCTGTTCCCGAAGGTGGCAGCGCTGGTTGTTGCGGGGGTCGTCGCCTACGGCAGCGGCATGGCGGTCTTCGGGCGCGAGGCGCTCGCCGAGGGCGTATCGACACTTCAGGACCTGCGTGGCGGGAGCAAGGATCGAGTCGCCGGTGTCTGAGCCGGAGCGCGCCGGCGCTGAAGAGTCAGGGCGTACCCATGCCGCTCTCGAGCCACATCCCCGTCGAGCAGATCCTCCACAGCCGAACGGCGTCGTGCTGCAGCAACGCATCGTAATCGGTGTCCCCCTCCTCGATCAAGTTCATCGCCTTCACGACGCCAAGCAGGGGCTGAAGACGCGCCCGGTTTTTCTCCATGAAGCGCTTGTATGCGAAGGGGAAGCCCATCTTGTCGCGCCGCCAGGTGATCTTCTCAGGGAGATACGGAGCCATCGCCTTGCGCAGCACGTACTTGCTCCAGCCGTTCTTGAATAGGTGGGCGGTGGGCATCTGCAGGCCAAGCTCCACCATGCGGTAGTCGAGAAACGGAAAGCGGTGCTCCATGGGAATCGCCATGGTGAAGTGATCGTTGCTGCGCAGGTAGTAGGGCAGCAGGCCCACCTGCAGGTGGTACAAGCGCTGCTCGTAGTAGGAAAGCGCTGGGTAGCCTCGGTGCATACGCTCCGCCGCGGAGCCGGGCTCGGGGATTCGCTGCGGCTCAGTTCCGCCGGCGCCCGGCACTCGCAGTGCCGACTTCGCCAGCCCGTAGAGGAACACCAGCGCCCGCTTCGGAGTGAGAAACCGCGAGGCCCACTCGTGGGTCAATGCGTGGGTGCGCTGGCCCTGGGCGATCAGGTCGTCCCGGGCTCTGGGCCAGAACGCGGTCTCGTAGCCAGCGATCATCTCGTCGCCCCCCGAGCCCGAGAGAACGACGTCCATACCCTCGCGCTTCATCTCGCGCCGCATCTTGAAGTTCGTGTAGATGTTTGGCGAGTGATAGGGCTCCTCGATCAGGGCGGTGAAGCTGCTCGCCTCGGAGAAGAAGGTCTCCTCCGGTTCCAACAGGACCCGGTAGTCGACCGTGTGCTTGTCGAGGATCGCGCGGGCGTAGGGCTCCTCATCCGCCTCGGGCACCCGAATCGTGTAGGTGGTGATGTCCTGGTGACCGAGCGCAGATGCCGCCGCGACAATGGAAGAGCTATCGAGGCCCCCGCTCAACTCGAAGGCCACCTTGACGTCGGCGCGCATCCGCAAATCCACCGCGCCAAAGAACGTGTCCCGATAGCGCTCGACGGCCTCCGGAAGGGGCAACTCATCAGCTCGCAGGCGCCTGCCGGGCGGTGTCCAGTAGGCAGAGCACTCGGCGCGTTCGAACTCGTGGACTCCGGTGCGAAAGCGGGCGACCGAACCGGGGGGAAGAGAGTTCACCTGGGCGAAGCAGGTGCCCCCCCCGAAGTCCTTGAGCGAAGTCTCGATGAACCCCGAGACGGCCTCGAAGTCCGGCTCCGCCGGCTGGCCTCCGACGGATGCGAGCGAGTGGATGCGGCTGGAGAAGAACAACCCGCGCGGGGTCTGGCGGTAGTAGAGCGGCGCCACCCCCAGGCGGTCGCGGGAGAGAACGAGGCACTCGTCCGCAAAATCGTACAGGGCCACGCCCCAGAACCCGTTGAGCTTCGGCCACAGCCGGTCCTTCCAGACGCGGTAGCCCTCGACGAGCACTTCGGTGTCACTGGACGAGCGAAAGCAGACCCCTTTCGCCTCCAACTCCTCCCGCAGCTCGAGGTAGTTGTAGATCTCACCGTTGAAGATGGCGACTACCGAAGCGTCTCCGCTTTGAAACGGCTGGTGCCCGGCGTCGCTCAGATCGATGATCGAAAAGCGCGTGTGGATCAGCGCAAGGTCGTGCGGAATGTGGCGCGCTTCGTCCGCAAAGTGATCGAAGCGGTCTCTCAGAGATTTTACGGTCCGGTCGGTCCGATAGGGGCGCAGCTGCCTTCGCTCCCGGTCGACGAGGCACAGCCCTTCGTCGTCCGGGCCGCGGATACGGATGGGCGCGAGGAGCTTCTCGACGTCTGCCGGGGAAGCTCTGTCGGGGTGTGTGACGAGATAGCCAGCGATTCCACACATTGCAGCCGCGGAATGATCCCGCTGCTTGCGACGGCGCGCAAGCGGCCGCGATTCTCTGCGCTGGTTGGAGGAAGCGACCGAAATCGACGAGAGCACCCGGCGTGCGCTCGAGAATCTCGGATACCTGGAGTCGTTGGCGCGTGGATAGGCAGAGAAAAACCTACCCGTTCCGCCTTGGGGGCTTCATCCCGTCACCGGTTCCTGGTCGACAGAAGGTCTACGGATCGGACCTTGCGGAAACGCGGCTTGAACACCCGATCTACTCTACATCTGCTCGAGATCGAACTGCCCATTTCGTGCCACCTGCCTCCCCTCGCGACCACTTACCTAGGTAACAGGAGGAGTCCGCCATGCGCCTGTTGTCACTGTGGACAGTGGTCGCGTACCTCCGCACCGCACCCAACGCCAACGCCCAACCGATGTTCATGGGAATCGGCGACCTGCCGGGCAGCACATTCGAGAGCAGGGCCAGCGCGGTTTCCGCCGACGGCCTGGTCGTCGTGGGCGGTGGGCGCTCCGCCTCGGGCCGCGAGGCGTTTCGCTGGACCGCGAGTGGCGGCATGGTGGGCTTGGGAGACCTCCCAGGGGGCGGGGCCTTCTGGAGCGGAGCCGCAGCGACCTCCGCTGACGGCTCCGTCGTGGTGGGCACGGGCACTTCCGGTAGCCAGCTTTACGACGAGGCGTTTCGCTGGACCGCGGAGAGTGGCATGGTGGGCTTGGGAGACCTTCCGGGCGGGAGCTTCCGCAGCTCAGCGACGGATACCTCCAGCGACGGTTCCATCGTCATCGGC
>JABSQW010000318.1 GCA_013215605.1 Myxococcales bacterium
GGCGATCCGTCGCAACGGGTGGGCGGCCTTTCCGCTGGAATCGTGGGTTGCATTCGGCGAACGCCACGGCCACGGGGCCGCAACTCGTCGCTTGCGCCGCGTACTCAGCGAGCAGGTCGCGGGACGCCTGTTTACGACCACCACCCCGCAGGAGCCCGACGGATCGCAGGGTCCGGCGCGCAGGCAGCTCGTCGCGGTGCCGAGTGCCCCGGCCGACTTTCCGCTGGTCTCTCTCGCGCGCGCCGCGAAGGCGATCTCCATCGACGGGCGGGATCATGCCACCGAGGTCGAGATCCACCGACTTCGCGATCCCGAGTCGAAGCTCGAGGGGGAGATCACGGTCTGGCGCAGTGCCGAGCTCGATCTGCCGCATCGCGTGCTGTCGACGGGCGGCTTCGACCTCGGCCTGCCGCCCGACGTCGTTCGCGCGAAGGTCGTGCTGCGCACACCCGACACGCAGTGGATCTCGAGACTGCGCGTCGACGCCCTGGCCGACTCACGGGCCGTCGGGACACGCGACGTGCCGTGCATCCGCGAGACCGGAACGCTGCGCGTCACGCGCCGGGGCGAGACCGCGAAGCAGCGCTTCCGGCGTTGGCTGTCACCCCGGGTGCCCGGTCACGTGGTTCGGCTCGAGACGAGCGTTGGCGATGACGCATCGCTCGCGCGCGGATCCGTCTGGTCCGTCCTGGACTTCGACACCGGCCCGCCGCCGGATGTCTCGGGCCGTCGTATTCTCGAGTGACCCCGGCTTCCATCGGGCGGTGACGCGTCAGCTGCCGGCCCGGTTGCGTTTCCGTCGGTAGTAGCGGTTCACGGTGTCGAACGGCAGAAAGCGCTTGATCACCCGATATCCGTTGGCGCGCAGGTGCCTGCGGACATTGCCTTCCATTCCCTCCACGACCACCAGCTCCGGCGCAAAGCGAGCGATGTCGAAACCCTGCAGGGCCGCGTACTCGTGACCTTCGATGTCCATCACCAGGAGGTCGATCTTCTCGATGCCCTGTTGGTCGAGGAGCTCGGTCAGCGTGATCGAGGGAACCTCGATCTTTACGGGAGTCAGGTCTTCCCCGAAGCGCTTCCCGGTAGCCATCTCGCGGTTGGCGGATGAGAGCCCCTTGTCGGGAGACCTGAAGAAACTCTCCTCGGTTCCCGAGTGATCCGTCACCAGATAATTGAAGAACTTCGAGTTCGGTCGCAGCTTCTCCCAGTCCGGTCCGTACTCGCTGAGCGCGTCGATGCCGATCCCCGACCAGCCCAGGTGCTTCTCCAGGTAGTACGTATTGCTCGACATGGCGGGCCACGCACAGCCCACGTCGACGAAGATGCCGTCTCGGCGATCCTTGAAGAAGTCGCGAATGATCAGCTCTTCGTCGAACGTCGAGTACCGCTTCCGTTCAGCGAGAATGCCCTTGCGCCCCGGGGCCTCTCGAATCCTCCGCGCCTCCTCCGCCATCATCGACTCGAGGCTCCTCTCGCCCTTCGCGGGAGTCGGAGGGGCGACCGGCGCGACCGCTGCGGGCAGCGCGGGGGGAGCGGGCGGCGCCGGGGGCGCTTCGGGCCAGAGAAACGCTGCAATGAGGACGACGCCGGCGGCAGCGACGAAGAGCACCAGGCTCCGGCTCATGATGGAGGTTCCTCTGACGGCGGCCTACGAAGGAGCGAAGTGTACACGAGCCCGCCGAAGCTCCAGATCCTGCCGTCGAGACCCCGGTTCGCCGCGTTGCAGAATCGGCCCGCTCTCGACCGCGACGACGTTAATGTCATTCAAACACTGGGATCGTTCGATTCGAGGAGGCGCTGGCCATGGCAGGTTGCCCGGCCCGGCAATCGCTCCGAACCGGCGACGACCTGAGTCACACTGCTCCTGGAGGTCTCCCCCGCACGTGCCCGACTCTCACCCCACAGAGGTTCCGACGAATCCTCTCCGCAGCCGTTGGGCAGCCGCCGTCGACCCGGACCGTCCGCTCCCCGAGTACCCGCGCCCCCAGCTTCGCCGCGAGCGCTGGCAGAACCTGAACGGGCGCTGGCAACTCGCCATGGCGGACCGCGACGCCCCCCGGCCCGAGGTCTTCGACCACACCATCGTGGTGCCCTTCGCGGTGGAATCCGAACTCGGGGGCGTCACGCGGGCCGTGCGCCCCGAGCAGCGGGTCTGGTACCGGCGGCAGTTTCAGCCGCCGTCCCTCGCGGCCGACGAACGCCTGCTTCTCCACTTTGGCGCCGTCGACTGGGAGAGCGAGATCCGCGTCAACGACCGACACGTGGGCCGCCACCGCGGAGGCTTCGATCCCTTTTCCTTCGACATCACCGACGCACTCGAGGGGAGCGGAGAGCAGGAACTCGTCGTCGCCGTCTGGGACCCGACGGACGCAGGCCCCCAACCGGTGGGCAAGCAATCTCTCGAGCCCGCCCTGATCCAGTACACGGCGGTGACCGGCATCTGGCAGACGGTATGGCTCGAGCCTGTGCCCGATACGCGCATCGAGGCCGTAACGGTCGAGAGCCGACTGGCCGACGGGCAGGTCTCCATCCGCACCCGGCTCAGCGGAGCGCGGCCGGGAGACCGGATCGCGATCAGCGTCCGCGCCAACGGCCTCGAGGCCGCACACGACGAGGCCGAGGCCGTCGGAACCGAGGGGCTGCGAACGCTGCGGATTCCCTCGCTGCGCCCGTGGTCGCCGGAAGATCCGTTCCTCTACGACCTCGAAGTCAGCCTGATGCGCAGCGCCGCGATCGTCGACCGCGTCGACAGCTACTTCGGGGCGCGTGAAATTTCGACCGCGCGCGATGAAGACGGCA
>JABSQW010000032.1 GCA_013215605.1 Myxococcales bacterium
GTCATGACGATCGGCGAGGTAAACACGAGCGCGAATCCGACGGCGATGATCCAGAGCTTCGGATCGCGCAGCAGCGCACCAGTGTCCGGCGGGTCGAGGGGCGGGGGCAGGTTGGCTTCGGTGGGTCGGTCGCCGTCGGGAAACGAGCCGATGTCCTCGGGACGCCGGACGACGAACGCAATGATGAGAGGGGCCGCGAGCACCGCGCCGCCAATGCCCATGGCCACTACGGCACCCCGCCAGCCGACCCCGTCGATGAGCCACGCGGCGAGCGGTGGAGCAACGAGCCCGGCGACCGTCGCCCCCGAGACGGTCAAACCGAGGGCCAGGCCGCGTCTGCGGACGAACCAGTTCGAGACGAGGGCGGTCGACGGCAGCGGCCCGAACAGCGCGGATCCGAGTGAGATCGCAACACAGAAGACGAGGGCCGCCTGCCAGAGCGACTCGACGCGGGACAGCAGCACGAGCCCCGACGACATCATCGCGAGGCCCACGAGCATCATGCTGCGCACAGGACCGCTGTCGACCACGCGTCCGAGCAGCGGACCCGCCAACCCCATGATGAGCATGCCGGCGCCCATTCCGGTCGAAACGACGCCGCGCGACGTGTCGAACTCCATGGCGATCGGCACCATGAACACACCGAACACACTGAACACACAGCCGTTCGCCACGAACTGGCTCATGAAGGCAGCGGCCACCACGCGCCATCCGCGGAAATGGGAGGACGGCGAAAGCTCCTGGCTCGATGCGGCGGGCATTCGGAGCACAGTGGAAGCTCGTGACCTTGCTGTCAATCGCGTAACGCTCGATCGAACCCGCGGTATGGGTTCTCCGAGTGTTTCTCGCGATCGAGCCTTCGCGAGCGTTGCGCGGATCCGTCAGCGGCCCCTAGACTGGCGCCCCTACTCCAACCCCCAAGCACCGGAGACCCCCTTGATCGGATACGTCACCCTCGGCAGCAACGACCTCGAGCGCAGCGCCGCCTTCTACGACGCCGTGTTGTCCGTGATCGGCGCGAAGCGCTCCAACTTCTCGGAGCGCATGTTGATGTGGCGCACCGAAGCGGGCGGCCCCATGCTCGGCGTGTGCATTCCCTTCGACGAGAGTCTGGCCACATCGGGCAACGGTACGATGGTGGCGCTGAACGTCGACTCGAAGGAAACGGTGAACGGTCTTCACGCGAAGGCGATGGAGTCCGGTGGGTCGACCGAGGGCGATCCGGGCCCGCGCGGCGAAGGCGGATTCTACGGGGGCTACTTCCGCGACCTCGACGGCAACAAGATCGCCGTCTTCACGATCGGTGGCTGAACCGGCGCCATCACCTCCGCGCGCGAATCAACCCCTCCTGGACGCACGAGGCCACGATGCGGCCTTCTCGCGTATAGATGATGCCCCGCCCGAGTCCACGCGAGTGCGCGGTGACCGGGCTGTCCTGGACGTGGAACAGCCACTCGTCGGCGCGAAACGGCCGATGGAACCACATCGCGTGGTCGAGGCTCGCCGACTGCGTGCCCTTCTGCCCGAGGCCCATGGCCATGGGACGCACGGCGGGCACCATGATCGTGAAGTCGGACGCGTAGGCGAGCACACACTGATGGAGCGCGGGGTCGTCGGGTAGTGATCCGCGGGACCTCAGCCACGTCGTGACGCGCGGCGCGAGCGACTCACTCTCGGAAAACCGCAGCCCACCGGGATTCAACATCTCGATGGGGAGATCGAAACGCCGATCGTCCTGCTCGACCTCGAACCCGGCGCGGCTCGCGAGAATCTGGATCTCTTCCTCGTAGGGAACACCCTCGGGCTCGCCGATCTCGGGGAAATCGATCTGGCGATCCGGTGCCTCCTCCGTCTGCTGGAACGACACCGCCATATTGAAGATCGCTTCACGGTTCTGCACCGCGACGACCCGGCGCGTGGTGAAGCTGCGGCCGTCGCGGATGCGGTCGACCGTGAAGAGGATGGGGATCCTCGGGTTGCCCGGGCGCAGGAAGTAGGCGTGCAGGGAGTGGGCGACGCGATCTTCCACCGTGCGAAACGCGGCCACGAGGCTCTGGGCGAGCACCTGACCCCCGAAGATGCGGTCCCGCCGGTCTTTCGGTCCCTCACCGCGAAACAGGTTCGTCTCGATCCGTTCGAGATCGAGCTGCTCGATCAGCCGTTCGAGCGGCTCGGAGCGTTCACCCATGAGCGATCGACGCCATCAACGCTCGATGAACTCGACGAGGACGCCATTCGGGTCGGTGACGTAGAAGCTGCGGATGGACGTGTCCGCGATCGTGACGATGGGGGAGACCCGGTAGCGACCCTCTTCGACGAGCGCCGCGTGGCGCTCGGTGATGCTCTCCATGTCGACGCACAGGTGCGGGTTGCCGATCATCTTGTGCTTCAGCGGGAGACGCTCGCCGCCGGCGGCCGCGTACTCGACGAGCTGAAGCTGCACGCCCGCGAGATCGAGGTGGGAGACACGAAGCTTCGCGCCGTCGTTCTCCGTGAGCTGGTCGAACCACACACCGGAGATCTCGAGGTTGGAGCTTTCGGGAATCTCCTTCAGGCCGACGACGTCGCGGTAGAACGCCACCGATTCCTCGAGGTTCTCGACGGTGATTCCCATGTGGTAGAGACTCGGCATCGTTTCGTCGGTTCCGTTGTTTGCCCGCAGGACGCTAGAATACCAGAGGACCGTCTTCAGAGAGGCCACCCATGAGCGAAGCCCCCCACACCCCCGGTGAGCCCGCCGATCGCGCGGACAGGCGCCCGACGACCAGCGCCGAAAAGGAAGAGTTCTCCTCGGGCGGCAAGCGCCATCTCATCCTGCTGCGCGGATCCACGGGCCTCGCCATCGACAAGGTGATCTTGTGGACGACGGGCTACTCGCTCATGACCAAGCAGTACGCGAACGCCCACGGCCTGCGCTACACACCCACGCTGTTGCTCACCACCATCGGTGCGCGAACCCGCGAGCTCCGCACCGCAGCTCTCCCCTACTTCCGGGTGGGCGCCGACCTCGTGGTGCGCGGAAGCAACGGTGGCGGCCCCACCGATCCGCACTGGGTGCACAACGTCCGCAGGCACGAACACGCCTGGATCCGCATCGGTTGGAAGACGCGACCCGTCCACGGGCACGTCGCCAGCGGTGCGGAGCGCGAGCGATTGTTCAAGGAACTCTCGCGAATGAGCCCTACGACCGAGGCCTATCAGCAGATGTGCGCCCCGCGCGAGCTACCCCTGGTGGTGTTGCGCCCCTGGTAGCTCGTCGAGCCCCCGAGAGCTGCAAGGGCACGACAGATAGGGGCGCAAGCAGCAGTCATTGACCGCCGAGTTGCTCGTCCGTCGCGCGTGGGCGTCGGCACCGGAAACGCGATCAGCGATGGAGATCGAGGATCGCTGACTGCATGGCTCGGCGGACGTCGGAGTACGTCGCGTCGGACGACGGCGCGCCCGATCCACGCTTCTTCGATGCGGACCGCTTCCGGGCGACCGGCTTCTTCTTTGCGACCTTCTTCTTTGCGGCCTTCTTCTTTGCGGCCTTGCGCGCCATGGCTTCCTCCTCACTCCGGACCGTCGCTGCTGGGGAGCGGACTGTAGCGCGCGCCGGAGAGCGCGCATTCCCCCCATCTCGGCCCCCGCCTCCAGCCTTTACGGATCCACCCGCGAACGTGGCAGAATGCGCGCCGTGAGTTCCACCGAAACTTCAGCAACCACGCGCCTGACCACGCGCTCGCTCGTGGGATTCGGGCTCGCCGCCGTTCCGTCTCAGTTCATGTACATCCTCATCCTGATCATGTACCTGAAGTACGCCGTCGATGACCTCGGCGCGTCGGCGGCAGCGGTCGGTACGATCTTTCTCGTCGCGAAGCTATGGGACGCCGTCTCCGATCCTCTCATCGGCAATCTGAGCGACCGCACGCAGAGCCGCTGGGGCCGCCGGCGCCCATGGCTCTGCGTATCCGCGCCTCTCCTCTCGGGCTTCGCGATCATGGTCTGGGTACCGCCGGCGGGTCTCGACGGAGCGTGGCTGATCGCGTGGATCACGGTCGCGGTGCTTGGTTTCTACACGGCCTTCACGATCTTCGACGTTCCCCACATGGCGCTCGGCGCGGAGCTCACGTTCGAACGCCAGGAACGCAACCGGGTGTTCGGGATCCGTCAGGCGATGCGGATACTCGGCATGCTCGCCGCCGGAACCGGCGGCGCGTATCTCGTCCAGCAGGGCGCAGCCACGGCGGCGCTGATGAGCTACGTCGCGGGAGTGCTGACACTCGTCTTCGTCATCGGTGGCGTCTCGCTCACTCCCGCGGAACGGCCCGATTTCGCCGGACGCGGCGGGGACAATCCATTCCGTGCGGTGCGCGACGTCTTCGCCAACCGCCACGCACGCCTCCTGCTGTTCGTCTTCTTCATCGAGAGCATCGGCTCGGGCGGTATCGGAGTCCTGACGCCCTTCGTCGTCGAGTACGTGATGAAGATGCAAGAAATCGTTCCGATCCTGCTCGGCGTCTTCATGGTGTCATCGCTCGCGGCAGTACCGCTGTGGGTGTGGCTCGGGAACTTCTTCGAAAAGCGACGACTCTGGCTGTTCGCCATGGTCCAGGGGGGCATCGGCTACGGGTTGCTCTTCTGGTTGGGCGAGGGCGACTGGCTGCTGATGACGGTCTCGTCGATTCTCTCCGGCACCGCCAGCGCGTGCGGCAGCACCCTCGGTCAGGCCCTCAAATCCGAGGTGATCGACTTCGACGAGTACCAGACCGGCGAACGCAAGGAAGGCGCCTATTTCGCCGGTTGGAGCTTCATGTCGAAGCTCGCCGCCGGCATCATGGTGGGCGTGGTGGGCTACTCGCTCGAGCTGACGGGGTACGTGGAAAACGCCGCCGAGCAGACCGAGCAGGTCAAGGACACGATGATCTTCCTGATGGGTGGCGTTCCGCTGGTCGGCTACGGGATCGGCAGTCTGATGTTCACCCGCTTCAGTCTGAGCGAGGCCGAACACGCGCGGATTCGCGCCGAACTCGACAGCAGGGCATTCGAGTCCTCCAGACCCGAGACCGACGGCCCAGGACATTCCGACTAGCACCTCGGCGTCGAAACCCGGTATGGTCAGCACCCAACCAGAATGAACACGCCTCGAGGAGTTCGAGATGGCGACTGAAATTCCCCTGGTACTCGCGGAAGAACGAGAGTGGGCCACCGCCGCAGCCCTCGAGAAGGACGTGTCGAGTTTCGACATCACCACCGACGTGTTGATCGGCGGCTACGGGGGCGCCGGAGTGTGCGCCGCCATCGAGGTCGCCGAGGCCGGTGTCGACGTCCTCGCCCTCGAACGACGCGAGACCGGCGGCGGCACCACGATCACCTCCGGCGGCCAGCTCTACATCGGCGGCGGCACCCAGCTCCAGAAGGATCTCGGCTACGAGGACTCGCCCGAGGAGATGCTCAAGTACCTCCTCGCCCTGTGTGGCCCCAATGCCGACGAGGAGAAGTGTCAGTTCTATTGCGACCGCAGCGTCGGCCACTACGACTGGATGGTCGAGCACGGTGTCCCCTTCAAGACCGCGTTCTTTCCGCCCAGCGAGGGAACCATTCCCGTCGAGGACGAGGGCCTGTGTTACACGGGTTGCGAGCTCGGTTATCCCTACCGCGAGATCGCCAAACCCGCCCCGCGAGGCCACACCGTGGCGCGACCGGGGAACAACGCGGGCCTCATCTTGATGACGAAGCTTCTCGAAGCAGCCGAGAATGCGGGAGTGAAAGTCGCCTACAAGGCGGTAATCGAGCGCGTCGTACTCGACGAGGCGGGGCGCGTCGTCGGCGCCATCGCGACCATCGACGGCGAGCAGAAGGCGATCCGCGCGCGCCGCGGCGTGCTCCTCACCACCGGTGGCTTCATCCACGATCGTGGGATGGTCGAGCGCTTTGCACCCCGGATTCTCAAGTGCTTCCCGCCGCTCGGAGAGAGCACGGAAGACGGCTCGGGCATCCGCATCGGCATGGGCGCGGGCGGCGCGGCCATCCGCATGAACGAGAGCTCGATCGTCATGCCCTTCGCACCGCCGCGCGATCTGTTGCGCGGCATCTTCGTCAATCGGCTCGGTCAGCGCTTCATCGCCGAGGACCTCTACCAATGCCAGCTCGGCGACGCGGTGGTCATCCACCAGGGCGGCGTCGCCTACCTGCTGCTCGACGCCGACATTGCCGCCACCAACAGCATGGGCGCGCAGGTCTGTGCCGAGGGTACGATCGAGGAAATCGAGAAGGCAGTCGGCATTCCCGAGGGCGGCCTCGCCAACACCCTGACGCAGTACAACAAGTTCGCCGAGAAGGGCGAAGACCCGCTGTTCCAGAAGCACCCGAACTGGATCCGCCCGCTCGACAAGGGGCCCTACAAGCTTCTCGACATCTCTACCGAGAAATGTGCCTTCCCCACCTTTACACTCGGCGGCCTCTGGACGAAGTCCACGGGCGAGGTCATGGACATCGAGGGCAACGTGATCGAGGGCCTGTACGCAGCCGGCCGGACCACGTCGGGCTTCCCGGCGGGCGGCTACAACAGCGGCATGGCGGTGGCCGACTGCACGTTCTTCGGACGCTACGCGGGCAGAGCAGCCGCGGAGGCGGCTCCGCTGGACTGACGGCGCGAGCCCCTAGGCGAACAGCGCCTCGCAGCCCGTCCCTTCGAGCAGCGCGTCGACTTGCGTGCGATCCGCGGGATCGAGCGCGTCGCGCGCCTCGCGGATCCAACGCAGACACTTCGCCTGGTAGGGGAAGGGTTTCTGCGTCCACGGCAGGCCGTCGATCTCGGTCTCGACCTCGTCCGCACCCGACTCGATGGCCGCCGCGTTCGCGAGCAGGAAGGGCGTGTACACGCGTCCCACTTCACCGAGCAGCGCGCGGAGCGTGTCGGGCACGTGGTCGCGAGTGGTCCAGTCGGCAGCGACCGGCTCCAGACCCGAGAGTTCCTCCATCACTTCGACCCAGGAGTAGACGCGCGGTGCGATTTCGAGGGTCACGGCAGCCGGTGTGGGATCGAAGAGGGCGAGCTGAGTCAGCTGACCATAGACCCCGAAGTCGCTCGAGCCCGGACGGCCGCCCATCAGAAACGGCTGCTCCTGCAAGTGCGCGTCGAAGAGCGCGAGAAAGCGCTTGTAGCTGTTCTCGATTACGGGCCCGGTCGTCTCGTTCGAGCCCACGACCCAGAGCCGCGAGACTTGTCGCTCGGCGATCATCTTCGAGAAGGGCGCCAACTGCTCGTCGGTGACGTTGACCCGGCGCCACAGCGGCAACACCTTGGCCGCCTTGTCGATATCCGCCTGATAGGCCCAGCGATAGTGGAACATCGGCTTGGTGAGCCACTCGTCGCCGTAGTCCTCGAGCAGCGCGTCGATGAAGCCGAGCACCGGGTCCGGGGGCAACACGGAGCGGTCCTCGAACTCCGACTCGAAGCGCCGGATGAGCGGCGTGGAGTCGGTCACCGCCTCGATCTCACCCTGCGCATTCGGGAGATAGAAGGTGGGCAGCAGCGGTACCTTCGGCGCCGGCAGCTTCGCGTGCTCCTCCGAGCCCTGCGCGATGACGCGGTAGGGGATGTGCCGGTAGCGGAGCAGCGCACGCATCTTGCGCGTGTAGGGGGAGCCGGGCGCGCCCATGAGGGCAAGCGGGGTGGGAAGCGTCATGCGGTGTTCTCCTCGGCTTCGCGTGGGTCGATGGAGCCGCGTAATTATGGCATGAGAGATGCCACTATTCAGTCGTCCGGTGGCTGAAAGGTTACGTTCTCACGATGACCTCTCGACAGATCTCGGGCGAAGCCCAGGACATCACGGCGCCGATGCCCGCCTCTCTGAGGGTCCTCACGCCGAGTCAGCGCGCCGATTATGGGCGCGACGGCTTCATCGCAATTCGCGGCCTGGTCGCCACGGCCTGGCTCGAGCGCCTGGTAGCCGTCACCGAGGAATTCGTGGAGAAGAGCCGTGCTCTCACGGAGTCGAACCCCCTCTTCGACCTCGAGCCCGATCACACGGCCGAGAGCCCGCGACTTCGCAGGTTGGTCTCTCCCGCTGACCTCCACGAGACGTTCTGGGAGTTCGTCAGCCAGTCGGTGATCGTCGACGTGGTGGAGGACCTGATCGGACCGGACATCAAGTACCACCACGGCAAGCTGAACTTCAAGGCGCCGCGCGGTGGCGAAGAGGTCAAGTGGCATCAGGACATCCAATTCTGGCCGCACACCAACTACGGCCCACTGACCGTCGGCGTCTTCCTCGACGACGTGGAGCCCAACATGGGAAACGTCGGCTTCGTCCCGGGAAGCCACGAGGACGACCTGTTCGACCAATACTCGGGCGACGCCTGGGTCGGGTGCATCGCAGCGTCCGACCTGGCGCGCGTCGACGTTGCGCAGGCCGCGTATCCGACGGGGCCGGCTGGGACCATCACCGTTCACAACTGCCGCGTCGTTCACGGATCCGCGCCCAACCGCTCGAACCGACAGCGCCGTCTACTGCTGCAGACCTACGCGCCCGCCGACGCATTCGCATACACGGACATCGTCAAGCAGAGCCCGCGGGGCGACACGTTGATCCGCGGTGAGCCCGCTCGCTGGGCGCGCCACGATCCCCGTCCGTGTCAGGTCGGGCCGTCGCGTGTCCGCACGATCTTCGAGGTGCAACAGCGCGAAGTGTGAGCAACCTGGCCTTGGCTCGGAAGTGCGGCTTCTACCGTTCAGACTCCCGGTAGGCTCCGAACATCGCGTCCATCGCTTCGATTCCCGCCGATACGCCGGGCAGCTCGATACCGAGTTCGTTCGCGAATGCATGTGCCGACTCGAGATCCTTGCGGCCGATCAACGCGTTGAACTTCGCGAACTCCGCACCTTCGGGATCCGTGTCAGGGTCGTAGGCGACGGTCGTGGTGCGAAGATCGAGATACGCGTTCATCGCGACCGATCGCAGGCCCGTGTGTTCGAGGATCTGATCCATCGAGCCGCGTTCGATCCCTGCAGTCTCGGCGAGCGCCAGTCCTTCGAACATGGCGAGGTAGCTCAGATAGCAGATCGTGTTGCGCGCGAGCTTCGCGCGCATACCGGCGCCGACGTCGCCGAGGTGAAGCACGAGACCTCCGTAGGTCTCGAGCACGGGGAGCGCCTGCTCGAAAGCCGCACGCGGTCCCCCGACCATGACGCAAAGATCGCCGACGCTGCCCTGGCCCTGGCGCCCCGATACTCCCGCATCGAGCAGCGCCACCTTCGCCTTTTCGGCGGCCTCGGCGAGGCGCCGCAGCCCGCCGAGCGAGAGCGTGGAGTGGATGACGACCAGGTGTTCGGGCCCGGCGTGGGCGAGCAGCCCGTCCCGGCCGAGCAGTACCGCTTTGGCCTGCGCATCATTCTGCACGACGAGACAGACGATCCGGCTGAGCTGCGCGACTGCCGCGGGCGAATCGACGGTCGCCACCCCCGCGTCCCCCGTCGCGACGGCATCGAGGGTTTCGCGTGACACGTCGGTAGCGACGACGGGGAAGCCAGCCTCGCGGACGCACCGAAGCATGGCGCCTCCCATATTGCCGACTCCGATGAATCCGACCCGCTCACGACTGGATTCCGACACTACAACCTCCTCGCCCCGTTGTTCGCGATGCGACTTCATCGCGCTCCGGTCGCATCTTGATCGGTTCTGAGCAGGGACCGACCCGCGACTTCAGATCCTCGAGCTGGTCTCATACCGCCGGGTCGCCAAGCGGAGCGCGAACCCGGGTTCCGTCGAATCGGAGGCTGAGCTCCTCCCACATCCCGCTGGTCTTCTCCGCGAAGACGCGATCGGGAGCGGCCGGGACGACGCGCCAGTCTCCACGCTCGACCTCGGCGGCGAGCTGCCCCGGCATCCAGCCCGCGTAGCCGAAGTACGCGCGAACCTCGCCCGAGGTCGCGCCGGCGACGATGGACGCGCGCAGCGTCGATGCCTCTCCACTGGCGTGAATGTCGGCCACCACGGGCGAGGAGTCGTCGGGCGGCAACGCGGCCCGGATCAGAACGGTCAGCGACATGGGTGAGACAGGTCCGCCGCGGTACACCACGTCGGTTCGGCCCCCGAGGTCCTGGTCTCCGGCGAGGAGACGTTCGAGCTTCGTTGTGGTCGGGCGGTTGAGGATCACGCCGGAGGTACCGGCGGCGCCGTAGTCGAGTATCAACAGGACGGTCTCTGCAAAGTAGCCGGAGACCTGGTGGCGGGCGACCAGAAAGACTCCGCGCGCCAGCGGGACGTTTCCGTCGCGCGTCTTGGGTGCCTCGTCGGACGAGCCAAGCAACGCCGTGAATGGCCCGTCCGCCGCCGCGGGAGGCGCGAGGAACATCCAACCGGCGATGGCGAGGCAGATCGTTCGGCGCATCGAGCACCTCCTCAGCACGTGCCCTACTCGTTGAACTCGGGAATCACGTATTTCCCGATGTGCTCGATCGAGTTCATCACCTCTTCGTGTGAAAGGTTGTACGGGTTCACCAGGCAGAAGAGCAGGTCGCAACCCGCAGCCTCGTAGCGCTTTGCGATTTCGACGCAGCGATCCGGATCGCCCACCATGGCGGCTCCCGTCGTGAAGGCCACCACCTGGTCGTTGCGGAGGAGTCCCTTCGGCTTCTCGCACTCTGCCTGGCCGGCCTGGTACGACGCGACGCGCGGGATCAGATCCTCGGGCGGAACCCCCACCGCGAAGGACAAGAGACCCACGCCCATCTTTCCGATCTCGTAGTGGCCGTCGATGCTGGTGGTCGCCGACCAGATCGGCGGATGGGGATCCTGTACCGGTTTCGGATGGACGCGTCGTTTCGGCATCGACCAGTACTTCCCCTCGAACCCGGACTCCTACGCGGGCCGCTGCTGCGGGCCCCGCACGAGCCGCCCGGGCAGCGGACCCTGGTGCACGCCGTCCCGGAACGTCACCTCGCCTGACACGATCGTCGCCTCGTAGCCATGCGCGCGCTGGATGAGGCGGCTCGCGCCAGCGGGCAGGTCGTTCGCGAGGACGGGGATCTCGAGACCGAGTCGATCGAAGTCGATGACGTTGACGTCGCCCTTCATTCCGGGGGTGAGGACGCCGCGGTCGTGCATGCCGTACAGCGAGGCTGTGTCGGCCGTCATCTTCTTCACGACGAACTCGAGCGGCAGCTGATCGCCGCGCGTGCGGTCGCGCGCCCAGTGCGAGAGCAGTGACGTCGTCATGCTCGCATCGCAGATGGCACCACAGTGGGCGCCGCCGTCGGCCAGACCGAAGGCGCTCCGCGGATGAAGGAGCATCTCGCGCACGGGATCGAGGTTGAGATCGCTGTAGTTGAGCAGCGTCAGCATGAGCAGCTGTTTGCCATCCATTTCGAGGAGCCAGTCGTAGAGGAGCCCGTAGGGATCCACTCCCTGGCTCAGAGCCTGCGAGCGGACGCTCATCTCCGGCGGCGGCTCGTAATCGGGCGGATCGCCCAGACGAAAGATCTTGTCGAGGCCGTTGTTGATCATCTCGATCACGACCTTGAGTTGCGGGATGGGATAGACCGACTCTTCCGAAAGGATCTTCTCGCGAACGCCCGGGTCGCGCAGCCTCGCGACGCGTTCTTCGAACGGCAGCCCACCGAGAGCCATCATGGAGGGACGGAAGCTGAAGGGCTGGAAGGTCGGGAGGCCGATGAGCAGCGTGTTCGGTCGCGCGGCCACCTGCGGGCGCAGGTCGGCGCCGCTGACATCGCCGGCGCGATCGCACAGGGCCAACAGCTCGCGCCAGTGGTTCGGCGCCACGTCGTGCTGCACGAGTGCGAACGAAACGGGACGGCCGATCTCGCCCGACAATCGGCCCATCCAGTCGATCTCCTTCTCCGGGGCCGACATGTCCTCACCCTGCACACCGGCGGGTGCCAGCTCGACGATCCCCTGGCCGAGCTCGCCCAGCACCTTCGCGATACCGAAGATCTCGTCCTCGGCCGCGTGTGTGCCGGGGACCACTTCACCGTCGACGGCGCGGTGCACGATCGTGCGCGACATCGAGAAGCCGAGCGCGCCGGCGGCGATGCCCTCCTTCACGATGGCCGCCATTTCCTCGATGTCCTTCGCGTTGGCCGGTTCGTTCTTCGCGCCGCGCTCGCCCATCACGTACGCGCGAACAGCACCGTGGGGGACCTGGGTTCCGACGTCGAGGACGAACCTGCGCTTGTCGAGCGCGTCGAGGTACTCGGGGAAGCTCTCCCACTGCCAGTCGATGCCCTCGTGGAGTGCCGTGCCGGGGATGTCCTCGACGCCCTCCATCAGACCGATCAGGTACTCCTGCTTGCCCGGTGCGACGGGCGCAAACCCGACGCCGCAGTTGCCCATCACGAGGGTCGTGACGCCGTGCCACGACGTGGGCGTCAGGAGTTCGTCCCAGGTGGCTTGGCCATCGTAGTGGGTGTGGATGTCGACGAAGCCGGGCGTCACGAGCTTGCCCTTCGCGTCGACCTCCTCGCGCCCGCCCTCGGATACGCTGCCGACGGCCGTCAGCTTTCCGTCGTCGATCGCTACGTCTCCTTCGATCGGCGCGCTGCCGCTGCCGTCGACGATGGTTCCACCCTTGATGACGAGGTCGTGCATGGCGTACTCCAAAGAAGGCCTCGGAACGAGGCCGGGGGCGACTCCATTGTGACGCAGAAGGGGCGACGGTTGCACGCCCGGGCTACGCTGCTCGGCGTCGCGCCCGACGAACCGGCTCCGCCGCCTCCAGGTTTCCGCAGATGACTGCCCCGCCCCCGCTCTACCGGAGCGCTTCTCGCGCGTTCCTCGCCGCGTGTCTTTTGTGGGCCGCGGCGGCTCCCGCATCGGCGCGGGTGCTCGTGATCGGCATCGACGGGGCCTCGTGGCCGGTCCTCGATGCGATGATCGCGGGCGGGGCTCTCCCGCATCTCGCAGCGCTGATCGAGCGCGGCGGGTCGGCGGACCTCGAAACCGTCGAGCCCGTGTCGTCTCCCGTGGTGTGGACCAGCGTCGCCACGGGGAGGACTCCCGAGGACCACGGCGTCACCGACTTCTTCTCGACTCGCGCGCAGATCAAAGTACCGACCGTCTACGAGCGTCTCGCCGCGAGCGGGCACCGCGTTGGGCTCTATGACGTGCTGATGAGCTGGCCGCCGGCGTCGCTACCGAACGGCTTCGTGGTGCCGGGTTGGCTGCGGCGCGACGACACCACCTGGCCCACCGACGCGCTCGACGGCTACGACTCTCCGCTCTTCCGCACCGTCTATCAGGAGATGCCGAGCAATCGCGCCTACCTCGAGCAGGCACAGCGCGAGGTCGCCGAGAAGGCGCGCTCCTGGGGGGCGCTGGCAGAGCGCTACGACCCGGAGGTCGGAGCCGTCACCTTCTACGGCGTCGACGCCGCTTCACACCGCTACTGGCACGCGTCCTTTCCCGAGGATTTCGAGGAGCCGACCCCCGCGGTGGCCGAAGTCGAGCGCGATGCGGTTCGCCGCACGCTGGCAGGCGTGGACCGCGCAGTGGGCGAGCTCGTGGCGGGACTCGCACCCGAGGACAGCGTGATCGTCGTGTCGGACCACGGCTTCCAGGCGCGCGAGGGCACCGAAGACATCTGGATGACGCAGATCGAGCCCGTCCTCGATCGGGCCGGCTTCGACCTCGCGGAAGAAGGCGTGAGCGTGGTGGGCACGTTCTTCGCCGTCTCGCTGCGCATCGCGCCGGGTCCGTTCGCTGTGCGGGACGCCACGGTGGAGAAACTGATCGCGTTGCTCGATTCCTTCGAGACCCTCGAAGGCGACGCGCTCTTCTACACCAGCGCCCTCGACGTCGCACCGCGCCCGGCGAGCATGGCGCGCCCGTTCCTCGAGCGCGTGGGACAGTGGTTCCTGAAACGCGTGATGGATTGGGGGTTCGACACGAAGGTCGATCCGACGGCGCAGGCCCTCGTATTCGGTCTGCCGAGGGGCGACCGCATCGCGCCGCTCTGGCCCGACAGCGAGATCCGCGTGGCCGGAGAAGTCGTCCCCATTTCCCACGTGATCTACCGACAGCGCTTCACCGGTACCCACCACCCCACCGCTGTCTTCATCGCGGCCGGCGGGCCGATCGCCAGGCGCGCGGAACGCGGAAGGCTCTCCGTGCTCGACGTGGCTCCCCTCGTCAGCTATCTCGCCGGCAGCCCGATCCCCGACGATTTCGAGCACGACCTTCCCGTCGACTGGATCGAGCCGGCCCGCCTCGCCGCGATGCCGTCCCGCGTGGTACCGGGCTCCTCGCTCCCGGGCCTGGGAGAGGATCCCGAGCGCATGAGCGACGTCCGCGATCCGGCCCTCGTCGAGAAACTGCGGACGCTCGGCTACATCGAGTAGAAGAAATCCCCGAGACCCGCCTGAAACGCTCGATCCCTAGCGTTTCAGACGTCTCGGTTCCGGCGATCTTTCTGTCCAACTTCCGGGTTCACAACACCATCAAGTCCATTCCCAATCACGTCGTTCGCATTGCCGCTGAACTCATCAGCGGCAACGCTTCCGTTCGTGATGGGATGGTCCGACGGGACCGCTGAAGCCACTACTCTTTCAACAAAGACCACCACCGCCACATACCCCAAATCGGCGTCCTCCCAGGGTTGGAACGCCTAGTGGGGAAGTGGGCGATTTCTCGTCGGGGTGGCAAAAAAAGTGCAAAAAAGTTGGCGTGAGGTATGTGGTGCCCCGAGAGCGTTTGTGGCAAAAAAAGTGGGGCGACGAGCACAGGAGTCGATTGTGAGTATTTCCGGTGTGTTAACCGGGGTTGTTGCGCATCGGTCTGATTCTGGTCGAAGAAAAATCTTCCCTGGCTGGCTGAGCGAGGGGGGAGGCGCTGAAGGGCTGGGGAGAGCAGAGCCGACGTTCGATCCACGACTCTGCTCATTCGCTCGAAATCGCTTCTGATCCCCAGAAAGCCTTTCCCGGGAGTCGAGCCGTACCCTCTCAGTCCGCGTTGCGAACCGCCGCCCGCGCATCCACCCTCGTCAATGCGCCTCCTGCCACTCCCCTTCCTTCCTCTGAGCTTCAGCGATCTGTTCTTCCGTCATGAATCGAACCAGAATATCGAGAGTCTCTCCTGCCATCTCATGTCCCTGCGCTCGCGCAAGACTCCACCACATGTGAGCGAGAACGAAGTCCTGTTCGACACCGGTACCGTCTCCGTACGCGAGCCCCAAGTTGAACTGAGCCTCCGCATCCCCTTGTTCCGTAGCCTTCAGATACCACTCCACCGCTTCTGCATCGTCTTCTTCGACACCTTCACCGTCTCCGTACGCCTCCCCCAGGGCGACCTGTGCCTCCGCGTTCCCCTGCTCCGCCGCCTTCCGATACCACTCCACCGCTTCTGCATCGTCTTCTTCGACACCCTCACCGTCTCCGTACGCCAGCCCCAGGTCGACCTGAGCCTCCGCATCCCCTTGCTCCGCCGCCTTCCGAAGCCGCTTCACCGCCGCTGCACCGCCTCTTGCGACAGCGTCACCCTCGTCGTACATCACCCCCGAGTTGGGCTGCGCCTCAGCATCCCCTTGCTCCTCGGCCTTCAACTCAGTCACCTTCTGCTCACTGCATCCCACCGAAACCGAGACCAGCAGACACAACCCAGAAATCAACAGAGCCGTCTTTCCGAAGTTCGTCATTTCAATTCCCCTGTGACAAATGCTCGTCCTGCCACACCTGCGCCATCTTCCGAGTTTCAGCGATTTGTTCCTTGGTCATCGATCGAACGAGAATTTCGAGAGCCTCTCTTGACGACTCCTATCCCTGCGCTCCCGGCTACGCGAACGTCATCACTCCCTGATCGAAGACCACCACGCCGTCCTGGTTCTTCGTCTGGAACCGGCAGGTGTTGCCGTCGATCCACATGGAGACTACGAGCTCGTCGCCCGGCATGACAGGTGTCGAGAAGCGGCCCTCCATGGACTTGAAGCGCGCCGGATCGGAGTCGCACAGCGTGTGGAGGAGCGCACGTCCCGTGAAGCCGTACGTGCACAGGCCGTGCAGGATCGGTCGGTCGAAGCCGCCGATCTTGGCGAACGCGGGATCGGAGTGGAGAGGATTGCGGTCGCCCGAGAGACGGTACAAGAGCGCCTGGTCGATGCGCGTCTGGTAGTGAGCCTCCTGGTCGGCCTTGCGATCCGGGAGCTCGAAGGTAGGCGACGGACCGCGCTCACCCCCGAAGCCGCCCTCACCGCGGATGAACGCGGTCATCGTGGTCTTGAAGAGCGGCTTGCCGGTGGCGATGTTGGTGCTCTCGGAGACGAGCTCGACCGAAGCCGCCTTCTCCTTGTCCCAGATCGCGCCAATCAAGCCGGTGCTCTCGATCTCGCCCTCGACGGGAATCTCGTCGAAGAGCTCGATCTTCTGCGCGCCGTGCAGGAGCATCGCGAAGTTGAAGCTGCCGAGCTTGTCCATCGGGATCCCTCCCCCGCCGAGCACCACCGCCATGGTGGGCAGTACGCGCTGGGGGACTTCCTGGGTGTTTTCGGTGGTGAAGGCGAGCTCGTCGACGCCCGCACCCACGCCGAGGCCGTAGAGGATGGCGTCCTTGGAGCTCCAGGAACGGCGCGAGGGCTCTCCTTGGGTGCCGACGGCATCGGGATTGATGGGCATTCGATTCTCCTGTTCGGTGGTTGGACCTCGACTCTGCGGAGTCGATGTGGGGTTCTACTGTAGGATCCGGTACAGCACGGTGCCGCGGGCCGAAACGCGTCCGTCGTTCGCATCGGCGACTTCGACGTCCGACCAGTAGATCTCGTTGTCGTTCTGTACGCAGCGCCCGTAGGCGACGAGGTCGGCCTTGGGGGGCGGCCCGAGGATCTGTAGCTGCATCGATGGCGTCGATGCCTTGTACTTTCCCGGCCCGCTCTGCGCCCATGATGCCATCGCGCCCGTGGTGTCGAGCAGCGCCAGCACCGCGCCCTCGTGCACGCCACCGGCCTCGTCACAGTTGTCGTCGAGAAGTGGCATGACGAGACGCGCCGTGCCGCCCGACATGTGCTCGACGCGGATGCCGCGATTGCCGATGAAAGGGATCGATCCGATGTGAGGACCCATGACGCCGGGGTCGGACTCACCGTGATCTCCGGCGGACACGTAGGTGTCGGCGCTGGCTGCGCTCCCGCGCCCCCGGACCGTGTTGGTGATGCTCGCGATGGGCTTGCCCTCGGTGGTCTTCACTTCGATCCCTACGAAGCAGAGCTCGCGCCCCTTGCGGAGCAGCTTCGCGTCGGCGACCACGTCTTCGCCGATCGCGGCGGCGAGATAGCTCACCTGCATCTGCGCCGTGTGACAGGGTCCCGCGTCGGCACCGAGCACGGCGCGCGCCACCACCTGACCGCCGATGGCGCCGATCGACGCCGCGCAGCCGCCGTGGAGCGCCTTGCCGGGGTTCGAATTCTCGTCGGAGTACGGGAGTACCAGGCGTGCGCCCGCTGCGTCTACGCGCTCGAGCTTCACGCCGAGGAATCGGCTGTAGGGGGAGTTCTCGACCCAGCTACGGATCTCGTCCATGTCGTTCTCGTCCTCGTCTCGAGCTCGGGTAGCAGTGTGGATCAGTTCTCGGGAATCAGACAGGAGTGAATCGACTCGTCGCCTTCGATCTCGCGGGCGAGCGTGCGGATCGCGAGCTCGGCCTCGGCGAGGCTGAAATCGTGGGTGTGCATTCGCTCCACGGGGTGACGACGTGATTCGAGCAGGCGGATGGCGTTCTTGTAGCCCGAGCTCGTGACACCGATCGCTCCCTGCAGTGTGATCTCCTTCAAGACGACCTTGTCGGAGATGAAATCGGGAATCGGCTTGAAGCCCTTTACACCGGCGAGCACGATGGTTCCGCCCATGCGCACGAAATCGATGGCCTGCACGATCGGCTCGACCGCGTAGGACGAGACATCGACCACGACATCTGCACCGCGTCCGTTCGTGAGCTCGCGGATGCGGCGGACCGGGTCCTCGTTCTGTACGTCCACCGTGGCGTCCGCGCCGAATTCACGAGCGAGTGCGAGCTTGCGCTCGTCGACCTCGAGACCCGTCACGATGATGTTCGCGGCGCCCGCTTCGCGGCACGCGATCACGCTCGAGAGACCGCGCTGCCCCGGTCCCATGATCACCACCGTATCGCCGGGGCCGGTCTCGGGAATCTCCACCGCCCAGCGAAAGCCGGCGCCGAGCGGGTTGAACATCACGGCGATCTCCGGAGGCAAGCTCGCGTCGACCTTGTGCACGACGGCATTGGGGTCGAGGTACATGTACTGCGCGTACGAACCCCAGAGGCCCGGGGCATCGGACAGCGGAATGTAGGAGTAGATCCGCCGGGAGTTGCACAGGTGGTAGGAGCCCCCGAGACACGGTTCGCAGTGATGGCAAGAGATCATCGTCTCCACTGCGACTCGGTCGCCGACGTCCACCCCCCAGCGCGCGGCGGCGCGGTCGCCAATGGCAGCGACCGTCCCGAGCGGCTCGTGACCCGGCACCGCGGGCATCGGCGTGCGGAGTGCGCCTTCGAACTGCTCGTAGTCGCTCCCGCAGATCCCGCAGGCGTCGATGCGGAGCAGCCCGGCGTCGTCATCGATCTCGGGAATCGGGATGTCCATCGGCTCGAGCTTGCGCGGCGCGGTCTGGACCATGGCGAAGCTGCTCTTGGGGAGACTCATCGTCGATCCTCCTGAGTGGATCCCGCCGGACCGGGTCGAACTTCGGTCGACCGATTCTCACACATTGTCGAACTTCCCGTCGCGCTTCTGCCCCCACGCCGCCATGGCCTCGCGAAAGTCCTCGGACCCGTGGCGGTCGCCTGGGCGTCGGCTTCGAATTCAAGCCCTGCTTCGGACGCGGCCGCGAGGCGGTTCATGCCGATCTTGCTGAGCGACCGTGCGATCGGTGGCTTCGCGGAAAGCACCCGCGCCTAGCGGCGGTCGCGCTGGTGTGGGCCTAGGTTAGCCGCAGAGCGACCGCCGGCCGCTCAGCCGAAGTCGACCGGGAGGTTGACCGGGCGCCGCATGAGTCCGATGGACTCCCATTCGAGCTCGTCGTCGATCAGGCGCGCGCCCTCCGGCAGGAATTCGAGCGTGCCCTCGAGCATGCAATCCAGCTCTTGGAGGGCGAGGTTCGCGCCCAGGCAGTAGTGCGGCCCGCTCCCGAAGGTGAGGGTCTCGCGGGTGTCGCGGGTGATGTCGAAACGATCGGGGGCGTCGAAGACCGTCTCGTCGCGGTTCGCACTGCTCACGCTGCTCATCAGCATGTCGCCCCGACGGATCACGACACCGCCGATCTCGAGATCCTCGGTCGCGACGAGCGGCATGCTGCCGGCGCCGCCGAAGTCGAAGCGGAGCACCTCGCGTACGGCGTTGCGCGTCAGCGAGGGGTCGGCGCGCAGCAGGGCCAGCTGGTCCGGGTGCTCGAGCAGCAGCCGGATCGCGTGCGTGCCCCCCAGCGTCGTCGTCTCGGATCCCGCAGCGACGAGCACGACGATCTGCATGATGATTTCGACATTGCTCATCGCGTCCTCGCCCTGGTTGCCCACGATGAGGTCCGACAGCAGGTCGTCCTGTGGCTCCTGGCGTCGCTCGTCGGCGAGCTTGCCGATCCACTCTGCGAGCTCGTTCATCGCCTGCTCGCCGCGGCGCTTGTTCTCGGCGTCCGCCATCGGGAAGAATTGGCGGATCACGTCCTGTCCGAGCTGGCGGAAGCGGTCCTCCTCACCCGGATACGGCGGGATGCCCGTGATCCGGCTGATCACCGTGTTTGGGATCGGGTTGGTGAACTTGGCGACCAGGTCGACCGCGCCGCGCCGGCGGATCAGCGGCCTCGCGAACTGGGACACGACGGCGCGGACCAGCCCCTCCATGCGGCGCACGGCGCGCGGTGTGAAGCCGGCCGAGAGCTGCTTGCGCCAGCGACGGTGCTGCGTCTCGTCGGAGACGTTCATCGTGTACTCGTCGTGGCGGGCGGCCCAGGTTTCCGGGTCGGGCGGCGTGTAGGACTTGGTGAGCCGTCGGTCGCGCGAGAACCGCGGATCGCCCAAGGCCGCCTTCACGTCCTCGTGCCGCGTGACGAGCCAGGTCTCGATCACCGGGTCCCAGACGACGGGCGACGTCCTCCGCAGCTCGGCCAGGGTCGGGTGCGGATCGCGGACGACGTCCGGATCGAGGAGTGTCGTGAAGCTCTTCGGCATGGGGGCTCTCAGGCGTCCGGTGACGGGAGGTGGCTCACTGATTCCGTACCGAGTAGGAGTCTACCAGCTTGCGCGCCCGCGAGTTCAAGCGCTCCGGGTGCATTCCATTCTCTGCTCGAGGAAGCGACCGCCACCGAGTTGAATGAGCAGCTGAACCTGCGTGAGAACCAATATGGGACGCCTATCTGGCCGGGACGCGCCGGCACGATTGACTATTGCGGTACCGGGGTGCCGTACTCGTATTGACCGGTATGTTCGGGCGTGGTTCGATCCTGTGGAACATGGACTCGAGCCCCAGAAAAGAGTGCGCCTCCTGTGCCCCCAAATCGGGAGATGCAGGGACCTGCACAGAACGGCACCCGTGACGGTTCCCGGCTCCATCCGGCTCTGAACAGGGGGCCTCCCTTTTCGCCGCCGAGTGTGGATAATTCCCGCGCAGGAAGAGTAGGAGGTCCCCGTGGTTTCGGAAGGCATGCTCCTGATGGGCGTCGGCATGGCGACGGTCTTCGCCTTTCTGGGGCTGCTCGTGGGCCTAATGCAGGGCTCGGCTGCTTTCTTCGCCGCCTTCGCGGATCGCTTCCCGGAACCCGAGGCGGCTGCGCCCGAGTGGGCAAACTCGCCAATCGCGGGAAACGACGAGGTGATCGCCATCGTGCTGGCGTCCGTGGAGGCCCACCGGCAGGGGCGCAACGGTGGGGGGGCGTAGAACGTGGCCAAGAAGCGCATTGCTGTGATGAACACGTCCTTCCGGGACGGCTTTCAGTCCGTATACGGGGCGCGGGTCAAGACCGAGGACTTCCTCCCTGCACTCGAGGCCTCGCTGGCCGCGGGCTTCACCCACTTCGAAGCCGGTGGTGGGGCGCGCTACCAGTCGCTCTACCTCTACTGTCAAGAAGACGCCTTCGACATGATGGACGCCTTCCGCGCCACCACTGGCCCGGACGCGAATCTCCAGACCCTGGCCCGGGGTGTCAACGTGGTGGGGCTCGAGTCCCAGAGCTCCGACATCATCGACCTGCATGCCCGGCTCTTCAAGAAGCACGGCATGACGACGATCCGAAATTTCGATGCGCTCAACGACGTGCGCAACCTCTCCTACTCCGGGCGCTGCATCGT
>JABSQW010000319.1 GCA_013215605.1 Myxococcales bacterium
CGACCCCACCTGATCTCGCCGTCCGGCCGGAGAAAACGGTGCGCGGTGATGCACGCCGAGTCACAGACCCCTGAAGTCAGCAGCCTCAGTACCGCGTCCAGCTCTTCCCGATCGTTGAGATGGGACAGGCCGAGCACCGACAGCGTGTCGGGCGCCGCGTCCTCGAGTCCGACGATCTCGCGGAAAGCCGGGTTCGAGCCCTCGAGTAGCCCTTTGTTCCCAACGATCGCGATCCCCAGTGGAGATGTGTCGAAGAGCAAGCGCTGGAACTGTCCGTCGATCTCGAAATCCGTACCAGGGACTGCTTGACCAATCATCGGGCTCACAGCTGCCATAGGCCCCGTCGATCTCGCGAATCATTCCCAGTGCAGTCTTCCATTTGATCCCATCGCCGCGATTGCGGTGCTCCCCCGACCCCTGAGGCTCACACCCGAATTGCAAAGAAATTGAAAAGACAGCAAGTACTGTGCCGAACTCGAGAGTCACTTCTTTGACGCTGGGAGGACCTCCGCGGTTCGGATTCGACCATTTCGAACGACTGCAGCGTTCCAAAACGTACACCCCACGCCTACCCCGCCCCGTTTGTCCCTGCGGCGCCGATGCCTTCCGCCGCGGGCGCGATTCCCCCCGGGCGACTCATGAGTGTGATCCACCAGCAGGTTTTCGCCTTCTCAGGGCTGCGGAACGCCGTGGACTCCGCGAATCAATGCGAGCCACCGTATTGGGTCACCGGTTCCGGTGGTCAGGAGGTCTACCGTTCGGACCTTGCAAAAACGCAGCTTGAACTTCGTCTCTGCGACAGCGATACCTGGGAGCCTCTTGGGGCCCAGAAGCTCTTCGGATGAGCAGAATCCGGTGCTGCCGTGTGCAGGCTCCAGCGGCGCCCTGCGAGCTCCGGGACTGCCTGGCCGAGCAGGGCATGGGGCACACCCGGGGCGCTCCGTACCCCTTGACGACACAGGGCAGGATCGAGCGCTGTCACCGATCGAAGACCAAACGACAGACGATGGAACGGAGAAAGAAAGAGTACTTGGGCAGGAAGACGGCCTAGACAGAAAACAGAAACCGTTTCTTAGCGAACGTCATCTCATATCTGAAATATTCTGATGACTTGGAATGGGTCCCTTCATGATCGTAGAACTTCTTGGTGCGTCGAATGGCTGTTGAGCGCGAGCTCGGGCCATCCAATCAGACGTGCGCCCTTCTCGGCCGCCTGCTCGATCAACTCTTTGAAGTGCCCGAGATTGGCATCGACGCCGCCAAAGATACTCTCGGATGTCACGACGGCTATTTTCAGCGTTGGGCGCACCTCGCGAAAAACCAGATGCGCTCATCAGACCGTTAGGTCAAGTCTCTCTGACCTGTCACTCCTCGATCGCCTTGGTTTACCGTTGGTACCATTACTTTGAGTCGAGTTGCTGCAGTTGCCGGGAAAAATACCAACGGTGCCCCTCGAGATCTTCAACGCCATAGTTGCGATCTCCATAAAAGGTGTCTTCCAATTCGGAGATGATCTCTGCACCAGCCCGTTTAGAACGCGCAAAGTGCTGTTCGACGTCATCAACATAGACGTAGAGATTCTGGCTCACATGTCCCGATCGCTTCGGGCATTTGTAGCTCGGGCCGGGACAGCCCATCAAGATGATTTCGTCACCGCCGACCATCGATGCATGTACGACACGTCCATCGTCGTTCCGCATCGTCTCCGATTCTCGGTCTACGAATCCAAAGGCATTGGACAACCAAGCCAGCGCACGCTCGACGTCTTCGTAATATAGATAAGGTGTTACGGTCAGGCGTATCTCTTTCGACGTCTCAGTCATGCGTTCCTCCCGCACCACACAGCCACTCCGGAAAGAATGGCACGCCGGGAGGGATTCGACCCCCCCCCTCAGGTTCGAAGCCTCGCGAAGACGCAAGAAATGCTGGCTGGTTGTGCGTCGTGATGCGTCACGCCGTGCGGGTCAGAATACGCGCGATCTCGTCTTCGCTTGGCCGGAGGAGTGGTCAACGGGTGACGGGATCATCCTGCAGACCACGTCACCGGCGCTCCACGAGTTCGAGCAGGCGCCGAGGCAGCAGAGCCTGGGGGTTGATTCAGGGCAGCGGCGAGTCGTTTCCGCGCTTGCGAACGCTGTCGGCGCTGAGACCGGGCGACACCCTTTCGTACTGGACTTCGGAGTTGAAGCGAAAGAAGCGGTAGACGCGCTTCGAATCCAGTGACAGAGCCGGGTCGAGAATGAGCTCGACGTCGTCGCCGAACTCTCCAGCATTGAGCTCAGCCACGAAGCGGGCCTCTCCCGTGAAGCGCGAACCGAAGTTCAGGAGCTCGAAATCGTCGAAGTAGATCACGCAGCCATTGGGGATGTAGGGAAGAACGCGCTCCATCACGGTGACGGTGGAGCTGTAGTAGTCGCAGTCGATCCAGATCAGGACGGGCTTCCACTGCTTCAGCGACTCGAGGAACGCGGGAGTGACCGAGTCATTGAAGTTGCCCTGATGGAGCTCGTAGTTTGCGTATCGCGTGCTGCAGTACGTGTCGAGTTCTTCGTACCCCCCCGCGAACTGTCCCACTACCCAGCCGTCGTTGGAGATCTGATCCTCGTCCTTCTCGTTCTCGGCGGGTGGCATGCCCTCGAAGGTGTCGAAGCCGTGAACCTTTACCCGTCGGTCCATCTTCAAGAACCGTGCGGCGTAGAGCATCTTCGTGAAGGCATAGCCGTGGGCGGTGCCGAACTCGAGGATCGAGAACTCCCCCTTGTAGGAGCGCCGCGCGCGCCGCAGCACCTCGTAGATGTGATCGATCCGATAGAAGCCGAAGACGAACTGCTTCAGCGCCTTGCGCAAGGGCGCGACGAGCCGCAGATACACCGCAGTGCGGACGTCGTCACTGGGCAGGAGGCGTGCCAGCCCGGCGAGCAGGCGCACAGCCAGGGGTTTTTGCTTGACGATCGATCTCGGTTTCGTCGCTTTCACTTGATCCTCCGTGTCGGCCCATCGCTCGAGGGGTACTCCTGCCCTATCGGTCGATCGGGCTCTGCGTTGATAGAGCCCCCGGCGACCCGCATCATCCCGTGGTTCCCAGTCGCGCAATGCGGGGGGTAATCCTCCCACTCGGGCACTCTTGGGCCCCGTAACCCCCCGGCGTGGCCACCGCGAAGCCAGTGCGGCCGAGGCGACCCGGCAGCAGGAGCAGTGCGGCCGAGGGGGCACGGGCCGTATGCGAGGACTAGATCGCGCCGAGGTCCTCGGGCAGACGCCGCGCTCCGAGTGCCAGCAGGCCGGCGCCGAGCAAGCTCGTCGACAGAACGATCACCAGGCTCCAGCGCACCGCGAGGTGGCCGAGGCTCGGCTCGAGCCAGTCGTTGAGGAACCCGACGACCTGCGGGCCGAGACCCATCCCGAGCATGGTGACGAAGAAGATCAGCACAGCCGCCGCCACCGCCCGCATCGCGGGCGGCACGAGGTTCTGCACGACGGAGTAGCAGGGCGGCGCCCAGCCTGCGCCGAGCAGGCCCGACGGGATTGCGAAGGCCATGGCGCCGAAGGGTGTCGGCCAGAGGCAGACGCCCAGCAGGCAGGGCAGCGAGAGCAGCACGCCGAGCGCCGGGACGCGCAGCAGCCAACGCACGTCGCGCTGGCCCAGCTTGTCTGCCAGTACTCCGGCGATCAGCGAGCCCGCCGCGGCAGAAACGGCGCTGATCAGGCCGAACTGGGTTCCGATCTCCGTGAAGCTCAGCTCGTGAACGCGACGAAACAAGGTCGGGATCCAGAAGCCGTAACCGGTACCGGCGAAGGAGGCGAGCCCAGCGCCGACCGCCACCAGCCGGAAGGTCGGAAGCTTCCACAGCGCGCGCACCGTCTCCCCGATGCTGACGGGGTCCGGAGCGGTTGGCGCCGGGTCCAGCCCTCCTCGGACCGGTTCGCGCACGGTGAAACGCACCACCAGCGCGAGCACGAGGCCCGGTAAGCCGACGACGACGAAGGTCCAGCGCCAGCCGATCTGGCCGACCAGCACCCCCCCGACAACGAGCCCCAGGAGCTGTCCCAAGTAGACGCCGACCTGAAAGACCGAAAGCGCGCGGGCGCGACTCGCGGGCGGAAAGTAATCCGAGATGAGGGAGTGGGAGGGCGCCGCGCCCGCCGCCTCGCCGATGCCGACGCCGATGCGAGCGACCGCGAGCTGGAGCGTACTGCGCACGGCGCCGCTCGCGATCGTGAAGGCGCTCCAGACCGCGAAGCCGAGTGCGATGATCGAACGCCGCGAGCCGCGGTCGGCCCAGCGCGCGATCGGGAAGCCGAGCGTCGTGTAGAGCACTGCAAAGGCGGGCCCGATCAGGAAGCCCATCATCGTGTCCGACGCCCCGAGCTCTTGCTTCACGGGTTCGAGCAGGATCGTCAGCACGTACCGGTCCAGGTAGTTGAACGTGTACGTCAACAGCAGCACGCCCAGCACGTAGCGGGCGTAGGTGCGTGAAGAGCCGCGGTCGGCCGGGCCGTCGGGGGTCATGGTCAACACACCCTACACGGATCCCCGCCGGGGTCGGAACCTGGTTGGTCACTGGGGGACTTCGATCACGACACCGGTGCCTAACGGGGAGCGGTCGTGAACGCACCCCAGACCTGACCGAATAGCTCGCTCTCGGGCAGGCCGCCGGCGAAGGCTAGAAGGCGGCCGCCAGGAACAGCGTGATCGCGCACACCGTTGCGACCAGGAAGGCCAG
>JABSQW010000320.1 GCA_013215605.1 Myxococcales bacterium
GCTGCGCCGCCCGCTTCCGTGGTCGAATCGGCGGCGCCGTCTGCGCCGCACGTGACGGACGTCACACTTTCCGAGGCCGCCAAACCCGCGAGGCGCCGCGGAATGTGGGTCCTCGCCGAGGGGAGTCGTCGCATCCTCGACGACCCCGCACGCATCGGGCCGCTACTCGACGACGCCGCTGCGCTCGGTGTCTCAGATCTGTTCGTCCAGGTCTACCGCGGCGGTCGCGCCTGGTTCGACTCCGGCCTCGCCGATGCCACGCCGTACCGGGATTCGAAGGCGGCCAGCGGGATGGACAGTCTGTCGCTGCTCCTCTCGCGCGCCCACGACGCCGACCTGCGCGTCCACGCCTGGGTGAACGCGCTGTCCCTCGCGAGCAACAAGAGCGCCCCCATCGTTCTGGCTCTCGGACGCGAGGCCGTGACGTTGGACCGCCACGGACGGTCGGTACTCGACTATCCGAAGCTCGACGTACCGCCGCCCGATCGCACGTACTACCGGATGGGTACGCCCGCGGTCTGGCTCGACCCCGGCGCGCCGGGCGTTTCGGAGTACATCTCGCGCACGTTCGGCGAGCTGATGCTCAAGTACCCGGCTCTCGACGGCCTGCACCTCGACTACATCCGCTACCCGGACGTCCTGCCGTTCGTACCGGGGTCGCGATTTGGCGTCGGCCTCGACTTCGGCTACGGCGAGCTCACCCGGCGCCGCTTCCGCGAGGAGACCGGTCTCGAGGCCCCCTTCGGCGACTCCCTCCGCAACGCGAACCGCTGGGACAACTGGCGGCGCGATCAGGTCACGAGGCTCGTCGGCCAGATCCGCTCTGCGATGATCAGATCAGCGCCCAACGCGGCACTGTCGGCCGCCGTCTGGACCTACGCCGATCGGGCATACCTCGCCATGGGCCAGGACTGGAGGGGCTGGCTCGCGAGCGACCTGCTCGATTTCGCGGTGCCCATGGCGTACACCCTCGACGACGACCTGCTCCGCCATCAGGCCCAGACCTTCGCCGGTCTCCCGACGCACGACCGAATCTGGATCGGCCTCGGTTCCTGGCTGTTTCGCGAGCGACCGGAGCGCGCGCTCGAGCAGCTGCAGATCGTCGAGTCGGCGGGCACGGCGGCCGAGGTGTTGTTCTCCTACGACGCCATCGCGGATGCCCCCGAGCTGCGGCGCCGGCTCATCGAGGTCCGAGCCGATGGACTCTGAGAGCGATCTCGACGCCTATGACTTCGAGATCCCTGCCGAGCGCATCGCCCAGCACCCGCCGCCCGATCGCGAAGACGCGCGACTGTTGGTGGTCGATCGGAACGCGGACGCGCCGATCCACGCCAGCGTGGCCGACCTCGGCGGGCAGCTGCGCGCCGGCGACCTGCTGGTCGTCAATGCAACGCTCGTCCTTCCCGCGCGACTGCGCGGCCACAAGGTCACGGGGGGCGCCGCAGAGACGCTGCTCTTGCAGCCGCTTGCGGAAGCCGGCCATTTTCGGGCCCTCGTTCGGTCGCGCGGACGCTTGCGCGTCGGGCAGAAGTATGAATTCGGGCCGCTGGGCGCCGAGCTCGACGCCGAGATCGTGGCGCTCGACCCGCGCGGCGAGATCGAGCTGGCCTTTGCTCCCGATGCTGACCCCTACGCGATCGGCGAGATGCCCCTGCCGCCGTACATCCGCCGCGACGCTCCGGATCCCGAGGATCCGGTTCGCTACCAGACCA
>JABSQW010000321.1 GCA_013215605.1 Myxococcales bacterium
CGATGCACACACGCGCACGCTCGAGACCGTCGGCGTGAGCGGCTTCGCGCGTGCCGAGTGTTCGGCCGAGCTGAGTCATCCGCGCGTCGAGGTCAGCGTATCGGTTCTGGGGGGAATCGGACATGCTGAAATGCTCGCATACTTCTCGAGGGTCCGCCTTGGATGCCGAGGTACCCGATGAGTAACGGCCAGCTCCGGGTCCGTAGCAGACTATCGAGCGACCAAAGCCGGGGTCGAGTGCACCGCCGCAAGCGCGAAGCGAGCCGATGGCGAGCGAAGTCGGGTCGATCCGAGCTTCACCCGGACCGGGACCCCGAAGACGCTAGAGCGCCTCGTCCACTGCAAACAGCAGCGAGCCTCCGAGCTCCGCCAACAGAATGTCGCGCGTGCCTTCGAACAGGTGCGTCGACAGCGGGGACACCGGCCTTCCGGCGGAGCGCGGAACCTGCATCGGGTCGACGTATTTGCCCTGATGGGTCATCCGAAAGCAGACGTGGGGACCGGTGGCGAGACCGCTCTGGCCCACGTACCCGATCAGCTGTTTCTGGTGGACATGGTCGCTGACGCTGAGCCCGTTCGCGTAGCGCGACAGGTGCGCGTAGTAGGACACGTAGCCGTTCATGTGGCGCACCTTCACGAGGTTCCCGAATCCCCCGGCGCGCGCGCGGTAGATGACTTCGCCATCGGCCACCGCCCAGACCGGTGTCCCTACGGAGGCCGCATAGTCGATCCCGTAGTGGGGGCGCGTCACCTTCAGGATGGGGTGGCGTCGGGCCGAGCTGTAGCGGCTGCTGATCCGCCCGTACTGCATTGGCGCGAGCAGGAAGCTGCGCTCGACGGATGTCCCGTCGGGTCGGTAGTAGCTGCCGCGACCCTCTTCCTCTTCGAAGTAGATCGCCGTGAAGTCACCCGCAGCGCCATCGTACTGCGCGGCGAGAATCCGGCCCGGGCGCAGGTAGGCCTCGGAGCCGTCGTCGGCCACCGAGTAAAGACGCTCATAGAGGACCTTGTAACCGTCGCCCTGGCGCACCGAACGCGAGAAATCGAGGTCCCACGCGAAGATGGACGCGAAGTCCTGGGCGAGCTGCGGCGAGGCGCCCAGCGATTGCATCGACTCGTAGAGACTCGTGTCGACGATGCCGGAGATGCGCGATACCCGCGAGACCAGCGTGGCCTCGTCGCGCTCGACCTGATATCCGTTGCCCAGCCGTCGCAGCCGGAACCCGTCGGTCTTCGAGGTGAGGTAGCGGAACTCGAACAGCTCGCCGGATTCGTCGACGACAGCGATGAAGTGGTGCCCGGGCTGCGATTTGCGGAAATCGAAGTGGCCCCTCATTTCCCGGGCGACCAGCGGCCCGAAGGAGCGGGGCAGGCCGTGGCGGCGGAGCGCCACAGAGAGGGTGTCACCGCGTCGGATCTCGCCTTCGACGGCGCGCCGGACGGCTGCCGGAGGCAGTTCCGCGGCGGCCCGGGCAGCGCTCGGCGCGCCACGCGTCGCCGCGTCATCAGCCGGTGCAATGGCGGCGGCAGCGAGCCGCACGTCCCCGCTGACCAGAACTCCGATCGTCGAGTTGACACTAAATTGTGTCGATCCGGGGTTCGAAGCATCGGCGGCAGATGCCAAGTCCGGTCCGGCGAACGACAGGACCGCGCCGATCGACACGGCCGCACCGAGAGCAGCCATCGGCTTCGATGCGAGCGCGCCGACGCGAGTCCCGATCGGTCGCAGCAGCATTCACTTCTCCTCTCGACGTCGGATCAGGGCCGGGGCGGTTATAGTTAGCTGTCGATACGCAGATATGCACGATAAACGGGTTGGTTCCCACGCCGTTTTCGAGCGGACTTCGAGCGGGTTGGCTCGCCCAGCGCGGTCTCTCGATCTCTACCGATGGCTTGGACGGGTGGCCCATGCGGCGAAATGTGCAGGGGATTCCTGAATCCAGTTTCGGCGTGCGGTCCGGTAACCAACTGGTAACGCAGGATTTCTAGAAGCTCCTTGGCGTTCTACTCGCGGTCCTGATCGCTGTCCTGATCGGATTGGCGCTCGCGGCTTGTGGCGTGTCACGCGGAGTGAGTGCGTTTCCCCTCGAAAGGAAGGAACTTTCCGCGAGCGAGGAGGCCGCCGGGATCCTCGCGCACTCGATCCGAATTCGCACTCCCAATCCACCCGGCAACGAGCGGCCCCTCGCCGAAACCTACGTGTCTCTGTTGGCCAGCGAGGCCATCGACGCTCGGGTGATTCCCGTACCGTCGGACAGCGGTGCCGCGCTTGTGCCGACCGAAACTCCGGCGCAACGCGCCCTCGCCTGGGCACGCTACCCCGGAAGAGGCACGCAACCTCCGCTGGTGCTGCTCTCGCACCTCGACACGGTCGACGCGGACCCCGCCGACTGGGACCACGACCCGTTCGCCGGAACGCGGATCGGCGACTACATCATCGGGCGCGGCGCCATCGACGCCCAAGGCGTGGGCGTCGTCCACGTCCTCACCTTGATGGAACTGGCGCGGCGCGGTCTCCCCCTCGATCGCGACCTCATCCTCCTGGCCACTCCCGACGAGGAGGCGGGCGGCATCCACGGTGCCGGCTATGTGACGCGCGCGCATCGCGACCTGCTCGGGAACGCGCGGTACCTCCTCACCGAAGGGAATGACGCGCAAGCGAAGCGCGCAGCGAGGCGAAGCCGAGTGAAGTCGACGCGCAAGCGAAGCGCGCAGCGAGGCGAAGCCCAGCCGAGCTAATCTCGGCGCAGCTCCTGGATGGCGCGGTGAAGCGTCTCGAACAGGGACTCGATCTCGTCGATCTCGAGGCTCGAGAACGCCACGCGCAGGTCGCTGGGGCTCGTTGAGATGAGGCCCGTCTGGTGCGCGTCGAGCAGGTGGACGCGGACCTTCTCGGCATCGACGCCTTCTACCTTCACGCACATGAAGTAGCCGCTGTTGAACGGGTAGACGGTGAAGCTCTCGCGGTAGCGCGGGGCGTTGGCGACCTCGAAGACCTTCTCGGCTCGCGCGCGCAGCGTCTCGCTCTTCTGCTTGCGCTCGACCGCGACGCTCGACGACACCAGCGCGCGCTCGATGAGCGTCTGTGAGAGCTGCGAAACGTTCGAGACGCCACTGCGAATGGCACCGCGCACCTTCGCGTCGAGCACGTCGTTCACCTCCCGCGCAGTGTCGGCCACGCCGGGCCCGAAGGTGATGAATCCGCAGCGCAGCCCCCAGGCGAAGAGCTCCTTGGTCGCACCGTCGAGGCGCACGGCGAGGAGGTTTCGGTGGCGGTTCGTGAGCGCGCCGAACAACGACTCGTCCATCGAGCGCCCGCCGAGGTGGTAGAAGAGCCCCGAGTAGGCGTCGTCGGTCACGACGACGAGCTTCGTCCCCTGCTCCGCCGTGGCGGTGAGCGCGGCCGCCATTGCTACGCCCTCGGCCGCCGTCGGCATGTAGCCGGTGGGATTGTTGGGAAAGTTGAGCAGCACGATCAGCTTCTCGTGTTCGGCGGCGCGGTCGGTGAGCATCTTCGCAAACCCTTCGTTGTTGAAGCCACTGCCGTCGTAGAAGGGGTACGTCGAAATGGAGGCGCCGAGCCGCACCTCGTAGGTGAGCCGGTAGTTGCCCCAGAACTGGTCGGGCATGACGAGGCAGTCGCCGGGGTCGACGAACAGATCACCCACGAGCGAGAGACCGTGCGTGATCGCCGCGGTGACGATCGGCTCGCCGAACTGCTTGTCGGCGAGCGACGGATTCTCGCTCAGGAGCTTCTCGCGCCAGCGCTCGCGCAGCGTGGGCCGTCCAGCCGGCGGCGCGTAGTCGAACGCGTCGGCGGGTTCGATTCCGTCCAGCTGTCCGGCGACGGACGGCAGCACCATGGGCCCCTCGCCCTCGGTGGCGATGCCGATCGTCGCGTTGAAGCGCGTGCCCCTTTCCTTCGCCTCGGCGGATTGCGTGACGATGCCGCGCGGAAAGTACAGGCGGCGGCCGAGGCCCGAGAGCATGGCGTAGACCGCGGGAGAGGCAGCTTCGAGGCGCTCGTTGAGCTCCAGCGCAATGGGATTGAGCGACGGTTCGGCAGTCATTCTTGGGCTCTGCGGTTCTGGCTCTGTCCGTGCGCTGCGGATGGCACGCGGTTTTCTAGGGGTCATCGAAAGCCCGAACCGATGGGTAGGGGGCGTCACGGGAAAGTTACCGGTGAAGCTCGAGCACGTCCATCAGATCGCCGAAGCCCCGCGAGCGCCAGAAGGCCTGACCTTCGGCGTTCGCGGCTGCAACGCGCACCTCCACCCGTTCGACCCCCCGCTCGTCGACCCACGCGAGAGCCGCGTCGAGGAGCGCGGCGCCGATTCCCTGCCGGCGCGCGCTCTTGCGCACCACGAGATCCGTCACTTCGGCTCGCTCGATCACGCGGTGGATGGGCGGAGCGCGGTCGACTCGCACGATGCACAGACCCGTGAGGTGCGCGCGCTCGCGGTCTCCGCCGGCAGACGTGCGCTCCCAGACGAAGACCGCAGCATCGGGGTCGCGCAGCTGGGCGGCGAGCAGCGCGCGCACCTCGTCGCGGGCGCCGGCGCGCAGTGCGAACGTGTCGCCCAGGGACACGTGGTGTTCGGCGAGCGTCATCCAGAGCTCGGTGACGAGGTCGAGGTCGCGCCGGTCGGCGAGTCGCACGCGGCCCGCCGTCACGGCGCGGACTCGTCTCGTGCCATCCCGTGGCCGCCGTAGGTCAGCCCGGAAACGGGCACCACGCCTTCGGGCGAGCCATCGTCGAAGCGGATGTCGACGGATTCCTGCTCGCCCCCCGGCGTCGTGCGCGCGACGCCGAAATGGAGGAGGGGTCCGCGCGAGCGGCCGAGCTCGTCGCCCACTTCGACGCGGTCTCCCACGTTCACCGCGACCTCGGGCTTCAGATGGCCGTACATCGCGTACGTGCCGTCAGCGTGCAGGACGATCACCGCGTGCGTGGGCGTCGGTCGGCCCTGTCTGCGACTGAGCTCCGAGAACCGATTCATGACGCTCGTCACGACGCCGTCGCGCGCAGCCAAAACGGCGATGTCCGGCGGCATCTCGAAGTCGAAGGAGTACCTCCACCAGCCGAGGTGCCCGGAGTAGTCGCTCGACACGCCGAGGACCGTCATCGCCGTATCGCCGCCGACGGCCGCCGCCGCGCGCCGCGGAACCGCAGAGTCGAATGGAAGTGCGTACCGGACGCTGTCGTCGTGCACCGCGAGCTCTGCTTCGTCGCCCTTCCCGAGACCGCCCATCATCTCGTGGACACGGGCGTTGAGGAAGTCGCCCACCTCTTCGTTCGTCGCACCCGCGAGGAGCTGCTCGAGGGCAGCTTCCACGAGGGCGTCGAGCTGCGCCTCGCTGAGGAACGCGCCGCGGGCGGACAGGTACTCGTCGATGTCCTCGCGGTACTCGCGCCGCGCCTCCTCGTCGGCCCGAAGCGTCCGGATCGACGCGAGGCGCTGCAGATCGCTCTGGGTCTTCCTGCTCTTCAACGCCTCGGCGGCCCCGCTGCGCATCATCCGGAACGTGCCGTGCTTCGTCCCGTCGCGCTCGTAGGTCCCTCGGAGCCGCTTTCCGGTCGCCGACACCTCGGTGGCCGTGAAGCGCGTCATACCCTCGATGTTGTCCGAGCGCGCTGAGCCCATGATGTCGCGGCGGATGAACACGGGCATGTCGGGAAGACCCTCGATGGTCCAGCTCTCCGTGTACGTGATCACCGACGCGGAGCTCGGGCGACCGCGGTTGCTCGACGCCCAGCCGTCGTCCGAGGCGCGCAGCGTCTTCGATGTCGAGCCGCGATCGTTCACCTGCAGGCCGTTTCGGATGTCGAGGCGCTGGGACTCGCTGGGCTCCCAGAAGTGCATCACCCTCGCGTACTGTCCCGACAAGCGCCGTTCGAAGCGCCCACTCTCGTCGTCGAACACCACGATGGGATAGCGGCGCCATTTGAGGCGACTGCCGGAGCGCTCGAAAACCCACACGCGATCTTCCCAACGCTCGACATCGGGGTTCGCGCTGTTGTCGTCGCGGTAGTGGATGAGCAGGTACCACGCGCCCTCGATGTCGATTTCACCCCCGCTCGACGCGTCGGCCGTACCGGCCCACGCGAAGGTCGCGAGTGCGACCAGCGCGAGCACGGCTTCCACGAAGCGCTCGCGGGAGCCCATCAAAGCGTCAGATGACCCGTTTGATATCGGGGAAGCTTCGCCACACGGGAACGCCACAGAAGTGGGAGCCCTCAGTGCAGCGGGGCTTCGCGAGTCGGGTGCGAACGAAGCAGGGCGGGCCGATCTTCTCGGTGAGCTGCGGGTGCACGGCCGCCACCTGCTCGACCTCATCCATCGAGGCCTGCCAGATCTCGCGCTGCGCGTTGAGACACGTGCGCATCGTCCACTTGTGGAGCAGATCGAGCAACGTGCCCGACTCTTCGAAGCGCACGGCCAGGGCGTTGGGGAGGACATAGAGCGCGAGCTCCGGCTCGACGCCAAGCTCGAGGAGCCGAGCGCGCGTATCCCAGGCGTCCTCGACGCTCTCCTGGAAGACGGTGTGGCAAGCGGGGTCTTCACGAATCAGCTCGGGCTCGACGACGTCGACGTGCAGTGGCACGGTGCGGGACAACAGCGGCCGCGAGCCCGGCACTGTGCGGTGTCGCTGGTCCTGCGAGTCGGCAGTGTGGGAGAGCTTCTTGCGGAACGTGTAGTGAACGTGGGCAAGCGTGCGCATGAGCGGCGCGTGGGTCGAGACGTTGAGCTTCTCGAGCCGGTAGGGGTTCTTTGCCGGGTCGAGCACGAACGCAATGGCCGTCTCGTCGTCGAGATCGACGCGACCGAGCACGTTGCGAACCGCACTCGCCACCACCTCCGGACCGCGCGCGCTGTAGTCGATGAGGCGCGCGATGCGACCGTCGAGAGACTTGTCGAAGATCTCAGCGGCCATCGGATCACCGGGACCGGCGGCAGCGAAGCGGCCCTCGGGAACTTTGTCCACCTCGAGAGCCTCATCGCCAACGCGCCGGAAGAAGTCGGGATCGAGCTTCACGACCTCAGCCACCATGCGCGACACCACGTCGGCCGCTTCACGCGGAACGTCGCCCACGTGCGCCATGCGCCGCAGACGGTGCAGGACCAGACCGGAAACCGTGTAGACCATTGCCGTGTGGCAGGCGATCGGGATCACGTAGCGCGCGGTCTCGATGGCCTTCTTCTCGGCCTCGCGACGCACGCTGCGACCGAACGCCTTGTTCTGCCGCTCCTCGAGGCGCCAAAGATCCGAGAGGATCTGTTGCGTCACGGGCTTGAGCCGCTCGGTGAGCTCGCTGTAGGCGCGCCAGCTGCGCTCGACTGACGCCTCGTAGATGGCGCGCGCCTCGCCCCGCAGCACCGGCGGGACGTGAGCCGTCACCTCGTCGAGCTTCACGTAGCGCTGGCTCTGCTGCTCGGTGTTGTAGAAAGGGAAGCCGTGCAGGAACGACCAGACGAGTTGACGCGAGATGCCCGACAGTGCGAACTCGAACGTGGCGTGCTGGTACACCGTATGGTGACCGCCGTCGAACGTCAGCGGGCCGATGTTCTCCCGCTGTTTCTCCGTGATCTCGTCGGGGTCGATGACGCGGGGCGAATAGCAGGTGCGCGCGGCCGAAATGGCGTCGTCGTAGGGCCGATCGGTCCCGCTTCGCAAGCGAACCTGCGGCCCTCCGTCGATCAGCGTCACTCGCCCCCCTGATTCGGGGTCCCGATCCGGGCCGAAGCCCAGATCGACCCGCCCACGCTCGCCTCCGGTGCGCTTCGCGCTTGCAGGCTTCGGGTCCCGAGGATCCGTTACTCTCGCAGAGCCCGACGGCGATCGCCAGCAACCTGCGTACGTGAGTATTTCGTTTCCCACATTGACCGTCAGGTCGGATCCTCCTTCGCGTCGTGGGGTGCGCGGCGCAGCCGGCGCGCCGCGATGTTCTAGTGACTGCAACGGGAGTTACTGGCCGAGTTGCATGCCCGCTTCCGCGCGTGAATCGTTGGCACGCCACTTGCGCTTCTTGACGGTCGAACGGGTGGCCCGGCAGGTGTCATCCGGGGGGTCTGGTTCGGGTAGAACGAGTGGAGAGGTGGAGACCGCGCGTCCACGGAAGACCGGAGACGGCGGTGGCGCAGAAGCCAAGATGTCAGTCCTGTGGATCATTCATCGCGACCCGCGGATGCGGGCAACCATCGCGCGCCTGGCGGCCGCGGGAGAGGACACCGTTCTCGGTGCGCCCGGCGACGCGCTGTTCGAAGCGGCGCCGGCCGCCGACGTGGTGCTGATCGGGCTGGCGGAACTCTCCGGCGACTTCGAGGTCGAGCTGCAATTCGTCCACCGCCACGCGCGTCGTCTGCGCGAAGCGGCGTGGATCCTGCTCCCCGAAGCCGAGCACAGTCGCGACGTGCGGCGTCTGTTCGACGCCATCGACGCTGAGGTCCTGGGCTATCCGCCGGACGGCAGCACCCTGCGGTGGCGGCTCCAGTCTGCGCCCTCGCGCCGCGGCAGCCAGCCGCTACCGCTCTCCCAGCGCCCGGCGCGGGATGCCCTCACCGCGCGCTTCGCGCTCTGGTTCGCCGACCTCGAGAATCCTGAGATCATGCGCGCCATCGACCCGAGTCTGGGCGACGTGCCGATGCTGATCGGCGGCGAGCCCGGTACCGGCCGCGGCCTGATGGTCCGCTACATCCACAGTTTCGGCGGAACGTCGGCGGGGGCCCTGGTCCGGGTGGCGTGTACGGAGGAGACGCGGATCGACGACGTGATCGCGACCCTCGCTTCACGCGCCACCACCGAGCGCGCCCGCGCGGCGTGCACGATCTGGCTCGAGGACGTCGATCGTCTGCCCGCCACGGTCCAGCGCGAGCTCCACGGCTGGATGGAGTTCGCACCGCCCGAGGGATTGGTCCCGAGCTACCGGGTCCGCTGGATTGGCACCCGCGGCGACCCCGCGCGGACCGGAGGGAGCAAGCCGTTGGCGGCCGGGCTCGAGGAAGCGCTCTCGACGCTCTCCGTCCGGATCCCACCGCTGAGCGAGCGTCCACTGTTGACCGTGCCCTTCGCCGAGGACACGGCCCTCGCCTGGTGTGCCGCGCGCGCCCAGCGCCCCCGCCGGTTCGACGACGGCGCCTCCGCGATCCTGCAGGCCCACAACTGGCCCGGGAACCTCCGCGAGCTCGAGGCGGTGGTCGTGCAGTCGCTCTCGGCGAGCGCTGCGAATCCGCTCGGAGCGTCCGACCTGTGGTACGGCGGCACCCCCTTCGCGCCGATCATCGGAGTCGATTCCCCCACGGCTGCCCCGCCGCCTCTGACAACGGTTTCCCCTCCCGCTCCCGGCGATGGCCCCGAGGCGGAAATCATCGATGTCATCGACATCCTCGAGCCCGGCGACGACGCGCTCTTCGCGACTGCGAGCGCAGCCGACCTCCCGTCCGCGGAGTCATCGCCAGAGGCTGCCCGCGACGCGCTGGAGAGCCAGCCCACCGCGGGCGCACCGACCGCCCCCGAGGGTCCGTCGGTGCGCCGTCTCGCCGACGCGGTCGCCCACGAGATCCGCAATCCGCTGTCGTCGATCCAGACGTTCGCGCAGCTCCTCCCCGAGCGCTTCGACGACCCGGACTTCCGAGATCGCTTCACCGACGTCGTGAACCAGGACGTCGATCGCATTTCGCGCGGGCTCGAACGTGTTGCCCGCTTCGCCCGCTTCGCCGACCGCGCCGTGGGGGACGCGGACGCGAGCGAGCCGGTCGACGCGACGGGACTCCTCGAGCGTCTCATCGAGGCCCGACGCGATCAGATCCGGGAGCGCCGGCTGCTCGTGCTGACCGAACTCGACCACGACCGGCCACTCGCCCTGGCTGACGCGGACCAGCTGCAGCTCGCGTTCGAGTCTTTGATCGACCAGTCGCTCGAGCTCGTCGAACCGCGGGGCGATCTCTACTTCGCGTCGCGCTACCACGCGGCGGGCCTCGCCGGGCGGCCGTCGATCCGGATTCTCGTCCGCTGCGGCTCACCAACAGACGAGGGCGACGACGCTCCGAGCGCCACCACGGCCCGCCCCCTGACCCACTCCCTGTCGCTGTTGATCACCGAGTCGATCGTCACCGCCCACGGAGGCGCCTTCACGCTCGACGGCTCCGCCGCGAGCGGTCACATCATCGTCCTCGATCTCCCTGCTCCCTAGACCCGGGCGCTTCCCCAAGCTGAATTTCGACCGGTGGGGGTGAAGACACCTGCTCCCCAGGCGGCTGAGCGGCGCCTCGGGTGTCGCAGGGCGACGGAAATCCGTCACCTGGGTTTCCAACTGGAACACCTGTAAATTCCTATTATAATTCAAATAGTTAGGACATGTTTTGCCGCTTGGAACGCACGTATTCGTGCAGTCGGCGCTGGACGGCCCGGCGCCATGTGAATTCGCGGATCGGCCTTTTCCTATGCTTATTCAAGGGGTTGAAGAAATATCGGCGAGCGGGTAAGACGCGGCATGCGTCTTGCTCTCTCAAGGGCCCAGGAAAACCAGGGAGGGGCCCGTGGACGCTTCGACGAAGAGCTTCGACAAGCAGGTGATTCTGGTCGTGGACGACGAGCGCGGGCCGCGGGAGAGCCTGCGCATGATCCTCTCGCCCAGCTATGACGTGCTGCTGGCGAAGAGTGGGACCGAAGCCCTGGAGGTCCTGCGCGAGAAGC
>JABSQW010000322.1 GCA_013215605.1 Myxococcales bacterium
CGACACAACAACAGGTCGAACGACAGCTTCTGCGACGTGTCCTTCACGAGGATCTCGAACAACAGGTTGAAGGGCACGTTCACGACGCGATCCGGTGTGCGAATCGGCAGCTCGCGTCGCTCGTTGCCCTGTTCGTCGGTTCCATCGCAGACGGCGATCCCCGCCTCGTGATCGACGAGAAGCGTGCCGAGCGACGAGCCGTCCGCGGTGACCGATATCGACTCCTGGCGGATGATCTGCAGAGCGGCGCCGTCGTCCACGACCCGCAGCAGAGCCGTCGCCGTAGTGTGGGCGCCGTCCTGGACTCGGGTCTCGGATCGGATTCGGACGTGGTCGGCGTCCACGCGGTCGACCGAGAGGACCGCGTCGCCGATGCGTTTGCCATCGTCGTCGAAGGTGGACGCCGGAATGCTCCCGTAGCGCAACGGCACCGGCAGACGCAGCGAGGATTCGGCGCGTGCCGTGCCGACAAAGCCCACTGCCAGCGCAACGGCAACGGCCAGCGCTGTTCTCATTCCCGCGGCGTTCAAAGTGCGGCGGATGGTAGGGGCTCGGCGAACGGAATGCATTGCACCCGTGCGCCGCGCTGATCTCGTATCTGGCGGCGGCGTGCTCGCGTCGTCGCTCGCCCATCCCATTGCGACCGTCGATCCGATGAGGTACAGCCGACAGATCGGTGGACGCGAGCCCCTGCGGGGCCATCGTGGTCCGTGGCGGGGGTCGTGACAGCCGCAGGTTCCGTCGGACAGTCGCCGGCACGCGCAGTCTCGCGTCGGGCGTGGGTCGCCCTCGCCCTCCTGCTCGCGCTGGGGTGCGCGATCCGCAGCTACCGGATCAGCGAACCCATCGGCGGGTACCACGCCTACAACGAAGCGTGGTATTCGATCGTCGCTCGCAACTACGTCGCCGGAACGCTCCTCGAGCCGCGAATCTACGAAGTCGGGATCGATTTCCGGACGCCGCCCCTCTACTCGTACCTCGTCTACTTCGCCGAGCCGCTCGTCGGAGACTTCGTGCTCGCCGCGCGCTGGGTGTCCGTCGTCTCCTCGCTCGTCGCGATGGTATTCGTGTTCCTCATCGCGAACGCCGCCTGGGGCGCGCCTTCGGGGTTGTTTGCGGCATCGCTGTTCGGTTTTGCTCCGATCGCGGTCACGGTCGGGCGCAACGCCCAGACCGACATGACCTACGTCGCCTTCCTGCTCGGGACGATCTACTTCTATCTCCTCTCGCGAGAGCGCGAAGGGCTGCGCTACGCGGCGCTGACGGGAGCGTTCTTCGCGGCTTCCTTCTTCACGAAGTACTTCGCGGTGCTCCTGCCGCCAACGCTACTCGTCTGGGAACTGCTGCACGGGCACCGGCGCTGGATCGATCGACGTCTGGCGGTCGCATTCGGCGTCTTCGTGGTGCTCGTTGCCCCGTACTTCGTCTACCACCTCACCACATCCTTCGACGTCTTCCTCGAGCAGCAGTTTGCTGGCGCGGTGAACGTCACCCGCTTCGACCCGTCCTGGGACACGCTGAAGCGGATCTCGCTCAACGTGTTCTTCGGCATTTCCCCCGTCTATTGCTGCATCTTCGCCCCGGCCGGGGTCTACGTTCTGTGGCGCGCGGACACCACCGCGAGTCTGTTCGCTCTGGGCTTCGTCGCCTACTTCGCGCTCTACTTCCTGAACGACAACCACTCCTACTACCTGTTGACGCAGCTGCCGTTTCTGGCTCTCGTCGCCGGTCGTGCCCTGGCCGCGATTCCCGCGGGCCGCTTCTCGAACGTTCTCCTGGGGCTGCTCGTCGTCAACGGTGCGGTCGCGTCCGTGCTGTTCCTCGCAAGCGCGAAGTACGGATGGGAGGTCATCGAAGACCTGGTCGACGCAGCGACGCGTCGATCGCCGAACCCCGTGATCCTGCTCGAGCAGAGTCTCGCGGATTCGAACGGACCAGTCTTCAAGTACTACTGTCCGGGTTGCGATCTCGTCGTGAAGGAGTCACTGCCGCGAAACGCGGAACGCATCGACATCGACTACGACCGCAGCGTCGTCGTGATCAAGGACGATCTGCGCGGAGCTCGCGACGGGTACGAGATCGTCTCTCACGACTCGCTCTGTATCAACCTGTTCGGGACCGGGGTCATCACGAAGCGACCGAACCGGCACTTCTTCGGCGGCGCGATCACGCGGGTGAAGATCCAGACCGGTGTCCCGTTCGGAATCAGCCCGTGCTCGAGGACCGCCGCGAAGGCCTTTCGCCGGCTGCCCCCGGACGCAGTCCTCTCCACCACGCGCGGCCGCATCTTCGAGGTGACGACCGACGCACAGGGCCGAAGGTCGTCGGCGCGTCGCGTGGAGTAGGATCTTCCGGTGAATTCCCGACGCGCGCCTACGGATCGGCTCTGCGACGCGCTCGTCGTCGGGTTTGCGACGTTCACACTCGCGTGTCATCTCGCCGTTGCCGTCGGCGCAAATCTGCTGCAGCTGCTCTTTCTCGTCGCGATCGCGGGGGCAGTCTCCGCCGTGGTGGCGTGGCGCGGCTCGCGCCCGGAGTCGAGCCCCGGGTCCGATGAGCCCGTGGTCACGCCCACGCCGATACCCGGCGACGCGCTGTCCCGCATCTGGATCCGCATCGCAGCCGCGGTGCTCGGCATGGCCGCTGTCATGGCGTCGTACTGGCACCACGATGTCGTCGTGTTCTGGTGGTCGGTTCTCGTGGTCCTCGCGGTGGCGGCCGTGGTGTTCGTCCTGATGGAGGAGCCGTTGTTCGAGGCGCCTGCGGAGGGGCGCGGTCTCGAGTGGGGACTCCTCGGACTTGCCGTCTTCTGCGTCGCAATCGCGTTGGTCACGAACCGGCCGGACGCCGACGATTCCTTCTACGTCAACGTGGCCGTCGCGGCGATGGACGCGCCCGCTCGTGCGCTGTTGTCGGGGGACACCCTGCACGGGATCGAGGGGCTCCCCCTCCACCAGCCGGTGTACCGGCTGCACAGCTTCGAG
>JABSQW010000323.1 GCA_013215605.1 Myxococcales bacterium
CGCTCGGTAGAAGCGGGCTTTCGGTGTCGAAACTCGGGCTCGGCTCGTCGTTCAAGGCGCCCACGGCGGCCTACCTCGAGGCCTTCGATCGGGGGGTCAACTATTTCTACTGGGGGAGTCTTCGACGCGAGCAGATGGGCGCCGCGATCCGCGAGATCGCGAAAGATCGGCGTGATCGCCTCGTCCTCGTCTTGCAGAGCTACTCGAGATCGTCGACGCTGTTGAAGACGTTCGTCGAACGTGGACTCCGCAAGCTCGGCACCGACTACACCGACGTTCTCCTGCTGGGTTGGCACAACAAGCCGCTGCCCCGGGCCGTGCTCGACGCTGCGCTCGAGCTGCGCGAGCGCGGACGCGTGAAGCACCTCGCACTCTCGACTCACACGCGCTCATTGCTGCCCACGCTCGTCGACGACGATTCGATCGCGATCTGGCACACGCGCTACAACGCCGTGCACCGCGGTGCCGAGCGCGAGGTCTTCCCGTGTCTCGAAGGCCGCGACGACGCCTCCCGCCCTGGCGTCGTCACCTACACCACGACGCGTTGGGGCAACCTCCCCGATCCCAAACACACCCCGCCCGGCGAGCGCACGCCGACCGGCACCGATTGCTACCGCTTCGCGATGTCGCGCCCCGAGGTCGACCTCTGCCTCGCGGGTCCCAACGACACCGAACAGATGAAGCAGGCCCTCGCGGCGCTCGAGTTGGGTCCGATGGACGCCGACGAGATCGCGTGGATGCAGCGCGTGGGCGACCACATCTACGGCGCTGATCGCAAGGCGTCGATGCTCGATTGAGCCCTCTTCCTCGGGATCGCGCTCCCGCTCCGAGTCCAAGCCAAACAGCCACCAGGAGTCCCCCCCCATGGCCAGTTCCGACCTCCAGACCGTCATCGACATGCTGAAGAGCGCGAATCCTCTCGGGAGCCTGGACATCCAGCAGATGCGCGCGGGTATGGCGGTCGCCGAAACCGTGTACGAGCGGCCGGGCGACGTCAGCTACGAGCCCGTCGATGCGAGGGGTGTCCCCGCCGAGTGGACGGCGGCGTCCGGCGCCGATCCCACGAAGGCGATCGTGTGGCTCCACGGCGGTGGCTACTGCCTGGGCAGCATCGGGAGCCACCGAGGCCTCGTGACCAACCTCTCCCGCGCCACCGCAGCCAGGGTGTTGAACGTCGACTACCGCCTCGCCCCGGAGAGCCCGTTTCCGGCGGCCGTCGACGACGCCGTTACCGCGTACCGCTACGTACTCAGCACGGGCGTCGAGCCGGCGCGAGTCGCCATCGGCGGCGACTCCGCGGGCGGCGGTCTCACCGTGTGCGCGATGATCGCCCTCCGCGAGTCCGGCGACCCGCTTCCGGGAGCGGGCATCTGCATTTCTCCCTGGTCCGACCTCACGGGAACCGCCGACTCGATCGCCGAGAAGGCCGACGTCGACCCCATGATCACCCCGGAGTTGCTGGACCTGCTCTCTCGCGCGTACCTGGCCGATGCCGATCCCAGGACTCCGACCGCTTCGCCGATCTTCGGCGACCTCTCAGGACTTCCGCCGCTTCTCATCCAGGTCGGCGGCGCCGAGTGCCTCCTCGACGACGCGCGCAACCTGGCCGAGCGCGCCAAGGCCAACGGCGTCGACGTAGAGCTCGAAGAGTGGGAAGACATGATCCACGTCTGGCACACCTTCGCCGACCTCCTCCCCGAAGGCCGCCAGGCCATCGACCGCATCGCCGCCTGGCTGAAAGAAAAGACCGCCTGACCCGGGCGAAATCAGCCGTTCATCCAGACGTCGGCGCCTGCGACGATGCCTGCTCTGTCTTCGAGTCGCATCGTTCCCTTCATCGACTACTTGCCTTTGAATACGGGCTCCCGCTTCTCGAGGAAGGCCCTCGGTCCCTCTCTCGAATCTTCCGACGCGAATACCGCCATCCCGTGTTTCTGCTCCGGGCCCCAGGCCTCCTCCTCGGGGAGCATCGCGGTCTCGCGGATGGTGGCGAGGATGCCCTTCACTGCCAGGGGACCGTTCTCCGCGATGCGGTTCGCAATCTCCTTCGCTTTGGCGAGCGCCTGTCCGTCGGGGACGACGTGCCCGATGAGTCCGAGCTCGAGTGCGCGCTGCGCCGAGATGGCCTCGCCCGTGAGGAGCATCTCGAGTGCCACCGTGTACGGGATCTGCCGCGGCAGGCGCACCGTGGAGCCGGCCATCGGAAACAGACCGCGCTGCACCTCGGTCACACCGAACTGCGCCGACTCGCCCGCCACCCGGATGTCGGTTCCCTGCAGGATCTCGGTGCCGCCCGCGAGCGCGTAGCCCTCGACCGCCAGAATCACGGGCTTCGTCGGACGATAGGTCTTGAGCCAGGAGTGGTAGATGATCGCCGGGTCCTTGCGCACGCGCTCCATGTACTCGTCGCCCGGCTCGTCGGAGCCCATCTTGCCGATCACGGAGAGGTCCATCCCCGCGCAGAAGACCGGACCGTTTCCGGTGAGGATCAAGCAGCGCAGATCGTCCTCTTCGTCGAGCTGGATCCACGCGTCCGTGAGGCGACACATCACCTCCGCGTTGACGGCGTTGCGTTTCTCCGGGCGATTCAGCGTGACGATGAGGACGGGACCGTCCTTCTCGACGATTACAGCGGGTTCGGCCATCGGTTTCTCCTGAGCGAGCCTTCGGCGGCTGCGGATGCCTGGGCGCGGAGTCTATCAGGGTCCGCAGCTGCAGAGGTCGGTCAGATGCGCGCCGGGCGAACTGGAGCGCCTGCGACATCGACGCGCGTGCGGAAGATCGATCCGGCGCGGTCCGGGTCCCGCGCGTTGTCGGCGGAGACCACGATGAGGTCGAGGAGATCGTCACCGGCGAAGCACACGCTCGTGACGACCTTCGCCGGTACCTCGATGCTGCGTTCGACGTGACCGTCGGGGGCGAAGCGCACGACGCGCCCACCGCCCACCATCGCGACCCACACGAAGCCCTCCTGGTCGACGGCGAGACCGTCGGGCCGACCCTCGCCATCGGCGGCGAAGTGCCGGAGGTTCGAGGCCTTGCCGTCGTCGTCGAGGTCGTGCACCACCACGACGCCCGCGCGCGTGTCGCTGTGGTAGAGCGTGCGCTCGTCGGGCGAGAGAGCCACTCCGTTCGGGTGTACGACACCGAACGTCACGGCCACGCCGCTGCCCTCGGCGTCGATCCGCCAGCACTCGCCGGGGACCGGCTCCGCGTTCGGGTCGAAGACGGCAAAGCGCAGCAGCCCGGCGTAGACGCGGCCCGCAGCGTCGGTACACAGATCGTTCCAGCCCGCGGCGCCGTCGACGTGGAGCAGGGTGCGGGTCTCGCCGTCCTTCACGTGAACGATGTCGCGACCCGACACCACCACGCCGCCATCGGCGTGCAGGGCGATGCCACCCACGCCCCGGCGTTTCGGTACCACCGTCGCGACCGAGCCGTCGGGTGCAAGCTGGTAGACCCCGCCCCCGAGGACGTCGCTGAACACGAGGTGTCCATCCGCGGTGACCGTCGGCCCTTCGACGAGACCGTACCCGTGCGCGAGCTCCTCGAAGTCCGCGGTCACTTCGACGTCCCGCCGTCCATGCTCGTCTTGAGATCTCGGAAGGCGACCTCGCGGTCGACGCGCGGTTCGCGAGGAAGCCCGAGAGCGCGCTCTCCGATCCCGTTGCGGTGGACTTCGTGCGTGCCGCCACCGATGGACCCCATCGGGCGATCGAGCACGAGCTCCTGCCAGAATCCGCGGTCGAAGGCGTCGCCACCGAACAGGAGCCCCTCCGCGCCCTGGATGTCGAGGCCGATCTCCGCCTTGAGCGAGCGGGTCTCCGACCAGAGGACCTTCATCACCGAGCCGTCGACGTCTGGACTGCGACCGTCGAGTAGCGCCTGCTGGAGCTTGTCCTGCAGAAAGCCGAGGACACGCTCTTGTGTGTAGGCCGTCGCGACGCGCTGTCGGGTCAACGGGTCGCTCCAGCGCCCGCGGTCGCGCGCGAAGCGGACGAGCGCTGCGGTGGTGTCGCGGCCCCGCCGACCGCTGCCGATCGCCATCGATTCGTTGGCGAGCGTGGTCTTCGCCACCGCCCAACCACCGTCGATCTCTCCGACGACATTCGAAACGGGTATGCGCACGTCGGTGAAGAAGACTTCGTTGAAGTGGCGGTCGCCTTTGCAGGTGGGGAGCGGACGTACGTCGACGCCGGGATCCGACATGTCGACGAGCAGGAAGCTGATGCCCGCATGCTTCGGCACGTCGGGATTGCTGCGCGCAAGGAGGAAGCCGTAGTCGGCGAACTGCGCGCTCGTGGTCCAGAGCTTCTGCCCGTTCACGATGAACTCGCCGTCTACGAGCTCTGCGCGCGTGCGCAGGGCCGCGAGGTCGGAGCCGGCCTCGGGCTCGCTGAAGAGCTGGCACCAGACCTCGTCGCCGCGTTGCAGCGGCGTCAAGAAGCGCTCGCGCTGCGCTTCGTTGCCGTGTCGCATGAGCGCCGGACCCATCAACGAGATCGATGCCGGCAGGAAGCCAGACGTGACGTCGAAAGCGGCTTCCTCCTGCGCGTAGATGATCTCCTGGGCGGCGCTGCCGCCGCGCCCGCCGTACTTCCTGGGCCACGCGATGCATGCCCAACCGCCGTCGAATTTCGTGCGCTGCCACGTCCGGCAGCGGTCGAAGTACTCGGCTTCCGCCTCGTGGGTGTGGACTCGCGGTCCGTTCGACCAGTCGCCCTCGCCCCGACGCAACTCGGCATTCGCGTCGAGCCAGCTGCGCGCTTCGGAGCGAAACGCCGCTTCTTCCGGGGTGTCTTTTCGTTTCATCGGGGGTTCCTGGGCTTCATGCGGTGGCGCGATCGAGTTCGGTCGCGATGAGCTCGCGGTGGAACGAAGTGTCGCCGAGGATCTGCTGCGACGACTTCGCGCGCCGCAGATAGAGATGGGCGTCGAACTCGTAGGTGGCGCCCAGCCCGCCGTGGATCTGGATGTTGTCCCGCGCGGCGCGGTAGTAGGCCTCGTTGCAGTGGGCGCGGGCGATGCTCGCCAGCAGGGGCAGCTCGGGGTCGTTCTCGACGACCGCATCCACGGCGACGTCCACCGCGGCGCGTGCGCCCTCGAGCCCGATCAACAGGTCGGCGCACATGTGCTTCACCGCCTGGAACGAACCGATGGCGCGCCCGAACTGGTGCCGCGTTCGAGCGTATTCGACCGACGTCTCGAGAACGTGCTCCATGCCGCCGAGCATCTCGGCGCACAGGGCAACCGACGCCTCGCAGAGCGCGTGTTCGAGCGCGGGCCACGCGTTGCCCGGGTCTCCGAGGGGGCGCGCCTCGACGGCGTCGAGCTCGACGCGCGCGAGCCGCCGCGTGGCGTCGAGCGTGTCGAGGCGGCTGCGCGAGAGCCCCGTGGCGTTGCCTTCGACGAGGTAGAGGCCAATGCCTTCTTCGCCCCGACTCCCGGGTGTGCGGGCCACGACGAGCAGACGCGCCGCAGTGTGGCCGTCGAGGACGAAGCTCTTCGACCCCGAGAGGCGCACGCCGTCGCCCGCTGGCGTCGCTTCGAGCGAGATGCCGCGGGCGTCCCAGCGCCCGACATCGGGCTCGGCGATGGCGAGCGTGGCGAGCTCGCCCGCCGCAATCGCGGGCAGCAGCTCGCTTCGCTCGGCTTCGCTGGCTGCGTGCGCGACCGCGCGCCCCGCGAGGACGACACTTCCCAAGAAGGGGGAGGGGTGCAGCACGCGACCCATTTCGCCCAGCGCGAGCGCGAGCTCCGCAAACGAGAGGCCCTGGCCGCCGCTCGCCTCGGGAATCACGACGCCCTGCAGCCCGATCTCCTCGGCCATCTGCTTCCACACGCCATCGTCGAAGCCGCGGTCGGTGTCCATGAGACGCCTCACTTCGGTGGACGGCGACGACTCGGCGAAGAAGCGGCGCAGCGTGTCCCGAAACTCCTCCTGCTCGCTACTGAGCGCGAAAGACATCTGGGGGGAGGCCTCCTGTCCGGGTGGGGGTCTGGACGGGGGATCCATTATAGAATCGTTTCCCTCCAGGCGACCGGGGAAGGCCATGGTAGACACGCCGAATCTCAAGGGACCGATGGATGCGATCGTCGATCGCGTCATGCAGGGCGAGACGCCCCTCCAGGTGCTCGCGAAGCAGGCTGAGATTCCGAAGAGCCAGATGCGCTCGATCGACCGGTTTCCCTACTACACGGCGTTTCCCTTCGCGTGGTACCGCGCGTGCTTCGCCGACGAAGTGCCCGCCGGCACGATCAAGTCCGTTCGCTATCTGAACCGCGACCTCATCGTCTGGCGCGGTGAAGACGGGGCGGCCCACGTCATGGATGCGCACTGTCCACACCTCGGCGCTCACATCGGCGTGGGCGGACGTGTCGAGGGATGCGATGTCGTCTGTCCCTTCCACTGGTGGCACTTCGACGGCGACGGCAACAACACGCTCATTCCGTACGACGGCGGAACCAACCGCGCCGCGAAGATCCGCAGCTACCCCACCGTCGACGTCAACGGCTTCATCCTGTTCTGGTACCACCCGACGGGTGCGGCGCCACTGTGGCAGGTACCTCGCATCGAGCCGTACTATGACGACAGCTGGACCGACTACTATCCCGCGAAGTGGAACGTCCAGTGCCCGTGGCAGGAGATGGCCGAGAACGGCCCCGACTACATCCACCTGCGCACCGTGCACGGCTCCGTCGACATCCCCGAGCTCGAGTCGCTCGAGTACGACGGCTACTTCACGCGGTTGCGTTCGAAGGTGAACTTCAAGACGCCGCGCGGCCCACAGGCGGGTCGCATCGACTCCGACGGCTGGGGCCCCGGCTTCTCCCTCGCCCGCTTCAGCGGAATCATCGACGCCTGCTTCGTGAGTGCTCAGACGCCCATCGACTTCGAGACCACCGAAGTGTCGTTCAACTACATGGTGAAGAAGCTCGGCGACACGCCCGAGGCTCTCGAGAAGACGCTCCGCGTCGGCGAAGCTCTCGTGGCCGATCTCAAGCGGCAGGAAGCCGAGGACATCGTGATCTTCGACAACAAGATCTACCAGCCGATGCCGCGGCTTTCCGCTGCGGACGGTCCGATCATCGAGTTCCGCGAGTGGGCGCGGCAGTTCTACCTGGAGGGCGATCCGCTGGCGGTGAATCGCTAGCACTCGCCGAGATCGGAATCCGAGCGGCTCCCGCAGGCAGCATGCGACGGAGCGCGAAGCCAGCAGAATGCGCGCGTGAATTTCGCCGGACCCGACGGCGCGATCTACGAAGTCGATGGGGAGACGTTCCACCCCACCGAGCTCTCCCAGGGGCCCTGGGACCCGAACCGCCACGCGGAAGCGTCGGTTCGGGTCGACACGCGCTGATGCCCCGCTGGAAGACGTCCTCGTTCTGTTAGAGTCGGGCCCCCGAAATCTCCCCGACCCCTCGCAGACGAACTTCCCGGCGAATTCGCCGATCCATCGAGGTCCCCATGCCCGACGTCACGCATTCTCTCACCGCGGCCCACCAGCTCGCCTACACGTACAAGCGCTCGCTCGGTCCGGTGCTCGGCCGATTCTTCACCGGTCTCCGCGACAAGCAGATCCACGGCGTCCGCCGCGCGGACGGCAAGGTGTTCGTTCCGCCGCGGGAGTACGATCCCGAAACGGGCGACGCAATGGAAGAGATGGTGGCGGTCGCGGACGCTGGGGTCGTCGTTTCCTGGGCCTGGGTGAAGGAGCCGCGGCCTTCGCAGCCCCTCGCGAAGCCCTTCGCCTACGCGCTCATCCGCCTCGACGACGCAGACACGCCGCTGCTCCACGCCGTCGACGCCGGCAGCGAAGCCGCCATGAGCACGGGCATGCGGGTGAAGGCGCGCTGGATCGACGAGCCCGCGGGCGCGATCACGGACATCGCCTGCTTCGAGCCAGGCTAGACCGGTTGACGGCGGGCGGAACCCGCCTGCCGGAACGGCACGCCTGCGGCGTGCCTCACACCGCTACCGGAAGGACATCGAGCATGAGTGAGAGTGAAGAGAGAAAACCCGTCGAGGTCCTGCGAACCCCCGTCGTGCTCGACTACACGTACTCCGCGGGCCAGTCGTCCTCGCGGCACCTGCGTGCGTTCGGCAAGGGGAAGCTCCTCGGCCAGCGCTGCCCCGTCGACGGCCGCGTCTACTTCCCGTCGCGCGGTTCGTGCCCGCAGCACGGCGTGCCCATCGAGGGCGAGCCGGTCGAGCTCCCGGATCGCGGCACGATCGTTACCTACTCGGTGAATCGCGTGCCGTCGGAGAACATCGACCTCGAACTCCCGTACGCGGCCATCCAGGTGCTGCTCGACGGTGCCGACACCATCCTCTTCCACGTCCTCGGCGAGAGCAGCATCGACGACGTCCACATGGGCATGCGCGTCGAAGCCGTCTGGAAGCCCGAGGAGGAGTGGGACGACTCGGTGGCGAACATCCGCTACTTCCGGCCCACCGGTGAGCCCGACACTCCGTTCGACCAGTACAAGGAGCACATCTGATGCGGGACGTCGCCGTCGTCGCCTTCACGCAGGCGAAGAGTGTGCGCGCGGAGCGGGATCTCAACGAAACCGAGATCCTGATTCCCGTGATCCACGACATCAAGCGGGGTGCGGGACTCGAGACGAAGGACATCGACTTCGTGTGCTCGGGGAGCAGCGACTACCTCGCGGGTCAGTCGTTCGCGTTCGTCTCGGGTCTCGATGCCATCGGTGCATGGCCGCCGGTGTCCGAGTCGCACGTGGAGATGGACGGCGCCTGGGCGCTCTACGAGGCCTGGGTGAAGATCCAGACCGGCCACGCCGACACCGCTCTCGTGTACGGCTTCGGCAAGCCGTCGATGGGTGACCTCTCGCGGACCCTGGCGCTGCAGCTCGATCCGTACTGTGTAGTGCCGCTCTGGCCCGATGCCGTCAGCGTTGCAGCACTGCAGGCGCGGCTGTGTCTCGAGGGCGGAGTGTTGAGCGAACGCGAGATGGCGGAGGTCGCGGTGCGCGACCGCGGGAAGGGGAAGTCGAATCCGTACGCCCAGGTCACGGGCGACTTCGATGTCGACGCGCTTCTCGCGGAACCGACGTTCGTGTCGCCGCTGCGCAGGCACGACTGTTCACCCATCTCGGATGGCGCGTCGGCCATGATCATCGCGGCCGGAGATCGCGCGCGGGATCTCGCCGAGCGTCCCGCCTGGATCCGTGGCCTCGAGCACATCGTAGAGCCGCAGGACCTCGGCATTCGCGATCTCACGACGTCCCGCTCGACGCAGATTGCCGCCGACAGGGCGGCCGTCGGGAAGGACAAGATCGACGTCGCCGAAGTCTGTGGGCCGTTCACCCACCAGTCGATCCTGGTCGAGCGCGCTCTCGGTCTCGGCGAAAGCGTGGACGTGAACCCATCGGGCGGCGCGCTGTCCGCGCATCCCCTCATGGCCGCCGGCCTCACGCGCATCGGCGAGGCTTCGAAGCGCATCTGGGATGGCAGCGCCGACCGCGCCGTGGCCCACGCCACGTCGGGACCGTGCCTGCAACAAAACCTCGTCTGCGTGCTGGAGGGCGCCTAGTCATGGCCGAACGGTGTGGCATCGTCGGAATCGGACAGACCAAGCACGATTCGAAGCGGCTCGACGTCTCGATGGTGGGCCTCGTACGCGAGGCCGCGCTCCGCGCCCTCGAGGACGCCGAGCTCACGTGGAAGGACATCGACGCGGTCGTGATCGGCAAGGCCCCCGATCTCTTCGAGGGCGTGATGATGCCGGAGCTCTACCTCGCCGATGCGCTCGGTGGGGCGTACAAACCGATGCTGCGCGTGCACACCGCGGGCAGCGTGGGCGGGTCGACGGGCATCGTGGCAGCCAGTCTCGTAGAGGCGGGGGTTCACGATCGCGTGCTGGCCGTGGCGTTCGAGAAGCAGTCCGAGAGCAACGCGATGTGGGCGCTCAGCATCGCGATGCCGTTCTCGGTGGCGACGGTCGCGGGAGCCGGGGGCTTCTTCGCCCCGCTGATCCGCGGCTACATGAGACGTTCGGGCGCGCCGGAGGACACGGGGATCCGAGTCGCGGTGAAGGACCGGTTGAACGCGCTCAAGAATCCGTACGCGCACCTCCACATGGAGGACATCAGCTTCGACCTGGTCGCCGCGTCTCCCATGCTGTGGGACCCCGTGCGCTACCTCGAAACGTGCCCGTCGTCGGACGGTGCGTGCGCGATGGTGTTCGCGAGTGAGAAGCTCGCCGAGCAGACGCAAACGCCTCCCGCCTGGGTGCACGCCACGGCCATGCGCAGCGAGCCGACGATGTTCTCGGGTCGCGACCAGGTGATGCCACAGGCCTCCCTCGACAACGCGAAGGCGCTCTACAAGCAGGCCGGCATCACGAACCCGCGCAAGGAGATCGACTGCGCGGAGATGTACGTGCCCTTCAGCTGGTTCGAGCCGATGTGGTGCGAGGGGATGCTCTTCGCCGAGCCGAACGAAGGCTGGAAGATGACCTACGAGGGAGCCACCGCTCTCGACGGCGACCTGCCCGTCAACATGTCGGGCGGCGTGCTGTCGTCGAATCCGATCGGTGCGTCGGGCTTGCTGCGCTTCGCCGAGGCCGCCCTCCAGGTGCGCGGTCAGGCGGGCGAGCACCAGGTCGACGGCGCCCGAAAAGCCCTCGGACACGCCTACGGCGGCGGCTCCCAGTACTTCTCGACCTGGATCGTGAGCAGCGACAAGCCCTGACCCCTGGGCCAGGTTGGCAAGCCGTGTCGTGAGTCGTGGGTGGGGTGGGGGCGCTACTTCTCTTGTAGGGGTGTAGGGTGGCATTGGAGATTCCCCCATGTTGCGCTGGCTTGCGACCGCTGCTGCTCTGCTCGGTGTCTTTGGTTTCGCCGTTTCGGTGGGCGCTGTCCCCGAGGGCCACCTGGCCGTGCGGGTCTCCTTCGAGCGGTTCGCAGCGGGCTGGCTCGACAAGATCAACGGCGCACAGAAGCAGCGCGGCACCCGCGCTCGATTTGCGAGCGAGCAGTACACGACGGAGCTGCGCCCGACGGGCCGCGCCAAGGCGCCCTGGGTGGGTCTGCTGCGTTACGTCGATCACACGTCCGTGTGTCACCAGGGCGCCGACTGCAGCATCGAGACTTCGACGCCGGTAACCGAGATCTTCCGCTACGAAGACGGTCGCTGGGTCTACTGACCCGCAGTCGGCCCGCCGTCGCGAGCCAGCGCGACGTCCTCGCGCAGCGTTCTCGCCGACAACG
>JABSQW010000324.1 GCA_013215605.1 Myxococcales bacterium
GCGGAACGCCCCCCGACATGATGTTGATGTTGACGACCTGCGCCCCGATGTTGACGAGCGCCACGACCTCGTCGGGCCGGACGTCGTAGTTGCGCTCGAAGGCGTTCTCCACCGCAAAAGCCGCCACGTCGATCGCCGCGGGCGTCAGGCCCGCCTCGCGGATCACCTGGACGTAGTCGTCGATGAGGTCCTTCTTGGCCGCGACCAGCAGAACGTCCATCTGGCCGTCGGTCCCGTCCGAGTCGAGGATCTGGAAGTCGAGGTTCACCTCGTTCACGTCGAACGGGATGTACTGCTCGGCCTCCCAGCGAATCTGCTCGTCGAGCTCGTCCCTCGTCATCGAGGGAAGGCTCACCTTCTTCGCGATGACCGAGTAACCGCTCACCGCCGCCGAGACGTTCTTCGTCTTGATGTTGGCGTTGTCGATCGCCGCCCGGATCGTGTCGACGATGGCACTCGCGTTCAGGAAGGCGCCCTGGACGATGGCCTCCGGCGGCAGCGCCGCGACCCCGAGGTGCAAGAGTTCGAAGTCCTGGCTCTTTTCCTTCAGCTGCAGCTCGACCGCCTTGACGCTGGACGAACCGACGTCGAGCCCGACGATGGACTTCGACCCAAAGCTGGGAAGCGAAAACTTCACGACGTCCCCTCTGAAAAGCTCAGGACTGGAGTTCGGAGAGCGTCGACATCGAGGTTTCCGCCTCGGCGAGCTGCACCGCTCCGAAGACCTGGTCCTTCTCGGTGACCTTCATCCCGAGCGCGAGCAGGATCTTCCGCTTGGTGTCCAGACGACACGGACGGCCTGATTCCACTCGATCGATCGTGAGTGCAGACAAACCCGCCTTTCGGGCGAGCTCTGCCTTGCTCATCATCAGGGCTTCACGGAAGCACTGAACATTGTTACGCGACACCTGACCCTCCCCGCGATTCAACCGTCCGCCAAAGTGCGGAGACTTGGAACAACGCTTTTATCGGCGACTGGTTACAGGGACTTGAGACGCTGAAACACCGCTTCATGGTCACGCGGCTGACAGTCTTCGACCGGCAGGAAACCGGCAATCGGGCCCCCGAATGGTCGCGCCCCGCAACCGGAAAGAACCCTTCATTCATCGGCGTTTTAACTCACGCAGCGGCAGCTGCTAGCCGATGTCCAACAAGAGATGCCGGACAGAATCTTGATCGTTGACGACGATGAGGGCCTCCGAGACAGCCTGCAGCTGGTGCTCTCGGCCGAAGGATTCGACGTCCTGACAGCAGCGTCCGGGGACGAGGCGCTGGTTCGAATCGACACGACCCCCGCGGATATCGTGCTCTGTGACCTCCGGATGCCCGGTATCGACGGTATGGAGCTGCTCCCGCAGCTCGTGCGGAAGCTCCCCACGTCCACGATCATCATGATGTCCGCCTTCGGCACCGAGGAGCTCGCCATCGAGGCGATGAACCGCGGGGCCTACGACTACCTCGCAAAGCCCTTCCAGCCCACCGAGGCCGTCTTCACGATCCGCAAGGCCCAGGAACGCGAGCGGCTCCGGCGCTCGAACGAGCTCCTGAAGCGCGACGTACAACGCGCCGTCGGCGACCGGCCGATCGTCGCGGCATCCCCGGTCATGATCGACCTGCTCGAGATGATGGAGCGAGCTGCCGGCTACAAGACCACCGTCCTCCTGACCGGCGAGAGCGGAACCGGCAAGGAGGTGCTCGCGCGGGCGGTCCACGCCCAGTCGCCCCGGCGCGGCGCGGCCTTCGTCGCTGTCAACTGCGGGGCGATTCCCGAGCAGCTGCTCGAGAGCGAGCTCTTCGGACACGCTCGTGGTGCGTTTACGGGCGCCGATCGGGCGCGGCGCGGCCTGTTCGTCGAGGCCCACGAGGGCACCCTCTTCCTCGACGAGATCGCCGAGATGCCCACGGAGCTGCAGGTGAAGCTCCTGCGAGTGCTCCAGGAGGAGGAGGTGCGGCCGGTTGGCGACTCGAAGTCGCGAACGGTCGACGTCCGGGTCATCGCCGCGACGGCGCGCGATCTGGAATCCGACGTGGCGGCGGGTCGTTTCCGCGAGGACCTCTTCTACCGCCTGAACGTCGTGCGCCTCGAGGTGCCCCCGCTGCGGGCGCGCCCGAAGGACATTTCCCTGCTCGTGGATCACTACTTCGCCCAGTATCGCGAGAGGCTCGGAAAGCCCATGTCCGGCATCGCGGACGACGCGCTCGACCGGCTCGTCGGCTACCGCTGGCCGGGCAACGTTCGCGAGCTCCAGAACGTGATCGAGCGGGCGGTCATCCTCGCCGACGGCGACCGCATCACGCTGCGCGAGCTGCCGGAAAACGTCGCCCGCCCCAGCGCGTCCGAGGCAACCGGCAACGTCGCCGAGGACTTCGGCATGCGCCGCGCGCGGCGCAGCATGGAAACGGAGCTCATCCTGCGTGCATTGCGCGCGACCGGGGGCAATCGAACCCACGCCTCCCGCCTGCTCGAGATCAGCCACCGCGCGCTGCTCTACAAGATCAAGGAATACGCAATCCGCGACTAGCAGGCCTGACTCGAGCGTCGGCCTTCGCGCCGTGAGCCCCCGCCGAAGGCGAAGGGCAGGCGTCGGCGCAGCCGACCGCGCGAAGGCGAACGAAGCCCGGGCGAGCGGGCTAGTTTGCGGCGGACGCCGGTGTGGAAGCGCCGAAGTCGAGCTGGATCGTGAACGACTGGCTGGCGACTCCGCCCGAGCGGTCGTCGACCTCGATGGCGACGTCGTGCGTACCCGCCTGGCTCTCGCTGGGCTCCCACGTGAGCTCGCCGTGAACGATGTCGAGGTGCATTCCGGTCGGTGACTCGGTGAGCCGGTAGCGGAACAGGCGGTCGCCATCGGCGTCCTCGACCACCACCGAGTAGCGGAACACGCCGTCAGGGCCGATCGCGCCCGGCAGCGACGTGATCTTCGGCCGCGCGTTTCCCACGACCATGGCGTCGCTCTCGATGGGGTCACTCGAGTCCTGCCCGTCGGACGCGACGACGACGAGGCCAATCTCGTCGCCGCGCCGATACAGGTCGCTCGACAGCACGGGACCGACCTCATCGGCCGTATCGCCGTTCACGGTCCACAGGTACTCGTACTCGATGTCATCGCCGTCCGGGTCGCTGGCGGTCGGACTCGCGATCACGTCCTGGTACGCGGTGATCTCGCCGAGCGGCTCGATGACCACGCCCTGCAGCACCGGAGGGGAGTTCCCCACGCGCACACTCGCGCGCCCGGCGGCGCTTTGATCGCGACCGTCCCGCGCGACGACGCTGACTTCGACGCGGCTGCCCTTCCTGGCACTCTGCAGGTGCAGCGTGTCGGCAGCGGCCGGCTGACGACGACCGTCGACGAGCCACTGGTAGACGAACTCGATGGGATCGCCGTCCGGGTCGCTGGCTTCGACCCGCGCGACGACGAGATCTCCGGGGCTCGGATCCGTGGGGGTGAGTCGAACGCCCTGGATGACCGGAGCCTGGTTCGAGGCTCCCCGATCGCCGGTCTTCGCGACGGTGGGTTCCGACCGCGCGTCCATGGCCTGCCCCTGGGTCTCGCCGACGTCGCCGCAGGCGAGCAGCCCCCAGAGGATTCCCAGAGCCCCGAAACTCGTCGCCCTTCTCATCGCTCCCCCCTTCGAAGCGTCAGCCGGCTCGGCGGATGGGAGCTCGGCTGCGCCGGGTCCCCCATTCGTCTACCGCTGACGCTCTCATCGTTCACGCCACGACCGCAGGTTGATCCCCTTGCTCGGCAGCGTCTGGCACTTGTTCATGATCCCGCCATCGCTGGTGATCACGACGATCTTGTTGTTGCAGGTCGCCGGCTGATTGCCTTCGTTGAGCCCGCCGACGGAGACCCGCGGGCGGGTCGGGAGGCCCGTGCCAATCGCGATCCGGCGATCCTCGTTGCCCGTCCCCGGGTTGCTCGGGTAGCTCCCCACCGCACAGTCGAGGTCGAAATTGTAGAGATACGACGACCCCGACGCCGAGCATGGATCGCTGTCGTCCGGGTCAGGTGGGATGAAGGAGCCGAAGTAGAGCTCGCCGACGAACACGACACTGTTCGTGATGAACTTCTCCGCGTCGCGGCCGTCGATCATGTAGCCCTGGTACAGCGTCTGCAGGTCGTTGCAGGCCACCGAATCGGCCTGGGCGTTGGAAGCGAGATCGTCCTCGTCGAGGTAGCCGGTGAGCGGGTCCGGCACCGAGGGATCCTTCTCGAGCGGGTCGCGGTCCTTGATCACGTAGTAGTGGTTGTTGTTCGCAGGGTCCCCGTCGTCGTCCCACAGCGTGGGATTCGCGCGCTGACCCGCCCCCAGGGCAATCACGAGCTTGCCGTTCCGCAGGATCCCCGTCGGCGGGAAGAAGAAGCTCTGGTACGACGCGGAGTTGGCCTTGAAGAACAGCCGGAAGGGCCAGTTCGGCTGGGCGACGTTCTTGTCGGTCGAGGGGTTGTTGATCGGGTCGTCGCCGATCGCGGTCACCACCCACTTCCAGAGATTGCCGCCGAGGTCGCCGATGTAGATCACGTCGGCGAAGCCGTCGAAATCGGTGTCGAACACAGCGGGAGCCGACGGGAATGAGAAGGCCATCTCGGGAAAGCCGAGCTGGGTCCCGCCGATCGAGACGGGCGCGGCAGACCAGTACTTCTTTGCGAGCACCTCACCCGTCGTGATGTCGACCATGTAGATCGCCCGGCCGAGGGGTGCATCGGAAGCGGACGGGTCACACACGGTAGGGTTGCCGTACCAGGCGCCATAGGGATCCCCGCAGTCTCCGTAGCCGCCGCCGAACACCGCCACCCAGCGCTCGTAGCCCCGCGGATCGCTGCCGAACTCCGACTTCACGCGCACGCGGGTGATGATCGGATCGGACCAGGTATTGCCCATCCAGCGCGCATCGACGTCCGTGTCGGGATTCACGACATCACTGCCCTCGCAGCGTGAGCCGGGGTCGGCCGCGGGGTCGGTGACCTCACAGGGAAACTCCCAGAGGTAGAGGGGGTAGTCGCTCGGCGTCGGGTCACCCGTCGCCGGCGGATACGTGATGTCGAGCGCGGAATACGCGCGTCCGCCGTCGCGCAGGCCGGTCATCAGGACCGTCCGCCACTGCTCTTCGACCTTGCCCGCTTCGGTGAGCGTCTCGTTCACGCCCTGGAGCTCTCCCGAGCCGTTCACGTCGCGGTAGAACCAGGCGTCCGCCACCACTGAAGACCCGTCGACGGTCTCCATCGCACGCGGAAAGGTCAGCTTCTTCGGGAGTTCCTTGGCGACCTGTCGGATCGCGTAGGGCATGAAGCCCATGACTTCGACGCCGGTGCCCCGATCGTGGCCCGGCGGCAGCTTCGGGGTGATGCCGTCGGGCTCCAGGGTCTGCCAGTCGCCCGCGTTGAAGCCGTGGAGAAAGCCGTCGTTGGCACCGGCGTAGATGATGCGCGAGCGCTCCCGGTTGGCGAGCGCGAACGCCCCGTAGGCGGCCTCGTTGACCGCCGAATTCGGCGAGCCCACGACGACCGGATTCGAGTGGAAGACATCGCCCAGCACCGCGGGTCCCCCGGTCTCGTTGACGCGCGGCGTGCAGGGGCTCGAGTTGAACTCGCAGCCCTCGAAGGCCTCGACGATGGCGCCGGCGACGTCGTCCAGGTCGCCCCCGTCATCGATGATTGCGTCGTAGGGTGCCACCATATCGACGGGGAGATCGAGACTCAGGTCGTCCTTGTCGACACTGTCCCATGCATCGGGCTTGTCGCC
>JABSQW010000325.1 GCA_013215605.1 Myxococcales bacterium
TGTGTTTCGACGGGAAGACGTCCTCGAGCCATGCCTCGATCGCGTACCACGTCGCGGCGTTGCTCGAAGATCCCGGGAAGAAGAGATCCCGGCGCGCGGGATCGATGCTCACGACCGCCGGCAGGTTGACCAGCTGAACGAGGGCGCCGTCGGGGATGTCCCGCCACGTCTCGCGAATCCCCTCGGTCACCTGGTGCGTCGCCTCCCCAACGCTGCGCCACTCTTCGTCGCGCACCCGAAGGGGAGACTGCGCGACCCAGAGGAACGCGAACACGGCGGCTGCAGCGAAGGCGACGGCGTCCCGCACACTGCGTCGCCAGCCACCCGCCAGAGCGAGCGCCGGCAGCCAGCACGCGAACGCAGCCGCGGTATACAGGTAGCGGCGGTGGTAGAGACCCGTCGCCATGAACATCAGGCCGAAGAGCGCGACGACACCCAACGCGAACACGGCGATGCGGCCCCTCGCGCCGAGCGCCCCTCCCGCGCGCCAGTGATGTGCGGCGAAGGTCGCCGCGGCGATCATGACCAAGACCGCGCCGAGCGCGAGCCACGTTGAGAAAGCGCCGCCCGCCCACTCCCGGATCCAATGGGCGAAAGCAGGTGCGGAGAGGTCGACGACGAGTCCGGCGATCACTCGCTCGATCCGCTCCCACGGCGTGCGCGAGGCCAACGTGTATCCCCCGACCCATTGCGTGAGTACCGCGGCGCGAACGGCGACGAAGCCGAGGAAGATCGCGACGCACGGAGCCGTGAAGGTCGCGGCGCGCCTCGTCCGGCCGCGCAGGTCCACCGCGCTTCCGCACAGGAGCAGGTAGAGGGGCGCCACACCGAGCAGGATCGCGCCGGGCTCTTTGCTGAGGAGCGTGCACGCGAAGAAGCCGTAGAAGGCGGCTCGCGCGCCGAGGCCGGAGGTGCGGTCCGCGCGGGAGAGCGCGAGCAGCGCGCACGAGAACATCGCGGTGACGAGCAGGTCGGCATAGCGAGCCACGGCGGGGACGACTTCGACCGTCAGGGGATGAGCGACGAACAGCCCGCCGCAGAGGAGCCCGAACACTCGCGGCTGCGTCAATCGAGCGGCACGGCCGGTCACGCTGGCGAGTGCGACCACGAGGACGCCGTTGAGCGCGTGCAGGCCGATCGCGAAGGCGTGGTAGCCGGCCGGGTGCCAGCCGAACAGCGCGCGCAGCGCCGCATAGAGCGCGCCGACCAGCGGACGGTAGAAGTTCGCCGTGTCTCCGGCCCGCCCGCCCGTGAGCTTTTCCGTAAAGAGTGCGCTCGCCTCCGAGAGGCGGAAGCTCCCCGCCTCTCGGATGTACAGCAGACTGTCGATGTCCGTGAACCCGTAGGCGAGAATCTCGCGGTACGACACCCAGGCGAGGCCTGCGCACAGGACCGACGCGAGCGAATAGAACGCTGCGTTGCCCGAACGCGGTGTCGATCCAGAGCTCATCGGCCCTCCCTAGCAGATCCTAGAGGTTCGACCGGAAAATAGGCCTGCATTCCGGCCCGACCACTTGCCGCCATGGGCTGTCGATCGCGTGCCGCGTCGGGCAGACTCTCCCGCTCGTCGAAGTGGAGATCCAGGAGTGTCCCGACTGCTCGCAAAGTCGCGATTCGCCGGCGCGCGGCTGGCCCTTGCGACCGTGCTCGTGGCGAGCCTCTCGCAGAACAGCGGTTGCGACGGTGCCCAGCAGCCGCTCGTCGTGCTCATTTCCATCGACACGCTGCGCGCCGATCACCTGGGTCTCTACGGCGCGATGCGGCCGACCTCTCCCGTACTCGACGCCCTGGCGCGCGAGGGGGCGACCTTCGACGACGCCAGCGCGACATCCCCCTGGACCCTGCCCTCCCACGCATCGCTCTTGACCGGTCTTCGCCCCCGTGTCCACGGCGCGGTCAGCAAGGACCACAAGCTTGCCGAACGGATCGATACGCTGGCATCCCTGCTCTTCGCGAGCGGCTACGACAGCGCGGCGGTCGTGAACTCCACCTACCTCCGACGCGACACGTTTGGCTTGACGCGCGGCTTCCTGCGCATCGACTACGTCGAAGAGGACCCATCGCGAGCCGCTCCCCAGCGGAGCGTCACGGACGCGGCGCTGCGCTTCCTCGACGACATGCGCGGTCAACCGGCATTCCTCTTCGTCCACTACTACGACGTCCACGCCGACTACGCGTCGCTCCCCGAGTACGAGTCGGAGTTCGTCACGCCGTACGACGGAATCGCAGACGGCACCTCGGGGCAGCTCTTTCTCGCGAATCTCCACCCGGGTTACGTCGATCGCTGCGCGAAGGCGTTCTCCGACGAATGCCGGATTTCCGACGACGTGGTCATCGACGCGACCACCGCGAGGATTCGCTTCGACGCAGAAGACGCGCGCCATCTCGAAGAGCTGTACGACGCCGGGGTGCGGCAGATGGACGCCGAGATCGGCCGCTTCTTCGAGGGACTGCGCGCACGGGGAGTCTACGAGCGGGCGCTGATCATCGTCACGTCCGACCACGGTGAGGAGTTCCTCGACCACGGTCAGCTCGAACACAGCCGCAGCCAGTACCAGGAGGTGATCCGGGTCCCGCTCATCGTGCGCGGCCCCGGCGTTCCCGCCGGATTCCGCTCGAGCGCCTCCGTCTCTCTCATCGACGTGGCGCCCACGATCTTGCGGTACGCGGGCGCTGCGATCCCCACCGCTCTTCGGGGTCTCGACCTCGCGTTGCTGTGGTCGGGTGAAGATCCCGCTCTCTTCGAGAAGCGCCTCCTCTTTGGAGAAGCGCTGGGATTCCGCGGGCCCATGAACGCGAACCGCTCGATTCACTCCGTTCGCCGCGGACGCTACAAGCTCCACTTCCTGCGCAGCGGTGCGATCGAGCTCTTCGACCTGCAACGCGATCCCCGCGAGCGCGTCGACATCGCGGCGCGCGAGCCGGAGGTGGTGGCGAGGCTTTTGACGCGATTCAAGCGCGTCAGGCAGCCTGGCGAACCCCAAGCCGGGGGGAAACCCGCGCTTTCGCCCGAGGACGAGGACCGCCTTCGAGAGCTCGGCTACGTCCCCTGAGTCGTGGTGCACGGACTGTCCCTGGCACGCTCCTGCGCCAGGCCAACCGAGTCGGTCGTGATCACGTCGTACCACTCGGTGATGACGCGGTCGACCACGACTTCGAAGGGGTGCCTCTCGTTCGTGAAATGATTGTCGGGAA
>JABSQW010000326.1 GCA_013215605.1 Myxococcales bacterium
ATGAAGTCGTTCAGCCAGTAGTGGCCCTGGCCTCCGGCGGCGACAGCGCCAAGATCCTCGAAGCCCGGCGTGTACTCGTACTGGACGACGAGCCACAACTCGTTGCCGTCGAGACCCTGGTTGCGCACGAGGCTGTTGTCGCTCGCGGTGGCGGAAAGCGGCTCGCTCAACAGGACTCGGCCCTGCAGGTAGTCGATATCGTAGTCGAGCGTCGGACGCAGGTGCACGACACCGGTGACGAGACCCGAGTCCTTGTCGCGGATCTCGATGCGCAGGCGCTCGGAGCCCTCGAGAAGGTCCTGAACGCGCAGGTAGTAGAGCGAGCCGCCGGTGCCGCGGAACTCCTCACGACTCGGTACGGTGCCGGGCTGAGCGGCGAAACCGTCGACCACGAGGCGCTGCTCGCCGAAGCTCGTCGTGTCGAGCGACTGGTAGTGGACGTTCGCGCCGTAGAGGCCACGGTCGACGTGGGCCAACTCGTTCTGGAGATAGCCGACCTTGAAGTTGCCCCACATCGCGTGGTTCTCGCGCTTGCTGAGCTTCACGTAGAACTTGCCCGAGGTCGGCGCACCCTCCTCGACCGTGCCATCGTCGCCGAAGGTCGGGTAGTAGTCGTCGGAATCGATGCGGCGGAAGAGCGCATCAGGCGTCTTGTCGACAAAGTCCTTGAACAGGTCCTCGAGCGGTCCCTCGCGCGTATCGGCGTGTGCGGTGAGGCCCCAATCCTCCCCGAAGCGGCCCTTCAGGAAGAAGGCGAGCCGGCCGTCGGCCGTCGAATTCCGGTCGAAGGTCGAGTCGTCGCCTTCGAGCGCGTCGTCGGGGCCACTCGTGCTACCCGTCGAGAGCGTGAGATCCGCGATGCCCACGTAGAACCAATCGTCGCGCTCGAGTTCGAGGTCGCGCAGGAAGAGTTCGCCGTTGCCGGCCGCGTCGAGCACCGCCACCTCCACGGTGTGCATACCGCTCGGCAGCACGGCCTCGGCCACGAAACGGCCGTGCTCGTCGACGGGCACGGGCGAGCCGGCCAGCCACACGACGTGGCCCGCCGGGATTCCGCTGCCGTGCACCTGCACCCCGCCGGCGCCGGACACCGGAATGCTGCGGCGCAGCGGGCCGCTCTCGCCGTAGCCTGCGAGCAGCGGATCGGGAGCCGTCGGAATCGCAAGGTGCAGCTGTGCGCCCGAGGCGCCCGCCGCGGCGGGCTCACCGGGCACGAGCCACAGCGCCTGCGGCGCGGTCTCATCGAAACGGCCCTCGGCGTCGTAGGCGCGCAGCACGTACATCAGCGCTCGCACCGGCGTCGCGGCGAGTCCGGCTTCGGGCTGCCACTGCGCCGAGCCATTGGCCTCGACCTCGGCCACTGCGAGCGGTTCGGCCTGGAGCGACTCGCCCTGCTCGAAGATCCGCACCTCGGAGCGCTCGATGAAGTGCCCGTAGTTCGTGTACATGCGGAACTGGACGCCCGCGCCACGGGAAGCGTTCGGCGCGGTCAGCGTGTTCGTGGCCTCGTTTTCCACACGCGGCGGGCCGGTCGGCGCGCCCGAATTCGACGGCACCACGATCGTGCCGGCCTGCGACGTCACGCTGAGCCTCGGCTCTGCGTGGAGATCGTCGAACTCGAAGCGTATGTCCGCAGCGTCCAGCGCGACATCCGTGCAGCGCTGGATGTCCGCCGAGCTGCGGCCCGGATCGTCGATCGGCTCGCCGTCGACGCTGATGTGCATGAGGTTGAGCGCCAGCGGGTCCTTCGCCCGCAGCTCGCGTGTGATCGGCGTGATGTCGATGCCGTCACGTTCGTCGAGTACGGCGAGCTCGTCGTACACCACTTCGACGGCAACTTGATCCGTATCGCCCTGCAGGAAGCCCGCATTCACGACGTCGTTCGAGTGGACGTAGCCGCGGCCCTCGTGTTCGGCCCGGTCCTCGGGGAGTGCGAGCGCATCGAGCACCTGTTCCATCGTGCGACGCGCGCGCGCGGCCGAGAGCCCGACGTCGTCGCCGTAGACGGCGGCGGTGCGCCGGTCGAGCCGCTCGTTGCGCGTGTAACCGACGAAGCGCAGGCGCACGTTGGTCACTTCAGGCATCTCGCGCGCTACGTCGTCGAGTGCGCGTCGCAGCGCGTCGGTGTAACCCGACGGTACGCGCGGCTCGCCGGCTTCGATGGCGATCGGCTCGATGCGACCCCACGGCGGGTCGTAGACCTTCGTCAGGACCTCCGCGTCACCCGGATCCAGGCAGGGCTGCGGATCATCGGGCAGCTCCTGCAGCCGGTCGTCGTACCAGAACTCGGCCTCAATGCGGCGGTTGAGCGCGCGGCCGCGCTCGGTGGCGTTCGAAGCGACCGGGGAAGCAGCGCCGCGGCCATCGCTCGCGATGGCGGCCGCCGGCAGCTCGAGCCGGTCCTGGATCGCGCGGGCCACACGGTGGGCGCGTGCCTTCGACACGGCGATGTGGGTGCCGTAGATGCGCGCCGCGCGGCCCTCGAGGGCTGCGTCATCGGTGTAGCCGACGAACTTGACCGTCACGTTGTGCTTGTCGCTCAGATCGTCGAGCGCCTGGCGCACCTGGTTCACGAAAGCGGCGGGGACGCTGGCCGTGTCCTCGGAGATGTGGAGAGGTGCGATCAGGTTGCGGATGCGCGCGCGGTGATCGTGGCCGTCTCGGTAGCGCAGCTTGCACACCGTCTCGGTCCGGCAGACCTTGACGCGCTTGATGTCCGCGGCGACGACGACCTCTTCGACGCCGAGCACCTCACGCTTCTCGTCGTACCAGACCTCGACCTCGACGCGGCGGTTCTGCGCGCGCCCCGCGGCGTTGGCGTTGCTCGCGACGGGGTCGCCGTCTCCCGCGTAGGCGAACGAAATTGCTTCCGGCGGCAGTGCCATGGCCGCCTGCAGGTACTCGGCCACTTCTCCCGCACGCTCGCGCGAGAGACCCTTGTTGTCGCCGTAGATGGCGGCCAGCGATGCGGAGAGGGGCTGGCCGTCGGCGTGGCCGACGAGGTGAAGCCGCACGTTCTCGAGGTGGTGCATATCGTCGAGAACCTCGCGCAGCCGTCCGATCGAGCTCCCCGGGATCTTGGCAACGCCCGACTCGAAGTGGATCGGCGGCACGACGTTCGTGAGCTTTATGGTCTCCGGCTGCTCCGTCGCGACAGTGCGCTCCTCGAATCGATCGCCGAGATCCACTGCCAGGCGCGCGGGGTCCTGCGCCCAGGGCGTGAAGACATCCGGCGGCAGGTGCTGCTCGGTCGCCTCGCCTGATTCGGCGTCGCGGGTCGCGGGGCTGTGGAATGGCGCGCTGAGTGCTTCGAGGAAGGCACTGCCGAGGCTGGAAGCCAGCGAACCGGTGACCGGCGCACCACGACGCCAGTAGATCTCGGATTCGATGGAGAGCTCGGCATCGCTGCGCTCTTTCCAGCGCCGAACCACCTCGGCCTTCACGAACGCGATACGGCGATCAGCAAGGCCGGCGTCCTCGACGTCGCCCACATAGGACAGGCGCAGCGTCGCGGGCGCCTTCGCCAGTTCTTCGACCAGGAGATCGAGGCGCGGAATCCACTGCTCGCGCATGTGGGTCGTACCCGGCTCGAAGACCGCATCCGCGAGATCGAGGCCCACGATGCGGTGGATCGAAGCGCCGAAGTTGAAGCGGAGCGCCTTGCCGGCGGTGGCGCGCTTCACCTGCGAGACGCGGGTCGACATGCGGTAACCGGTCGGAAGCGTGCGTTCGTCGAGCTTCAGGACGAAGTTGCTGCCGCGGTCTTCATTCGGCACGACGGCGCACGTGATGTGGAAGCGGCCGTGCGGATCGGTCGTCGCAACGAGGCCGCGCGCTGTCACGAGGCGCACCCCCAGCAGGCCGCGCTCCCCCTTCTCCTGGGCGCCGTTGCGGTTGCCGTCGTCGAACACCTTGCCGAACACGTCGGTGCAGGCAAAATCGGGATCGGGTACGACGCGCACCGTGGCAGCCGCTTCGCCCGAGAGCACATTGCCCGTCAGGCTGCTCACCGCCTGGGCGAGGTTGGTGAATTTGCCGTCGCCGACGCCGGCACCCGGTGCGAGCAGCAGGACGACGCTGCGGGTGCTCGCGGCGTCGATGCCGACGTCGCTCCAGACGAGCTCTCGGATGGCCGGGTCGTGCGTGGGCTCCGTCACTACGCCGTCGACGCGCGCCGAGCCCTCGATGTAGCGGAAACCGGCCGGGAACCGATCAACGAGCGTGAGATCAGGGATGGGAGCCGCCAGATCGTTGCGTACCGTGATCTCGTAGGGCACGAGGTCGCCGCGACTCACTTCGCGCGACGGTGTCGTCTTGGTGATGGCGATGTTGCCGAAGATCACCGGATCGGCCGGGATGTGATTGTTGAAGAGCTGGCTCGAGCCGGGCGCGGCGTTCGCGTCGAGCGCGAGGTGCAGGTGATAGGCGGTACCCGGGGTCCGCGCCGGAACGGACTGCGGCGGCGCGAGAGCCGAGGTCTGCACTTCGCAGTGCTGCGCCGTGGTCGACACGGCATCGGCCGCGCTGCCCGGGCACGTCGGGACCTCGAACGGAGGGGTCGATCCGTCGGTCTGGGGCGGGATGATCAGCGAGACCCCGTCTTCGAAACCGGTGCTGCCCGGCATCGACACGGCGATCTCGAAATCGGCGCCGCTCGGGCAGCTCGCCTCCGAGAAGTTGAGATCG
>JABSQW010000327.1 GCA_013215605.1 Myxococcales bacterium
AACCTGACGACCGCGGAAGAGACCCTCGTGACAACCTTCACGGGGATCCTGGCTGGTGAGGTCATGGGCATCATGTTCGATTCCTCGGACACCCTCTTCGCCACCACGCACGTGACGAACTCGCCCCTCTACACCCTCGACGTCGTCACGGGCGCGGCGAGTATCGTGGGCACCACCATGTTCCACAAACCGCACGGCGGCGACATCTACGTCATCCCTGCGCCCGTCCCCGAACCCTCTACCCTGCTTCTCGTCGCCTTGGGACTCGTGGGGGGAATCCGTTATTTTCCCCGAGCACGATCTGCGTGACGTGATGCAGCCCATTCGGCCGGCCCCGATGGGTAAGCGCAAGCTGGTCCACTCGGCGCTCGCTGCGTGGCTCGTGACGGCGATCTTCGCCGTGCTGCTCCCCACCTTGATGTCCGTGCGCGCTGAGGCCATCACGGAAGCCGCCAAGTTGGTCGCCGCCGACGCCGCGCGGGAGGACCAGTTCGGCATCTCCGTCGCGATCGACGGCGACACGGTTGTGGTCGGAGCCAGGCTCAGAAACGTCGACGGCAAGTCCAATGCCGGATCGGCCTACGTCTTCCGCTACGAAGGGACGGCCTGGGGGCAGGAGCAAAAACTCACCGCCTCCGACTCCGAGCCGTTCGACCAGTTCGGCATCTCGGTCGCGGTCTCGGGCACGGTGGCGGTGGTCGGCGCTCATTTGAGCGATGACCTCGGGAAAAGTTCAGGGTCGGCCTACGTCTTCCGCTACAACGGAACGGCCTGGGAGCAAGAGCAAAAGCTCACCGCCTCCGATTCCGCGGCGGGCAACCAGTTTGGCTACTCGGTCGCGGTCTCGGGCGACACGGCCGTGGTTGGGGCCCCTTCGCCCGAGCTCGAATTCAGACCCGGTTCGGCCTATGTCTTTGGCTACGACGGGAGAGACTGGCCCCAGGAGGCGGTACTCGAGCCCATGGACGTCATACTGGGCAACAGATTCGGCATCTCGGTCGCGGTCGACGGCGACACGGCTGTGATAGCAGCCGACGACATCAACGGCACCACCGGATCGGCCTACGTCTTCCGCTTCCAAGGGACGGCCTGGCGCGAAAAGGAAGAGCTCACGGCTTCTGACAACGTGCTGGGCGACCACTTCGGCGGCTCGGAATTGGGTGACGGCGACTCGGTCGCGGTTGCCGGCGATACAGCGGTGGTTGGGGCCTACCGTGACGACGTTGCCGGGCTTACCGGGTTTGATGCCGGCTCCGCCTACGTCTTCGCCGTTCCCAAGGACTCGGACGGCGACGGAGTTCCTGACAGCATCGACAACTGCATGTTGATCGCCAACAAGAACCAAAACCACGATCCGGGCAGCATTTATGGCAACAAGTGCAACGGGGACTTCGTCGGCGACGACGGGAGAGTGAATGGCCACGACTTCCTGTATTTCAGGGCTTGTTGGCAGGCGCATCTCGCTGGTGACCCGTTGCTCGACCCTCGTTGCGATCACAACGGAGATGGCGTACTCGACGAATCCGACATTCCTTTTTTCGAGCGTCAATTCGAACGCGGCTCTCCCGGCCCCGGCCCATTGGGGCCGGCCGAATGAGCCGAATCACGTCACGCGGATCGTGATCGGGGAAAATAACGGATTCCCCCCACGAGTCCCAAGGCGACAAGAAGCAGGGTAGAGGGTTCGGGAACGGGTGTAGAGGCGATGTAGATGTCGCCGCCGTGCGGTTTGTGGAACATGGTGGTGCCCACGATACTCGCCACGCCCGTGACGACGTCGAGGGTGTAGAGGGGCGAGTTCGTCACGTGGGTGGTGGCGAAGAGGGTGTCCGAGGAATCGAACATGATGCCCATGACCTCACCAGCCAGGATCCCCGTGAAGGTTGTCACGAGGGTCTCTTCCGCGGTCGTCAGGTTCAGCGAATGCAAGGTGTTGTTGT
>JABSQW010000328.1 GCA_013215605.1 Myxococcales bacterium
CGCCGGGACGCAGCTGTCTACGCTGCGCGCGGCCGCCAGAGAAAACGGATGGGAGCTGCCCCTCGACGCCCCGGGCGCTGGCGCCACCGTGGGCGGCGTGCTCGCGGCGGCGGCGATCGGTCCGCGCGCGCTCGGTTACCGCCAGCCGCGCGATCTCGTCCTGGGCCTCGACGTCGTACTCGGGTCGGGCGAGCGCACGCGCTGCGGCGGTCGCGTCGTAAAGAACGTGACGGGCTATGACCTCGCGAAGCTCTACGTCGGTTCGCTCGGCACCCTCTGCGTCATCGATGCGGCCTGGCTGCGGCTGTCGCCGGTTCCGGACCGAGTCGTCGTGTTGACCGCCGAGTCCGCGAACGCCGCGACCGCGTGCGAATCCGGCGTGCGCGCCGCGCGCTGCGTGTCCGCTCGCGCGTGTATCGTATCCCTCGAGGCGGACTCGGCGCCCCATCTGATTGTCGAGCTCGCCGGAGACTCCGCGAGTGTCGAACGCGACGCCGACGCTCTCTCTCGCGATCGCTTTTCGAGGGCCGCCGACGCCACCGCGCTCGACGCGGTGCGGTCGCAGCAGCTGTCGCTCCCCGAAGCCAGCGGCCTGCGCATTCGCATTCCGTCCGTTCCGTCACAGCTCGCCGGCTGTTGCGACGCGCTCCTGACTGCCGGATCGACCGTGCTCGCCTATCCCGGTCTCGGATTCCTGCTCGCGGGGGTCGAGCTGCCGACCTCCGCGGTCTCCGATAGCGCGGTTTCCGCGGCGGACACGGCCCTCGCGGCGGCGTCCGCTCTCGCCGAACGTTCGCGAGGCGCCTACGTGGTGGAGCGAGCACCGCTCGCGGCGAAGCGCGACCGCGATGTCTTCGGCGTTCGTGCCGCCGGAGTGCCGCTGGTGCGCGCGCTCAAGCAGCGATTCGATCCCGATGGCGTGCTCGCCGCCGGTCGCTTCGCGGGGAGGATCTGATCGTGGGATCCGTTCCGGGTCCGGCGCATCTCGGCGACCTCTACGAGAAGTCGCTCGACTGCGTGCACTGCGGGCTGTGTCTGTCCACCTGTCCCACGTACCGCGAGACGGGTCGGGAGAACTCGTCGCCGCGCGGTCGCATCTACCTCATGCGCGGTGTCGCCGAGGGCCGGATCCCGCTGTCGGACACCGTCGTCGACGAGGCGTTTCTGTGTCTCGGTTGCCGCGCGTGCGAGACCGCGTGCCCGTCGGGCGTACAGTTCGGCGCGATGCTCGAGGAGACGCGCGCCGAGGTGGAGAACCGCGGCGCGCGCCGCGGTGCGCCGGTGCGGCTCGAGCGCATTGGATTGCGTGTGGTCGCGAATGCGCGAGTGCTCCACGCCGCGTTCTCGCTGCTCGGTCTCGCGCAGCGTTTCAGGCTCGACCGCGCGGTGCTTCCGCTGCTCCCCAGGTCGCTCCGCGCGGCGCACGCGATGCTGCCCAGCGTGCCGCCGGCGGCCGACCGGGCGCCGCTCCCTGAGTTCACGCCGGCGGTTGGCGAGGTGCGCGGGCGCGTCGGCTTCCTCTCCGGTTGCGTGATGTCCGAGCTTTTCGGCACGGTGAACCGCGCCACGCTCCGCGTCCTCGCACACAACGGCTTCGAGGTGGTCGTGCCGCGCGAGCAGGGCTGCTGCGGGGCGCTCCACGCCCACGGCGGAGATGCGACGCGCGCGCAGCAGCTGTTGCGCCACAACATGCGGGCGTTCGCGGGCGTGGACACGATCGTGGTGAACTCGGCGGGTTGTGGTGCGTCGATGCGCGGCGCCCAGGACTGGCTCCCCGGCGAAGGCGCAGCCTATGCGTCAAAGGTGCGCGACGTGTCGGAGTTCCTCGACGCTGCGGGCTTGCGCGCTCCCGCGGGGCGAATCGACGCGCGCGTGTGCTACGACGACCCGTGCCACCTGGTCCACGGACAGCAAGTGGCTGCCGCGCCGCGCCGCCTGCTGGAAGCCATCGATGGACTCGAGCTCGTCGCCCACCGCGATGCCGCGAGCTGTTGCGGCGCCGCCGGGATCTACAACCTCACCCACCCCGACATGTCTGCGGCTGTGCTCGACCGCAAGCTCGACGCACTCGCCGAGGCGGACCCGGATGTGATCGCCACGGGCAACCCGGGATGCCTGATGCAGATTCGCGGCGGTGTGGCGAAGCGCGGTCTGCGGGCGCTGGTGGTGCACCCCGTCGAGCTGCTCGACGAGGCGTACCGGGCGGGTCACGCGGGCTGATCGATTCGGAGGACACCATGGGAGCCAGCGACAACGAGCGCCTCGTGCTCGACTACCTCGATGCCATCCAGAAGGGGGATCACCAGGCCGCCTTCGAGGCATTCGCCGAGAACGCCACCTGGCAGACGCCGCCGTCGATGCCCTGGCCGGCGAAGTTCGAGGGCCGTCGAGCGATCTTCGACGAGTACTTTGCGGTCGACAAGGGGCTCTTCACCACGGGCATGTCGAGCTACGACCTCGACTGTCGCGTGGCCGCGGCCTCGGGAGACAACGTGGTCGTCGAAATGACCCACCGCTCCGAAGGGCTGAACGGAAAACGTTACGACACCGACCACTGCCTCGTGTTCGAAGTCCGCGAGAACCGCATCCAGGCGGTGCGCGAGTACATCGACTCGCTCTATCTCCAGCAGCAGATGATCGATGGCTGAGCACGCAGGGCGGTGGAGGTCACGGTGAGGGGCTTGCGGGCGGGGACTCCCCCGCCCACGAAGTCCGAGTCAGTCGAGCTGCGGCTCGAGGGTGGGGACGGTCCAGCCGCGGATGGAGCGCGTCGTGGTGCCCGGACGCTGCTTTCCGCCCTGGGCGCGCAGGCGCTCGAAGTGCGGGTCGGGCGTGCCGTCCGAGGCCTCCGGGAGCTTGCTGCCGGCGTTCGGCCCCCAGCCCTTCGAGTACGGGGACAGCAGGTGCTCGTGGATGCAGCGGTTGCGATGGAACTTCCAGGCTCCGTCGATGCGGCGGTACTCGTACTCGAGCGTCGCGATGCTCCAGGCGGCGTCGCCCGTCTCCGGGTCCGTGAGCAGCGTGAGGAGAAACCACCGCCCCTCGGCGGAATCGCCGTCCACCTCGATGACTGGATTCGCGAGGACGTCGTACGACCACCCGCCCGCTTCCTCGAACGTCGGCATGAACTCGAGGTAGAAGTGCCGGATGTCGTCCTTCGAGCGCAGCTCGCCGAGGATGCCGTGGTCGTAGCTCGCGTCATCGGCAAAGCACGCGACCGCGTCGTCGAAGCGCGCGTCGTGCATGGCCTGCATGTAGCGCGCGGTGAGCTGTCGGATTTCTTCGCGGGCCTCGAGGTCGCCGACGCGGTCGCGCAGAGCGCGGACCTCGGCGACGAGCTCCGCGAGGTTGGGGGTCGGGCTCATGGGGCTTCTCCTTTCGGGCGGCCGGCACAGAGATTCCCGAAGAGACTACACTGAGTACGCGTCGCGCCCCTCGCGAGTCCGGCGTGGGTCGAAGCAGCTCATGGATGCAACAAGCGGAGCGGCGGGCGATGCGGCACGGTTGGGGAACGCTCGGATTGCTGCTCGTGCTGGCGACGGCACTCTCTGCCGGCGCGGAAGTCGCGGCGAACGTGGAAGACACCCGCCCCCGCGTCCGCATCGGCTGGGTCGATACCCCGCCCGAGATCGACGGGCGCCTGGACGAGCCTGTCTGGAACGCGGCCGGGCTCATCGATGAGCTCACGCAAGTGCTGCCCGACACCGGGGCCGCTCCCTCCCAGCGCACCGAAATCCGCATCCTCACCGATGGCAAGACGCTCTTCTTCGGCTTCCGCTGTTTCGATACCGATCCGGATCAGATCGTCGCCAACCGCATGCTGCGCGACGGCTTCCCGTTCTTCGACGATCGCGTGGGAATTGCCCTCGACACCTTCCACGACCGCCGCAACGGCTACTTCTTCGAGACCAACCCGCGCGGTATGCGCCACGACGTGCTGATCGAGGGCGACAACTTCGAGATCAGCTGGGACGCCATCTGGTTCGTCGAGACGACGATCGAC
>JABSQW010000033.1 GCA_013215605.1 Myxococcales bacterium
CCCGCGTCATCGGATCAGCCCTCGTCGAGGAGCTTGATCGCGCGCTTCGGGGCCACCATCCGGTAGCCCGCTTCGAGAAGCGCTGTGACCATCGCCCAGTCGACCTCGCGATCGAGGCGGATTCCCACCCAGCCGCTCGGGCCGACGTAGGGGGGGACGAAGAAGGCGTCGGGGTTGTTTTCGACGAGGTCGGACTGCATCTCGAAGCTCGACTTGAGCCAGACGGCGACGCGGCCGTCGCCGTGGTGGTTGTCGTGGAAGGACGCGAAGGTCTTCTTGCCCCCCCACCAGGTGGGTGAGCCGTGGGAAATGCGCTCGTCGGTCTCGGGCCAGGCGGCGATGATCTCGCGCAGGCGGCCGAGGGGATCGCGGGGCTTCGCCATCTCGGTAGTTTATCTCCGGCGCGCGGGCGCCATCTCGTCAACCGCGCTGCGATCGTCCCGCCGATCTCTGGAGCTGCGCGGTCTGCCGCGTCAAGGTCGGGATCTCGAGGCCGTAGGGGCAGGCGTCGATGCACGTGGGGTTCGCGCAGGAGAGACACGGACTCGCATTCGTGTCGAGCGCCGCGTAGCCGCTCCGGGCGAGTTGCGAATCCCCGTAGTCGACCTCGTACATGCGCGTTCGCAGGACATCGGCGATGGGAACGCCCAGCGGGCAGCTTCCCGTGCAGTCACTGCAGGCGTTGCGACAGTAGGTGGTGGAGTTCGCGGCGACGTATCCACGCAGCAGCCGCGCATCGGCGGGGCGGACCTCCGAGTCTCCCGACGCGCGCAGCATTTCGTCGATCCTTGCCTTGGTCTTCATCGAGAGGACCGCGGCGGCGACGTTCTGGTTCGAGAGCACCCAGCGCATCGCGGCGCGGGGAAACGTGGCACTTCCCCACTCGTAGGGGGCCATGTCGTTGAGGCGAGCGCCCATGAGGGTCTTCATGACCGTCACCCCCACCCCCTTTGCGTGTGCTTTGGCGAGGACGCGCGGGAGACCGTCCTGATTGGCGACGAAGTCGAACGACTTCGTGAACCGCTCGTAGAACGCGGGGTCGGATCCGAAGTTGTAGGCGGTCAATACGACATCGACGAGGTCGTGGTCGATCGCGTAGTCGAGGCATTCGATCAGGTGACCGCCGTGGCCCGACATCCCCGTGAAGCGGATCTTTCCCTGCCGCTTCGCCAGCGCCGTGAACTCGCGCCACTCGTCGCTCTGGAGGCGCGCCACGTTGTTGACGGCGTGGCTCATGTAGATGTCCACGTAGTCGGTACGCAGCCGGCGCAGGCTTCCCTCGAGTGCCTTCATCATCCGGCCGCGCTTCCACTTCGCTCTCGTGACGACCTTCGAGGTGATCGTCAGCTTGTCGCGGACGTCGCGAAGTGCCTCGCCGATCATCGTCTCCGACGAGCCGCCCCGGTAGGACTCGGCGGTGTCGAAGTACGTGATGCCGCGCTCGTAGGCGTGTCGAACCACGCCAGCGTTCTCGAAGCCTCCGCCGGAGCCCAGCGAGATGTCCGATACGCGAAGCCCGGTGCGCCCGAGCGTGCGGTAGCCGCGCACGTGGGGCTCGGCGGGCTCGGGAGGCAACGCGCTCGCGTCGACTCCCGCCACGCCCATGGCCGCGATACCCGAGCGCTGGAGAAAGGTCCGGCGGTCCATGCCCGCCCGGGTTCTCGCGTCGTTCGTCGGAGGTCTGGTCCTGCGGTCCACGGGTCCCCTCTCCGGCCTGGTCGATGCGGAGGTCGACGCGTCTCGACACGCCGGCAGCCAGTCTACCCCAGGGCCCCGCCCCTCCCGCTTCCCACCACGCCGTCGTTTCAGTCGCGCCGCGCGCGCACGCGCCTCGACGACTCGTCGAGGAAGCCCGTGAACGTCGCCACCACCTTGTGGATGCCGTCCGCGCCGCCGGCAATCAACGCGCCGGTGACGACCACGTCGAACGCACTGAAGCCGGTTTGCTGCCACGCCGGAAGGGCTGCGAGCATGTCGGCGTCGACGAGGAGCTCGAGCGACCGCAGGCCGAGGGAGGCGAGCAGCACGCCGGTCACCATGCTCGCGAGGAGCGCAACACAGCGCGTTCCATCTCTGTGTGCGGTCAGCTCGTGTCTGAGCTCGCTCGTGCTACCGCCGCTCTCGGTGAGGGACTCGATCGCGAGCTCGATCTGGTCGCGGGCCCCCTGCCGCCACGCGGTGACGAGCACTTCGACGGCCCGCTCGAGGAACAGCGACACGAGCATCAGGGGCAGAAGGATTTCCGTGAGCTCGGCAGCCGTGATCGGCGCAAAGCGAATCAGCTCGGGCTCCGCGGCGAGGACGATGGCGGCCGACACCGCGAGGAGCACCACGTAACCGATCGACACCGCCTTCTGGAGCTGTGCGAGGTGGAGCGCCGGAGCATCGCCCCACCCCGATCCGTGCTCTCGGGCCTTCACTCGTGACGTCATTTTCTCTCCCTTCGATTCTCGGGTCGGGCTCTCAGTCGAACCGCTCGACCAGCTCGCGCAGCACGTGCAGCTCGTCCTCGATGACGTCGAGTCGCTCGAGCGACTCGTCGCGGAGTGCGATGCGGTGGCCGTGGTCGGTGTCGAACGTCGCATAGACGGGTCGGTGGTCGCTGCGCTCGCCGTCGTCGGGACAGTAGTCGTCGCGGGCTTCGAGAATTCGCGACTCGGGGCGCCACGCTCTCGCCGCACCGCCCGCGAACACGAAGTCGAGGACGCTTTCGTAGCGACTGCACTGGGTGGGGATGAGGGCCGCGGGCCGCACCCACGAAAAGACCCCGCCCGCCACGAGTTCGTCGTAGCCCGGGTCGTGGTCGGCATCGCCGTTCCGGAAGTGCCAGTCGTAGTTGTAGTCCCCCACGGCGATCACTGGCAGGCGCTCGTTGGCGGCCCACTCGCGCAGCTGCTGCGACTGAACGAGCCGCTGATCGGCGCGTGAACGATAGAGGTGGTTGACCATGAAGAGGAATGCGAGGTCGCTCTCGCGATCGCGCAGCTCGACGACGAGGGGCGAGCGCACGCGTCGCTGGTAGTTGATGTGGTGGAGCTCGAAGTGACGCACCTCGTGAAAACGCTCGGCGTCGTAGAGGACGAGCAGACGGTCCGCGCCTCCGGTGGTGCCGAGCACGCTCTCGAAGCGCCGCCCGGAGGCCTCAGCGGCTGCCCCGCGGAAGCCATCCTCCCATTGCGCGAGCACCTCCGAGAGCCCCCAGATGTCGATTCCCCCGGTGTCGCGCAGGGTCTGCGCGATCACCGCCGGGTCGGCGTCGCCGGACTCGGTGTTCCAGCCGACCACGTCGAGTGGCTGCGCGGCGGCGATCCCGGGCAGCCACAGAAGGACCGCGAACGCCCGGAGGAAGGGGTGTGATCGGGGCATTCCCGATCGATCGGCAGATTCTCCGAGCGACTGTATTCGGAGTTGCGGGGAAGCTGCCGGGGGTCGATCTCATCGAGGCCCGCGCGGATCCGCGGCACGCGTCATAATGCGGATCGTGAAGTGGGTAGGCTTGGGGTTCGGAATCGTGGCGATCGTTCTCGTGATCGTGATTCGCGGGGTCATGTCGCCGCCGCAGCCGCCCTCGAGTCGGCTGTTCGTGAACGGCGTCGTGCTGTCAATGGACGCCAACGACTCCGTACACGAAGCGGTGCTCATCGAGGCCGATCGCATCGCGGCCGTCGGAAGCAACGCGGAGGTCGAAGCGCGCGTGGGCGACGACGTCGTCGTCCACGACCTCGCCGGCCGCACGCTGATCCCCGGCTTCATCGACGCCCACGGCCACTTCCCGGGCTCGGGTCTGAACGAGTTCGGCGTCGATCTCAACAGCCCCCCGATCGGCGGAGTGCGCGAGCTCGACGACGCGATCACGGCGCTGCGCGAAAAGGCGGCCGAGACGAATGCGGGCGACTGGATCTTCGGATTCGGTTACGACGACACACTCATTGCCGAGAAGCGACACCCGACGCGCGAAGACCTCGACGCCGCCTCGAGCGAGCACCCGATCTTCATCATGCACGTGTCGGGCCACATGGGCGTCGCGAACTCGCTGGCGCTCGAGCGCGCGGGTATCGACGCGAGCACGCCGGATCCCGACGGCGGCGTGATCGTCCGGGACGCGGAGACAGGCGCCCTCACGGGTCTCCTGGAGGAGAACGCCGCGGCCCCGGTGCAGGCGCTCGCGATGGACATCTCGATCCTCGGATTCTTCCGGATGGTCGAGGCCGCCGCGGCCGAGTACGCGCGTGTCGGCGTCACCACCGCTCAGAGCGGGGGCGTCGACCGGCGGATCGCCGAAGGGCTGGTGTTCGCAGCGCGTCTCGGGCTCGTGCCGTTTCGCCTCGAGCTGTGGCCGCTGTTCGACCAGCTAGGCGCCGAGCTGCTCGCGGGAGACGCCGACGCGGACGACTTCCGCACGGACCGCGTCCGACTCGGAGCCATCAAGATCATCGCCGACGGCAGCATCCAGGGATACACGGGCTACCTCTCCGAGCCCTATCACGTTCCCTTCCACGGCGACGCCCACTACCGGGGCTACCCGCGCCTGTCGCGCGACGAGCTCGCGTCGTGGGTACGCCGCTACCACGAAGCGGGTTTTCGGCTGGCTATCCACGGCAATGGCGACGCGAGTATCGACGACATCATCGCTGCCTTCCGCGATGCGCAGCGGGCGAGCCCGCGCAAAGACCCGCGCCTCATCGTCATCCACAGCCAGATGGCGCGCGACGACCAGCTCGACGCGATGCTCGAGCTCGGGATGACGCCGTCGTTCTTCTCTGCGCACACCTACTACTGGGGCGATCGCCACTGGTCGACGTTCATGGGGCCGCGTCGCGCGGCGCGGATGAGTCCGACGGCGTCCGCGCTCGCGAAGGGGTTGCGCTTCAGCGTGCACCTCGACACGCCGGTGACGCCGATGGATCCGCTCATCGCGGTGTGGAGCACGGCCAATCGCATCTCCACCGGCGGGCGCGTGATCGGCAAAGACGAGCGAGTCTCGCCCCTACAGGCGCTGCGCGCGGTGACGATCGACGCCGCGTGGCAGATCTTTCGCGAGAAAGAGCTCGGGTCGATCGAGGTCGGCAAGCTCGCCGACCTCGTCGTTCTCAGCGGGAATCCCCTCGAGAACGTGTCGGCGATCCGGGACCTCGTGGTGGAGCACACGCTCGTAGGCGGAGTGACGATCTACGAGCGTTGACGTTTCCGGCTGGCGAGTTCCTCCTCTGACGGGAGGGGAATCGCCGTCGAGTGCTTGAGCTGCTCCATCGAGAAGCTCGAGCTCACGTCGTACAGCTCGGCGACGCGGATCAGGCGCTTGTAGACCCGGTCGTACTCCGCGATGTCGCGCACCAGGATCTTCAGCAGATAATCGACCTCTCCGCTCATGCGGTAGAACTCGACGATCTCCGGGATGTCGTTCACGCCGCGGGTGAACCCCTCGAGCCACTCGTCGTTGTGCTGGTTCGTGCGGACGCTCACGAAGACGGTGACGCCGACGCCCAGCTTTGCGGGATCGACGATCGCGACGCGTCGCGCGATGACCCCCTCGCTCTCGAGGCGCTTGATGCGCCGCCAGCAGGGATTCTGCGAGAGCCCCACCGCCTGGGCGATCTGCTCGACGGACTGGGAGGCGTCCCGCTGGAGGGCGTCGAGGATGCGGAGATCGATGAAATCAAAATCTACCAAGATTTATGAATATACAACATAAATATTCTATTAAATGAAGTTTTAACGACAAGATTGGGATAAAAATTGCCTCTTGAAGGGGTATCGTTTTTTCGAAGAGGTTTTCGACTCCGAGACGGTTCTCCGGGGGAGGGAGCGCATGCCGACGCCGACCGGTTCCGAGCGAAACCTCTACGCGGATCCCGAGGTCTTCCGCTGGGCGGGGTCCATGGAGGGCGTCCCCGACGCATCTCCGTCCAGGCCGCTTCCCTGGCGCGAAGGGGCGCGCGAGCTTCTCGCCTTCATCGCCCGCGTGCTGCCCGGCGTCGCGATTGCCGTCGTGATGGCGTACGCGGCAACCGGAGCCTCGCAGTGGCTGGGGGTCGAGGTCTTCGGGTTCGAGCGCTCACCATTGAGCCCGATCCTGTTCGCGATCCTGCTCGGTCTCGCGATTCGCAACGCGATCGGCATTCCCGCCGCCTACGACGAAGGTCTGCGCTTCTGTCTGCAGCGCCTGTTGAGGCTGGGGGTCGCGCTGCTCGGGATGCGGCTGAGCCTCGCCGCGGTTGGCGCGATCGGGCTCGCGGCGCTGCCGATCGTGGTCGCGTCGATCACGACGGCGATCCTGCTCGTCGGCTGGGTGAACCGCGCGCTCGGCCTGCCGCCCCGACTCGGGACACTCGTCGCCGTGGGTACGGCGATCTGCGGGAACAGCGCCATCGTCGCGGCGGGTCCCGCGATCGGCGCGAAGGAGGACGAGATCAGCTACGCGGTGGGCTGCGTGACGCTCTTCGGACTCATCGCCCTGCTCGTCTATCCCTTCCTCTCGCACGGGATGTTCGACGGGGATCCGACCCTCGTGGGACTGTTCCTGGGAACCGCGATCCACGACACCGCTCAGGTGGCTGGCGCCGGCATGTTGTACCTCCAGCAGTACGGTGTTGGCGAAGTCCTCGACACGGCGACGGTGACGAAGCTGCTGAGAAATCTCTTCATGATCGCGGTGATCCCGGGCATGGCGTACCTCCACCAGCGCCGCGAACACAAAGCCGAACGCCTTCGTATTCCTGCCTTCCGCCAGGCGGTTCCGATGTTCGTCCTCGGCTTCCTCGCGCTGGCGCTGCTGCGGACGCTCGGAGACCTCAGTGAAGCGCCCTTCGGCGGTGCCATCGAGAGCGCGACGTGGGGGACGTGGATCGGCAGCGCATCGGCACTCTCGGGCTGGCTGCTCGCCATCGCGATGGCGGCGGTGGGTCTCGGCACCGATCTGCGCCGGCTTCGCAGCCTCGGCGCGCGACCGCTCCTGGTCGGCCTGGCGGCCGCGCTGGCGGTGGGGGGGGCGAGCGCGGTGTTGATCCGCGTGCTCGCGCCGTGGATCCGCGGGCTCGCGTAGCGCGGGTCAGAGCGCCAGCGCCGCTTCGAATCCCTGCTGGATCGCGCCTTCGATGTAGCCCACGCCGTTGCCGTCGCCGACGGCCACCACCGGAACCCCCGCGCTGCGGATCGTCTCGATCGCATGCGGGTTCGCGACGAGGCCCGTCGCGAGGATCACCGTGTCGGCGGGGACCTCTTGCGTGCCCTCGGTGGTTCGCACGCGCACTGCCGTGTCGCCGATGGCTTCGATCTGGGCCTCGGCGACGAGCCGCGCGCCGGCTTCGCGCAGCTCGTGGAGTACACGCCAGCGCCGCGGGTGGGCCATCTCCGCGGCGAAGATGGGCCCGTCGTGGACCACGACCACCGAGCGCTTCCGCTCGACGAAGAACTCCGCGAGCTCGGTGCCGACGAGGCCGCCGCCGATCACGACGACGCGCTTTCCGACGGGCATGTAGAGCTTCGACGCGCGCCGCAGCTTCGCGGGATCGCCCGTCACGCCCATGAGGCGGCCCGCTGCGACGGCGAGCTTCCCGAAGATCGGCAGTGAGGGGCCGTTTCGCGACGCGCCCTCCCCGCTCAACATCGCGCGCAGGTCGTCGCCGTCGACGACGTGCGGCTTGTCGGCGCCCGGCAGGTCGGACGGCTCGCGCAGCGCCCCGACCGCGGCGATGACGACATCGGGCGCGAACTCGCGAATGGCTTCCGGGGTCGCCGTGCGCTCGAGGTGCAGCGCGATCGGGAGCTTGCGGACCTGCGTCTCGAGCCAGCGCAGCAGGTGCTCGTTGGGCTCGTAGGAGAGGGCGGCAAAACGCAGGCTGCCGCCGAGCTGCGCGCTCTTCTCGAAGAGGGCGACGTCGTGGCCGCGCAGGGCCGCGACGCGCGCCGCCTCCATGCCGGCGGGCCCCCCGCCCACCACCAACACCTTCTTGGCTGAGTCCGCGCGTGTGCGCAGACGCTCCGCGAGCTCGGCCTCGCGCGCGGCCACGGGGTTCACGCTGCAGCGCACCGTTCGATCGAAGAAGGGCTGCGCGACGCAGACGTAGCAGTAGATGCAGGGGCGAACGTCTTCGGGGCGGCCGTCGACGAGCTTGGCGACCAGCTCGGGATCGGCGAGGAGCTTGCGCCCCATGGCGATGACGTCGGCCCGGCCGTCGCGGATCATGTCGTCGCCGACGCGGGGCTCGATGCGACCGGCGGCGATCACGGGGACGTCGACGCGTCGCTTGATCCCGGCCGCGAAGTCGATGAAGCCCCCTTCCGCGTGAACGAGCGGCGCCTCGGTGAAGCCCGCGCCCAGGGGATTCGCGTACGCGCTCACCGAGAGGGCGTCGGCGCCGGCCTCGACGAGCAGTTCGGCGACGCGCTGCGTGTCTTCGAAATCGATGCCGTCCTGGGTCGAGAACTCGACGGCATCGATCCGGCACCAGATGGGGAAGTCGCCGCCCGTGCGCAGCTTGCAGGCGCGCAGCACCTCGCAGAGCAGGCGCGCGCGGTTCTCGACGCCGCCCCCGTAGTCGTCGCTGCGAAAGTTCCAGGCCGGCGAGAGGAACTCGGAGAAGATGTAGCCGTGCGCGCCGTGGATCTCGACGGCGTCGAAGCCCGCGGTCTGTGCGCGGGCCGCGGCGCTCGCGAAATCGTCTGCGAGCTGCTCGAGATCCTCCCCTGTGGCCTCGCGGATCTTCGGCGGTCCGCCCCCCGCGGCGCGCGCCATGAGTCCCATCTCTTCGGCGCTGAGATCGAGAGGTCCCCGCGGACCCTGGTGGCCGCGCGGAATCGACGGCATCAGGATCTCGCGACCCTGAAGGGTGTCGAGGCGGCCGACCTTGCCGTGGTGGGCGAGCTGGATGGCGATCTTCGAATCGGTGCGGTGCACCGCCTCGGTGAGCGAAGTCAAGCCGGGGATGAACGCGTCGTCGGAGACGCCGAGCTCGTGGGCCGAGTTCGCGCCGCGCGGATAGCACGCGGATGTGTTCTCGGTGATGAGCAGGCCCACGCCGCCGCGCGCGCGCTCCTCGTAGTAGCGGACGACGGGCTCGCGCACCTTGCCGTCGCCCTCGACGATCTCGACGCCCATCGGCGCCATGGCCACGCGATTCGCGAGCTCGAGTCGGCCGATCCGGGTGGGGGAGAGCAGATGGCGGAACATGGGGCGCGATCCCTCCTCGCTCGCCAGTGTCGCTAGGCGCCCTCGAAACGAGTGCGCGTGGCTCAGCCGCCGCGCAGGACGTGGCCGGGTAGCGCACCCGTGTGTTTGCTGTTCTCGGTGACGACGCTGCCGTTGACGATCGTCGCGATGTAGCCCGTCGAATCGGTGACGAAGCGCTCGCTGTCCGCGGGAAAGTCGCGGGCCAGTCGGGTCTCGCCGACACCGAGGCGTTCCGGATCGAAGAGCACGAGGTCCGCGTAGTGGCCCTCGCGGATCACCCCACGGTCGCGCAGGCCGTGGACGATGGCGGGCATACCGGTCAGGCGGAAGATCGCCTCTTCGAGGGAGAGCGTGTCCGGGACGAAATCCGTGAGAAGGTTCGTCGTGTAGTCGACGCCCACGAAGGAGGCGAGGTGGGCGCCGCCGTCGCTCGAGCCCGACATCGCGAAGGGCTCCTTCATGACGGCCGCGGTGATCTTCTTCATGAAATCTCGACCGCGTTCGTCGGTAGCCAGCCTGAACCAGGTATCGAGTCCCTCGGAGAGGGCGAGGTCGAGGAAGCAGTCGAGGGGATCGCGACTCTGCGTGTCGGCGATCTGGCTCACCGACTGTCCGACGAGCCCGGCGTTGGCGGGGTCGACGACGCTCTCGACCTCGAGCTTCCTCCAGCTGAAGCCGATGGCACCGTTGGCCTCGGCGTCCCACTGCGTGCGGAGCTTCGCCCGGACCGTCGGGTCGGCGAGCTTGCGGGAGCGCTCGGGCTCGGGAACGCACAGGATCTCGCGCCAGTAGGCCATCTCGTCGAACACGAAGGTGTCCGAGAGCTTCAGTTGCACGCCACCGCCGCGGTTCGTCGCGAACTGCGGGTACAGACGCACGCCACGTTCGCTGGCCTCGCGGCAGAAATCGAGGGATTTCTGCCAGCTCGACGGATCTTCGCCGCTCGGGAAGAGCACGTTGAGCTCGACGGGTCTCCCCGAGGCCTCGTACATGCGGAGGATGAGCTCCCGGTCCGCTTCGTCGTAGCCGCGGGCAAAGCTGCGCGGGATGATCTCGAGGGCGCCCCGGTCGAACTCGGCGAGGACGCTCGAAAGCGCCACGATCTCGTCGGCACTGGCGTGGTTGCTCGGCACCTCGCGGCCGTCCTCGCCGACGTGGATGTCGAGTTGGGAAGTCGAGAAGCCGATCGCTCCCTCGCGCATTGCTTGGCGAACCATCTCCTGCATGGCGGCGATCTCGTCGTCGGTGGCGGCCCGCTCCGATGCGGCGTCACCCATCACGAAACGACGCACCGCCGAGTGACCTACGTAGCTTCCGACGTTCACTCCGAGCTTGTTGTCGAAACGCGCCCAGTAGTCGGCGAAGCCGCCGCCGGAGAACTGCAGACCCTCGGCGAGGGCCGCCCGCGACATGCCCTCGACGCGGCTCAGCATGCCCGCCAGCCAATCGACGTCCTCGGGCTTCGCGGGGGCGAGCGTGAAGCCGCAATTGCCGGCCAGCACCGTCGTCACGCCGTGCCAGCAGGAGGGTGAGGCGGTCGGGTCCCAGTCGAGCTGTACGTCGTAGTGGGTGTGGACGTCGATGAAGCCGGGGGCGAGCACCTTGCCCTCGGCGTCGATGACCCGCTCGGCCTCGTCGGAGATGCGACCGATTCGTTCGATGCGCTCACCGCGCACGCCGACGTCGGCCCTGAAAGCCGGCATGCCGGTGCCGTCGACGATCTTTGCATTGCGGATGACGAGGTCGAAACTCATGGCCTGTTCTCCGGGCGGTCGATGTTCTGGGTTGGGGTCATCCAGAGTACCACCAGATCGCGGTGGAACGCGGCCCCAGCGCCGAGCGCGAACCCGCGGGGCCGGCCGCGCAGAGGGGACGGCGACGAGATGCTAGAAACCCGTCGTGACGAATCTGGCCCATCGCCGTGATTACGCGGACGATCCCAGCCTGTGTGACCGGGTCTTCGATCTTCTCGACACCTGGATCCCGGCGCTGCGCGGGATGCGGGATCGCGCCGAGCGTCTCCACTGGCGCTGGGAGGATGTGTCGACGCCCTTCGTCCAGGAGCGGGGCAGTCGGGTCGTTTCCCACGTCGGCGTTCTCGAACAGACGTGGGTGATCGACGGCGAGGAGGATTCCACCGGGAATGATCCCGCCTTCGTCACGCCACTAGGCGTTTCGGCGGGAGAAGAGCCCGCGCGATGCGTCCTTCTCGTCGCGGGTCGCGCGCGGGGTCGAGTCTTCCACCCGGTCCGCGGGAATCGTCTCGGTGCTGGAGACGTCCTGCACGTGGACGCGGTGATCGATGGCCCACACTCCGCCGCGGCGCGACCAGCGGTCGAGATAGCGTCCCCGCGACGTGATGAGCGATGCGCTGCCATCCGGCGCGCGCTTCGTGCGCAGCGTGACGATGGCGTAGGTCTCGCTCGTCGCGCCGTCGCCGTCGACCTCGATCAGGATGTTGGTCATCTGGTGGGAGTGTGCGTCCATCGGTTCGTGGGCCTCCCACACCCAGTCGACGAAGCCGTGGCCGGTCCCCTCGAAGATGGCGTCATAGTCGGCCGTGCCGTCCTCGTGCCAGACGCGGTACGCCATCTCCTTGTCCATGCGATCGAGGCCGCGCGAGTAGCGGTAGATCACCTCGGTGATGGCCTGTTTGTCGAGCAGCTCTTGCAGCGCGTCGCTCATGGGACTTCCCCTCCGTGGGAGCTTGGATGCTATCCGAATCCGCGCAGTCCCCATGGGGAATCCAAGGTCGATCCGCGCACGAGAAAAACGGGGTTTGTGACCCGATTCGTCACACGTCGTCGCTTTGCTAGAGGCGTCCCATGAGAGGAGAAGTCATGAAAGCGTCGCTCTCACTCGTGACCCGCACCAGCACACGCTGCGGGGTGTGCGGCTTCAGCGAAGTCCGCACGGATGAGGTGGTCGATCGCGGGCTCCTGCTGCTCGCGGAGTGCCCCCGCTGTAAACACCGCTGGACCGAGTCACTGCCGTCGCCGAGCGCCGCGGGACTCGCGGTGGTGCGCCCGCCCCTCGAAGGTGCCGCCACGGCAGCGTGATACCGTCGGGCCGTGAGGCTCGTCCTGTACACGGGAAAGGGAGGCGTTGGCAAGACCACCACGGCCGCGGCCACCGGAGTCCGGGCCGCCGAGCTCGGGCGCCGCACGCTGCTGGTGTCGGCCGACTCGGCGCACAGCCTCGGCGATGTGCTGGACCGACGGCTGGGTTCCGAGCCGCAGCGCGTGACCGAGTGCCTCGACGCGGTCGAGGTCGACGCCCGCGCCGAACTCGTTCGCAAGTGGGGGGCCGCGCGCGAGTTCCTCGTCGAGCTCTTCACCCATCAGGGGATGGATGCGGTCGTCGCCGAAGAGCTCGCCCTGCTTCCCGGTGCCGAGGAGATCATGACGCTCCTCGCGGTCGAAGAATACGCGCGCTCCGGGGAGTACGACTTCACGGTGGTGGACTGCGCGCCCACCGACGCCACGCTCCGGCTCGTCACCCTTCCCGACGTCGCGAACCGCGCGCTCAAGATCCTGCTTCCGCTGATGGGGGCGCTCGCGGGAGTCGCCGTGCCGGTGGCGCGCGCCGTCGTGTCGTTCCCCCTGCCCGAAGGCGACGTCTTTCGCGAAGCCGATCGGCTGCTCCTGCGGGGCATGCGCGATCTCGGGAGCCGCCTGACGGGTCCCGAGACGAGCGTTCGGATGGTCGTGACGCCCGAGCGGATGGTGGTGGAGGAGTCGCGCCGCGCACACACCGAGCTGTCGCTCTTCGAGATCGGCTGCGACGCGGTGGTGTTGAACCGGCTGCTCCCCGAGCAGGCGTCGGGTGAGGCGTTCTTCAAGGACTGGTATCGCGTGCAGACCGAGCGTCGGCGCGAGGTCGAGGAGCTCTTCGCGCCGTTGCCCGTTCTTAGTGCGCCCCTGCAGCGGGACGAGGTCACGGGCATCGACGCCCTGCGCGCGCACGGTCGCGCGCTCTTCTCGAAGGTCGACCCGGACGCGCTGCTCTGCGAGGCCGATCGGATTCGCTACGAGCGGTGCGGTGCCGAGGTCGAAGCGGTGGTGCCGCTGCCGGGCGCGGAGTCGGACAAGCTCGACGTGGTCAAGGTGGAGGACGAGCTCACGATCACGTGCGGTCTGCGCCGACGTTCGATCGTGCTGCCGCGCCGGGTGGCCGCCCTCGATGTGAGCTCGGCAAAGCTCCATGACGGCTTCCTGCGGGTTCGCTTCGAGTCCGCAACGCCGGCTGAAGGCGCCATGTCCGCCAAGCGAGCGAAGTAGCGGTCGTGCGCGTTCTCCTCTTCACGGGAAAGGGCGGCGTCGGGAAGACGAGCCTCGCCGTGGCCACGGCGCTCGGAGCCGCCGCCCACGGGCACCGCGTGTTCGTGCTGTCGACGGACTCGGCGCACAGCCTCGGAGACGCGCTGGCACGCGACGTCGGCCCGACACCGGTGGAAGTCGCGCCGCGCGTGCTCGCTCAGGAGGTGGCCGCCCTCGCCGAGCTCGATCGCTCCTGGTCGGAGATCCAGGAGTGGTTGCACGGTCTGCTGTCGAGCGACACCGACGAGATGGTGGCCGAGGAGCTGCTCGTGTTTCCCGGCCTCGAAGAGCTGGTCGCGCTTCGCGCCGTGCGCGAGGTCGAGGCGCGCGGCGACATCGATGTCTGCGTCGTCGACTGCGCGCCCACCGGTTCGACGCTCCGCATGCTGCGTCTACCCGACGTGCTGCGGCTCTTCATGGAGAACTTCTTCGACATGAAGCGGCGTGCCGTCAACGCGATGCGGCCCGTGGCCCAGAAGCTCGGGGCGGGCCGTCTGTTCGCACCCGACTCCGTGTTCGAGGCGTTCGAGCGCCTGTATGCGGAAATCGAGGACGTCCGCGAGATCCTGCTCGACACCGGCCGCACGAGCGCACGGCTCGTGGTAAACCCGGCACGCGTGGTGGTCGACGAGACGCGACGGTCGTTCGCGTACCTGTCGCTCTACGGTGTCGCCACCGACGCGGTGCTCGTCAACCGCGTACTCCCCGCCGAGGCGTCCACGGGTTACTTCGCGCGCTGGGCGGAACGCGAGAAGAGCGAGCTTGCGGCCATCGAGGAGTCGTTCCCGGTACCGCGCTTCCAGGCGCCGCTGCTCGCGCAGGAGCCCATCGGTGTCGAAGCCCTGCGCAGGCTGGCCGACGCGGTGTACGGTGATCGTGACCCCGCCGAGCGTTTCACCGATGCGCGCCCGATTCGACTCGAAAAGCGTGATGGCCGGACCCGCCTCGAGATCGACGTCCCCCATGCGATGCAGGACGAGGTCGAGGTGCTGGCTCACGGCGAGGAACTCCTGGTGCGCGTGCGCGACGCTCAGCGTCGTATTTCGCTGCCCGCCTCCGTCGCGGGTCGCAGCATCGAGTCGGCGAAGCTCGACGAAGGCGTCCTCGTCGTAACCTTCGCAGCGTGACGAAACGTCGAGCACCGGGATCCGCAGTGGCCCGCTGCATCGTTTCGCTCGTCCCGAGCTGGACCGAGGCGCTGTTCGCTCTCGGCCTCGGCGATCGCGTCGTGGGGATCACCGAGTTCTGCGTGCATCCCGCCGATGCCGTCGCCCGCGTGCCGAAGCTCGGCGGAACGAAGAACCCGGACGTAGCCGGCATCATCGACCTCGCCCCCGACCTCGTGATCGCCAACCACGAGGAGAACAAACGCCAGGATGTCGAGAAGCTCGAGGCCGCGGGGCTCCGGGTCTGGGTCAGCTATCCACGCACGGTGAGGGAGGGCGTCGAAGGACTGCGCGATCTCGCCGGGCTCGGCGCGTCCGACGCAGCGATCCGTGCCGTGGTCGAGCCGGTGGAGGCCGCGGTCGACGCGGCGCTCGCCGATCCGACGCGGCGCAGCGTCCGGGTCTTCTGCCCCATCTGGCGCGATCCCTGGATGTCGGTCGGTGACGACACCTACGCGCACGATCTTCTCGGGCTTTGTGGCGGGGAGAATGTCTTCGCCCACCGCGGAGAGCGCCGCTATCCAATCGTGGAACTCGAAGAAGTGGAGGCCTCGGCTCCGGACGTCGTCCTGCTGCCCGACGAGCCCTACCGGTTCACCGAATCCGACGCTGCCGAGATCGCGAGCCTCGAGATTCCCGCCGCGCGAACGGGGCGGATCCACTTGATCGACGGCACGTGGGTCTCGTGGTACGGTCCCCGCATCCAGCGGGCCATCTCGGCCCTGCGGCCTCTACTCGCCCATCGGGGGGTCGGTGAGTAGGCGGTTCTGCTCGCCAGTTGTGGAGAACCCCCCACAGAACAGACCTTCGGATCCCTTCTGATCCCTTCTGATCCGGAGGGGGGAAAGGTCTTTTGAATGGGGGTCAAGCGACGATGCTTGCGACCCGAAGAACCCAAATGATGCTGCTGACGCGTCACATTCGGCTCGGCTTTGGCTGGGCGGTTCTCTGGAGCGTGTTGCTGGTGGCTGTCGCCGGAACCGCGGCGGCCGCGGAAGTGGTCGAGATCCGGGTCGGGCGTCACCCCACCTTCACTCGCATCGTCTTCGAGACGGACATCCCGGCTGGCTACCGCATCGAGCGCCAGTCGGATGCCTCGGGTGACGCCACTTCCATAACCGTCACGATGGAGGCGAGCTCGAAGCCGCTGTCCGTGTCTTCCGGGAGCTCGCTCGTCGAGTCAGTGACCGTGGGTGAGGACCCCGAACGCGCCGTCGCGGACATCCGCCTCAAGCAGCCCGGACTCCGCTTCAAGGCGATGATCCTCGCGAACCCGCCGCGGATCGTGGTCGACGTGATGGGGCCGACCGAACCCACCGCAACGTCGAGGGCGCGCCCGCCCGGGGCGAAACCGATCGCCGTCGTTGCGGGTGAGTCGAAACAGCCCGCACCGAAGGCCACAGCGAAGCTGGCGAAGAAAAAGCCCACACCTTCGGTGAAGCCCGGGCTTTCGATCACTGCGAAGACCGAGCTCGACCCGGGACAGTCCATCGCGAAGGCGACACCCGCAGCGACGCCGGAAAAGCAGCGCGAAGTCGAGGTGGGTACGGAGAGCGCGGCTGTCGCCCTCGTGACCGCGGATGAGCCGCCGTCCACCGCGAAGCCGAGCACACCCGGCAAGGCCGCCCGGAAGGTGTCATCGCGTCCGAAGCGCAAGCCGGTTTCAGTGGCCTCGACGCGGCAGAAGGAAGAGAGCCTGCTCGATGCTCTTCCGGTCGACGGTGGGACGCTCGCGCGGATCGCCGGCGCCCTCGCCGTCGGGTACCTGGCCTTTGCGTTCGTTCGCAGGAAGAAGAAGGCAGCGCCCGACGAGGGCACCGAGAACGATCTCTTCCCGGCCCTGCGCGATGAGGCCTCCCCCGATGTGGGAGAGAGCGCCGCGCTCGGCGAGAATCTTTCGGATCCGGCGGCCGCCGGCGCAACGCCCGCTGAAACCGGCGAATCCGCTGCTGGGGGATTCGACTTCGGTGGGCAGGCACAGCCCGCGGCTGTCGACCCCACGGGACCGACGGGGGGCAGCACGCCGCTCGCGGCTCCCGGCGGCGGTCTGTTCGACGACGAAAAGAAGGAGAACCCCATGGAGCAACTGAACACCCCGGTGAGCGGAATGGATCCCGTCGCGCCGGTGGGGGGGATGAGCGGTGATGCCGCGTCAGAGCTCGAGCGTCGTCTTGCCCAGGTGGAGGCCCGCTTCGAAGAGACCGTCGAGTCGTGTGAGCGCCTCGAACGACAGGTGGCCGCGCAGAGCGAAGAGCTCCGCGTGCAGCGCGCTGCCATTGCGCGCACCCAGCGAGCCCTGCGAAGCCTGAGCCGCTCCGAGGAAGAGCAGGCCACCGAGCCCGCACTCCGCGAACCCCTGCGATAGTCCACTGGGGTTCGGCGGGCAGAGCCCGCCTGCCAGCCTTTGCTCGGCTTCGCCTCGCTCGTAGGCAGTCTCTGGTCAGGCCTCGAGCGCGAGCTCGAGGGCGCCGATGGCGCCCGTGAACTCGCCGTCCTCGAGTACGACCGGATCGAGACCCGACGCCATCGCGACACCACGCAGCAGGCCGCTGACCGTCGCGTTGTTGCGCAGCGTCGATCCGCCGAACGCGATCCGCCCAACGCCGGCAACGCGCGCCAGACCGGCGCAGATCCAGCCGACGTTCTCGCCGACGAGTCCCAGGATCGCGGAAGCGAGATCTGCGGCTTCGGCGGATTCTCTCGTGCGCCCACTCGCGAGCTTCGCAAAGGACGCCGCCGTCAGCTGATTGGGGAGCTCGATCGCATCTCCCCCCGCGATGTCCCCGACGAGCAGGTCGACGTTGCGTCGATCGCCGTGGTTGGCGAGCGCCAAGATCTCGGCGAAGTCGCGCGTTCCGAGCAGGGCGGCTCCGAGTCCGAGGAGGGTCCCGCCCCCCAACGCCGTACCGCCGAGCCGCGTCACCTCTTTGCCGTCGACCCGCATCGCCGAGCAGCCGGTCCCCACCGACACGACGACGAACGGCTCCTCCGTGTCGATGCCCTGAGCGCGCAGCAAGGTCGTCGCACCGCGGGCCCAGGCGCCGAACTCCGTGACCCGGAGCGCCCTCGCGTCGATGAGGTCGGCCAGAAGTGGCGAACCCCCGCCCGTGATGCCCACGCGGGCGGGATCGCAGTCGCGCAGCGCGTCGCGCGCGCCTTCGATGTCGTCCGCGGCTAGCAGGTGAAGCTCTCGGGGCGCGCCGTTGCGAGCTTGCGCGATCTTCATGAGCGTGGCTCCGACGTCGATCCCGACGGAACTTTTCGCCGCGATGCTCAACGCCGCAGCCCGGGCACCCGATGGCGGACACCGGGCATCGGACCCCCCGAATCGACGAGCCCTCTCGCGGCCGAAACGTTACTGAAGACCATGAGTTAGAATCCCGAACGGTGGGTGCCCGACCATGTATACCTCTTTCTATGGCCTGCGTGAAAAACCGTTCACGCTGAGCCCCGATCCCCGCTTTCTCTTCCTCGCGGATTCCCATCGCGAGGCGCTCGCCCACGTCCTCTACGGGATCGACGAGGGCGCGGGCTTCATCGCGATCACGGGCGAAGTGGGAACGGGCAAGACCACGCTATGCCGGACCCTGTTGCAGCGCCTCGGTCGCGAGACCGAGGTGGCGTTCGTCTTCAATCCGACCTTGACGGGTGTCGAGCTGCTGCGCGCCATCAGCGTCGAGCTGGGTCTGTCTACGGACGACAAGAGCCGCGTGCAGCTGTCCGATCAGCTGAATGAATTCCTCGTCGAGACCCACCGCGCCGGTCGCCGCGCGCTGCTCATCATCGATGAGGCGCAGAACCTCGCGCCCGACACCCTGGAGGAGATTCGCCTCTTCTCCAACCTCGAAACACCGACGTCGAAGCTGATCCAGATCCTTTTGTTCGGGCAGCCCGAGCTCGACGAGAAGCTCGATTCCCACGAGCTGCGCCAGCTGCGGCAGCGCATCAGTGTCCGGTGGAGCCTCGGGCCGATGTCGGCGTCGGAGACCGCTGAGTACGTGCGCCACCGCCTAACGATCGCTGCCGGATACGAGAGTCGCTTCTTCAGTGACGCGGCGCTGCGCGAGGTCCACCGCCACTCCGGCGGCGTGCCGCGCATCGTCAACGTACTGTGCGACCGCTCGCTGCTCGCGGGCTACGCGGCGGGCCTGCGGGAGGTAGGGGCCGATATCGTCCGCGAGGCCGCGAAGGAGATGTACGGAAGCAAACGCTACGGGCGCGACATCCCGCGTTGGGTTCCGGCCGCGGCTGTGCTGTCGCTCCTGTGGGTATTGCTGCTCGGTGCATTCGCGTGGGTCCAATGGGGCGGGCGCGAGATTGCGCCGCCGCAGGCATCCGTCACGAATCTCCTCCCGCCGGTAGCGTCTTCGCCGCCGGTGTCCCGGGCAGCGCCGGCCGATTCGGCCGAAGAAGCGGTCAGCCGCCACGAACCGCTGCCGTACCGCGTCGAACTCGAGGATCCCGCCGTCGCGATCTCGGTGGCCGACGATGGGGAGCCGGGATGAGCACCATTCTCAAAGCCCTCGATCGACTCGAGCGCGACCAGAAGAGGGGCGAAATCGATCGCCCGCTGCGCGAAGAGGTCTCGATGCGGACCGAGCCGCAGCCGAGCTCGCGGGAGCGCAGGCGTCCGCGCGCGTTGTGGGCGCTGTTGCTGTTGCCATTGCTCGCCGTCGGAGTCGGCACGTGGTACGCGGGCGGTTTCGCGTCGCCAGAGGATGCCGCGTTTCCGGCTGTCGCGGCGCCGTCGAGCCCGCCAGCACCGCCGCGCTTCGCTCCCGCGCCCACGACACCTGAACGCGTCGCGACGGTTGCGCCCGCTGCGAGCCAGGCGCAGCCCAGCGGGGCGCGGGCTGTCGCCCCGCAGCTCGCCACCGTTTCTGTGGAAGCGACCGCCGCTCCCGCGCTGGCAGCGCCCATCGCCGTGGCGACCGCTGAGCTTTCGGCCGCGGCCCTGGAATCCGAGGTTGCGCTCATCAATCCGCACCGGAGTTCGCAGCGCGAGCCGAAACGCGATCGGGTCGTGGCTGTGACGCCGCCCGCCGTGGAACCCGAGCCAAGGACCGCGCCCGCACCGGCGCGAACGAAGACCGCGATGCGCGCCGAGCCGCCGGCGGCCGCGCGGATCCCGGAGGTCTCGTCACCGCCCCCGGCGATCGCCAAGCCCGCGCCGCCCCACATTCTCGTGTCGCGCACAGTGTGGCATCCGCTCGCCGAGCGTCGACTCGCGTTCGTGGAGGTCGACCGCGTCGGCAAACCCGTTCGGGTGCGCGAAGGCGATTTCCTGGGCCCGCTGCTCGTCCGCAAGATCGAGCCCTCGGGCGTGATCTTCGTGCACGACGGCGCCGAGCTGCGTCGCGGACTCGGCAGTCGCTAGGAGCGCTCGGCAAGCACCGCAACTGAAGCGCGATCAGTTCACCCGATAGCGCGCGCCGTGTTTTGGCCGGCTCTGGTTGATGTCGCGGAGGACCTCGGTGGCGGCGTCCGCGACGGCGACACCCGCGACCTCGTCGCTCTCGGCGTCGAGCTCGTCCATGTCGACCCAGAGGGCGTAGACGTGCTTCGTGCGGTCGGTGATGATGCCGGCCTTCAGCAGGGTCTTGATGAGCACGCGGAAGACGTTCGTGTTGTTCGTCATATCGGCGCGCCGGTCCGCGTCGGAGAAGTTCTCGAGGACGGCGGCGCGCACCCACTCCCACTCGAGACCGAACTGGCCGTAGATGGCCTGCTTCTGCTCCGAGTTGACGAGGTTGAAGAGCAATATCTGGAAGGTCTCGGCCGCCCAGTCCTCGATCAGGATGTGCTCCTCTTCGTCGAGCTTGGGGATCGTCCGGTCGGCCCAGATCTTTCCAAACTTGTGGTGGGCGGCCTCGTCGGCCATCGTGAACTGCACGAGGCGTCGCAGCAGCGGATCGTGGGTCTGCATCTGGAGCGTCGCAAAGGCGCCCATGGCGAGACCCTCGATCATCATCTGCATGCCGATCAGCTTCTTGTACACGGTGGGAGAGCGCACGATGTCGGTGAGGAAGTGCTGCACCGTGGCGCCCGACGGGAGGGGCTGGCCCCAGCGCGTGGCCATGTAGTTGCTGAAGCCCGCCACGTGTCGCGCTTCTTCGCGCGTCTGGTTCGCCGCGTACTCCTGGCTGCCGGGGTCGCGCAGGATCGACGTGAGGCTGGCCGACAGCGACAGCGCGCCCTGCTCGCCGTGCAGGATCGTCGAGAGGATGAAGCGCGTATTCTGGTTGGCGAGCTGAATCTTCTGGCGCTCGTCGAGCCGGTCGGCCACGGCGGTCTGGAGCTCGATGCAGAACTTCTCGGGCATGATGAGCTGCTCGTCGAGGTTCATGGGCTCGGAGTCGAAGTCGATGTAGCGCTCGTCGTTGGGGTCCCAGAAGTGATCGACGGTGGCGGCGATGATCTCGTCGAACGCGTCGGTTCGATCCGCGTAGCGCTCGACCGCGATCAGCGAGTCGAAGTCGTCGCGGTCGACGATGTTGTAGATGGGGTCGTGGGTGATGTGTCGGTCGGCCATGGGGGGATCTCCGGGTCGCAGTGACGCGAGCTGGGGTGCGCTCGGTTGACTGGGTTCAGTCGCTCCGACGTGGATGCGTGCCGAAGAGCTGGATGCGGGTGAGGGTGTCGACGACGGTGTCGGGGGGGACCTGCGAGGGGTCCTCGGCCCACCACGCGACGACGCGCGCCCACATGCCCACCACGGCGTGGGAGAGCACGCCGGGGTCGAGGTCGTCGGACATCTCGCCGTCGGCAATGGCGCGCCGACGGAAGTCTTCGATGCCGGCCGCGAGCTCGTTGAGCACGTCGGACTCGACCTTCGCCGAGTCGGCGTCACCACTGAACAGCATGCGAATCACGTCGCGGTTGTCTGCCGCGAATCCGACGAGCGCCTCGGCCTGCGCGCGTACCCGCTCTGGCATGTCCGTGATGCCCGCACACGCGCGCTCGATCCGATCCTCGAGCCGGCGGACAGCGTCGTTGGCGAGCTCCCGGAACAGGGCGCGCTTGTCGGCGAAGTGGTTGTAGAAGGTGCCCGCCGCCACCCCGGCGTGGGCGGCGATGTCGTGGGTGGTGATGCTGTGGAGCCCGCGCTCGGCGAACAGCGACTGGCCGCTGGCGAGCAGGCGAGCGCGCGTGGCGGCGCGGCTGCGGGAGCCGGCGGACTGGCGCGCTCCGCGGGTCTCCGATTCTGAAATGACATGCATGTCAGTAATTGACAGTAGCGTCAGTGACGCTGGGCGCCAAATCCCGTCCGGAAACGACCCCGAACAGCCTCCGCGGACGGTGATACTCTGCGGTCATGGCAGAAGAAACCATCGCGATCGCGAGCGGCGAGAAACGGGATCTGGACCTGGGCGGCCTCTGCTTCCGGATCTGCAAACGGGCCATCGGCGACGACGGCGGACCCAGTGTCGAGGTGCTGTCCGAAGCCTCCGCCGAGGAGCCGATCCTGCGCTTCGACCTGTTCCGCGGCGACCCGCACTGTCACGTCCCCGCGAGCGACCAGAAGCCGCGCCCCCTCGCCAAGCTCCGGGGCGCCGACCCCACCGAGTCGTGGCTGGGCGACCTCGCCGAGCTGCTGCCGCCGCTGATCCGCGAGGCGGGCGACGAAGCACTCGCCGACCGCACCGACGTGCAGACGCTCTCGGACCAGATCGACCGCCTGCGCAGCGCCATCCGCGACGCCCCCGAGCCGGGCGAGCCCACGCTCCACCCGCTGACTCCGGAGATGCGCAAGGTTCTCGGCGGGTAGCGTCGAGCGAAGGCTGGCAGGCGGGCTCTGCCCGCCGAACCCCCGCCGAACTAGCGCAGTGAGATCGACCCGTTCGACGTCCGCAGCTTGATGAGCGCGCCGCCCACGCCGAGCTTGCCGCGCACGATGCCGTTGCCCTCGCGCGCCGGAGAGCAGAGCGTGCGGTCGTTGCGGATGATGCCGTTGTCGACGCGGAGGTCGATGTCGGCGTCGACGTCGTCGGGGAGACGCAGGGCGATGCGGCCGTTGCTCGTGGCGAGCTGAATGCCATCGTCGCCCAGCTCGTCGAGCGAAACGGTGATGAGGCCGTTCGAGGTGCTGGCGTCGATGGAGCCGTGGTGGCCCTCGAGGACGATCTTGCCGTTGCTCGAGCGGGCGACGAGCCGGCCACGCGTGCACGCACAGGAGACCTTGGCGTTCGAGGTGGCGATCTCGATGTCGCCGATCACGTCGGCGATGTTCGCCGAGCCGTTGCTCGAGCGGGCGCTGACGTGACCGCGGATGCCCTCGATGTCGATGCGGCCGTTCACGGCGCTCACCTCGACCCGTGTGCCGCGCGGGACACGTACCTCGAGGAAGACGTGGCCGCGGCGGTTCCAACGCTTCGGGATGCCGACCTCGAGACCGAGGGCGCCGTCCTTGGGCGTGTTCTCGATACGGATCTGCTCGAGGAGCTTCTTCGCCGCCTCCTCGGATTCGGCGCGCACGCACTTCAAGGCCTTGACTTCGATGTTGTCGCGGTCCTCGCCGCACACGCGCGTGCGACCGTTTGGGTTGTGGAGGCGGAGCGTTCCGCTCGCGGGGGCCGGGAGCTCGAAGCTCTCGGTGGTCTCTGCGCGCTCGCTCCACGGGATGCCCGAGAGCAGGCTGCGCAGGAAGCCACCGACGCCGTTTTCGGCGTTGTGGATCCACTCGTGCGCATCGCGTCGTAGACTCAT
>JABSQW010000329.1 GCA_013215605.1 Myxococcales bacterium
GGCAAGGCTGAAATGAAGAAATTTCGAACATTTCAGCCGTGAATGAAGGTAGTAATCAACTACAACAGCCTGGAATGAGAAAGCTTGACAACCTTTTTTGTTTTTCCTGTATAATGTGTACTTCCTCGTTATACCATATATCATGTTCAATGATAGTGCACACCAATACAACGTGTATCTTATTGAATGAAAAAGCTTGAAAACCTTTTTTGTTTTTCCTGTATAATGTGTACTTCCTCGTTAGACCATATCAGGTTCAATGAGAGTGCGCAGCAATACAAAGGGTAACGTATTGAACGAAAACGCTTGACAACCTTTTTTTGTTTTTCAATGTATAATGTGTACTTTCTCGTTAGACCATAATGATAGTGCACAGCAATACAACGGGGAACGTACTTTCTTGTTATACACTATCATTAACGAGAATGATAGTGCGTGCGCAGCAATACAACGGGTAACGTATTGGATGAAAAATCTTGACAATTTTTTTTGTTTTTCATGTATAATGTGTACTTTCTCGTTAGACCATATCAGGTTCAATGATAGTGTACAGCAATTCAACGGGTAACGTATTGAATGAAAAAGATTGACGACCTTTTTTTGTTTTTCCTGTATCAGGTTCAATGATAGTGCACAGCAATACAACGGGTAACGTATTGAATGAAAAAGCTTGACCACTTTTTTTGTTTTTCCTGTATAATGTGTAATTCATCGTTAGACCATATCAGGTTCAATGATAGTGCACAATAATACAACGGGTGTGGATAGGGTGCGTCGTTGTCTGAATCATAATCATATGTATGTGTTTGAGGAAAAACATGTATGTGAATGGCAAGTAAGTGTTTGTGGAAAAACACTTATGTTAATCATAGGAACCCTAACCCTAAGGGTAGCATGTGCAGGCTGAGCATGCGACGAATATATCAATCATTTATAATACAATACGTTCGATTTAAACATAGTAATAAACGGAGGAAAATAAATCAAATAATATTTCATTAGTAGGTGCACGTATACTGTGTACTTCATCGTCATATCATATCAAGTTCAATGATACTGCACAGCAGAACGAGAAACGGCTACCACATCCAAGGAAGGCAGCATGCACGTAAATTATCTAATCTTGACACGAGGAGATAGAGACAAGATGTAATTTGACTAAACACATCTCATTTTTTTGGTATCACTTTATTATACAAAACAATGATAAATTGGATTTGATTATTGAATAAAAAATAGTATACAATATAATTTATTCAATTGATTTATGTTCATATATTATATGTTGATACTCAACATGTTTATTTAATTTGTCAATTTAATTAAACCTTATAATATATAATAATAATGTTTGTGATATATGTGTATTTAAGTATGTGAATATCTATGTATATATAGTTTGCAATATGTATGTGTGTATTATATATAGCTTGCGATATGTATGTGTATGTAGATTTCCATATTTAAATATGTATATGTTGTTATACATGTAATATATCATATTAATATGTCTGGTGTATGACATCATCATTCAATCATATTTTTTGTTTTTTTTAATAATAGTTTTGTTAATTATGAATCATATATATACAAAGTGTTATTAGGGTGAATTGTTGTTTTTGGTTAACCCTAACCCTAGGGGTAGCAGATTGGATTAGCAACCCAATCATGCGAATGTTTTTTGTAGCAAGATTGACGTAGTGGCCCAATCAGAACGTATATATGATGAAAAATGTAAGAACTATTATTAATCAAATGATAATATCGGTGTTGATGATTTGATGATTTGATGATTTGATGATTTGATTATTTATAACATGTGGGTAGGGTAACATATGTTCGATAAGAGGATGAACTCTTTTACGTTGTACTGTTATTATTA
>JABSQW010000330.1 GCA_013215605.1 Myxococcales bacterium
CGACGGAATCAACTCCACACCGGATTGCTGCCGGCGCTCCTCGCCGCGCAGCAGCTCGAATACCTCGGGATCTCCTTCCATCAGCTCTCGGCGGTAGTCGTCCATGGTCTCGTCCCCGGCGCGCGAAAGGCGGCACTCGAGGAGAGATTACGGCGGGTTCTCGATTTGGTGAAGTGAAATGATCTAACGCTATCATTAAGCAGTACTTAATAGAGGAGTCGGCGTGGAACTCTCGAGCATCGATCTCAACAAGCTGCACACGTTCTTCAGCGTGGCGGAGCACGGCGGGGTCACGGCCGCAGCCCGACGGCTCGCCCTCACCCCCTCGGCGGTCAGCCAGAGCTTGTCGGGCTTCGAAGCCTCGCTCGACGTGAGGCTGTTCAACCGCGTTGGCCGACGCCTCGTGTTGACGCGTGAGGGCGAGATGCTCCACCGCCGCTTTCGCGACTACCACCACCGCCTGCAGGAAGCGGTCACCGAGATCGCGAATGAGGAACGGGAGGTCCGCGGACCCATCCGCGTCGGCCTGTTCGTGGGCTTCCCGCGGGCACCCCTCGCGCGCTTCGTGACGGACTTCACCCGCGCCCACCCGAAGACGACGCTGAAGATCCTCTACGGCTCCCACGACGAGCTGAACGCGGGCCTGCGCGAGAACCGCACGGACTTCGTCTTCTCATTCGACGCGGGCGCAGATTCGGGCCATCCGATTCGCGCGACGAAGCTCTTCGAGCAGCGACTCGTCCTCGTCGCCGGAAAGCGCCACCAGCGCCGGCGCTTCAACCAGAGCGCCCTGCGCGAAACCCCGGTGATCGACTACTACCAGAGCGCCCCGCTCATCGAACGCTGGGTCGCGCATCACTGGCGCCGGCGTCCAAAGAGGATTCCAGTCGCGGTCTTCGCTGCCACCACGAATCTCGTGCTCGACCTCGTCCTCCAGCAGGCCGGCGTGGCGGTGCTCCCCGAACCGGTCGTCGCCCCGTACGTCCGCCGCAAGCGGCTGGCCGTGGTGCGTACCGGGCGCCCCGAGCTCGTGGATCCCCTGTGGCTGAAGGAGCTCGAAGGCGCCTATCGTGGGCCCGGCCTCGTGGCGTTCCGCGAGGCCGCCCTGCGCGAGTTCGCGCCCAGCTGACCCAGACCCAGACGGAGAGATGGTGAGCACGCCCCCCGACGGCGCCGAGCCCCAGGACGATGTGCCGCGAGGCAACGTCGCGCTCACCTCCCTGCGCATTCCCGACTTCTCCTTCTTCATCGTGAGCCGGTTCTGCTCGATCACCGGCGAGACGCTCCTCAGCGCGGCAGTCGCGTGGCAGGTGTTCGAGCTTTCGGGGTCGGCTTTCCAGCTCGGTCTGATCGGGCTCGTGCGATTCCTTCCGCACCTCGCATTCTCGCTCGTGGGCGGCGTCGTCGCCGATTCGTACGATCGCAAGCGCGTCATCATGCTCGCGAGAGTCGTGCCGTTCGTGTGCGGCGCGGCGCTCGCCTGGACGACCGGCGAGGAAATGGCGACGCTGCCGCTCATCTACGGCCTCGTGTTCGCCACAGCGGTGGCGTCGGCCTTCCAGATGCCAGCCAGCTCGGCACTCCTGCCAACCCTCGTACCGCGCAGCGTCTTTCCGGGCGCCGTCACCGTCTCGAGCACGGTCATCTCTCTCGCGCGTGTCACGGGCCCGGCTTTCGCAGGCCTCGTGATCGCCGCGCAGAACATCGCCACCGCGTACCTCGTCCAGGTCGCGCTCATCGCCACGTCGATTGCGACGCTCACCTTCGTGCGGGGCCGCTCCGCCACCCAGACGGGTCGCAGTGGGATGAGCCTCGCGGCCGTGCGCGAGGGAATCGCCTTCGTGCGCCGCAAGCGCGTGGTGCTCGGCGCCATGACGCTCGACATGTTCGCGGTGATCTTCGGCGGCGCGACCGCCCTGCTGCCGATCTACGCCAACGACATCCTGCAGGTCGGACCGCGCGGATACGGACTGCTCACTTCGTCGCTCGAGATCGGCGCGGTGCTCACATCCGCCGTTCTGATCGCGCTGCCGCCGATCCAGCGCATGGGCCGGGCGCTGATCATCGCCGTGGCCGTCTATGGCCTCGCAACGATCGCCTTTGGCGTCTCGCGCTCCTTCCCGCTGTCGGTTCTCGCCTACATCGTGGTGGGCATGGCGGACCAGGTGAGCGTCGTGACGCGCCAGACGCTCATCCAGCTCTCCACCCCCGACGAGCTCCGCGGCCGCGTGAGCTCGGTCAACATGGTGTTCATCGGCGCCTCGAATCACCTGGGCGCCGTCGAGGCGGGCTTCGTGGCGGCGCTGACGAGCGCGACGTTTGCGGTGGTGAGCGGGGGGATCGCGTGTCTCAGCGTACTGGGTGTCGTGGCGGCGAAGATTCCGGAGCTCAGGCGGCACCGGTATTGAATTTCTACATCTCGACGCGGATCCGTCTTCGCGGAAGTCGGCGAACGCGGTGCCGAGAGTTCTCCGTCCGCGATACGCACCGGAAGAATGGGCCCAAGCGGGCTAGCGTGGGAAAGAATCTTTGGAAACCGGAAACACTATAGAATCCGAGAAGTCCGAGAAACACGAACGGAGCCAGAGCCATCGAACCCAGTGACCGTCAGGCGTCGGTTTCGCCCGTACGCGAGCGCTTCGAAGCGTTCCAGGACCGCGTGTGCGACGCCCTGGAAGCAGCGGACGGCAGCGCGCGCTTTTGCCACGACGATCTCCCGCGCGAGGGCGGTCGACGCTCGCGGCCGCGCGTGCTCGAGGACGGCGAGCACGTCGAGCGCGCCGCCGTGAACTTCTCGCACACGAAAGGCAACCAGTTGCCGCCCGCTGCCACCGAGCGCCACCCCGACCTCGCGGGGGGTAGCTACGAGGCCGTCTCGGTCTCGCTGATCGTCCACCCCCGCAACCCGTACGCGCCGACCTCCCACGCAAACTTCCGGTTCTTCCTCGCCGGCAGGGAGGGGGTAGCGTCGGTCTGGTGGTTCGGCGGTGGCTTCGACCTGACCCCCTACTACGGCTTCGACGAGGACTGTCGACACTGGCACCGCACGGCGCGCGACGCCTGCGCGCCGTTCGGCGCCGACCTCTACGCTCGCTGCAAGAAGGCCTGCGACGAGTACTTCCACCTGCCGCACCGGGGCGAGCCGCGGGGCGTGGGCGGGCTCTTCTTCGACGACTACGACGAAGGCGGTTTCGAGCGCGCGTTCGCCTTCGTGTGCAGCGCGAGCGATGCTTACCTCGACGCCTACATTCCACTCCTCGAGCGTCGCAAGAACCACCCCTACGGCGAGCGCGAGCGCGAGTGGCAGCTCTACCGGCGCGGTCGCTACGTCGAATTCAACCTGATCTACGACCGCGGCACGCGCTTCGGCCTCGAAGCGGGCGCGCGCACCGAGTCGCTGCTGGCGTCGCTCCCGCCGCGGGTGCGCTGGCAGTACGACTACACGCCGGAACGCGGAACCGAGGAGGCCCGGCTTCTCGCGGAGTTCCTGAAGCCGCGCGACTGGATCAGCGACGACTGAGGGCGCGGCTCAGGAGCTCTGAACGCCGCGACCCGCGCCGCCGGCCGTCATCCCGCCATCGGCGACGAACTCTGATCCCGTCGAGTACGAGCTCTCGTCCGACGCGAGGAAGACCATCATCCTTGCGATCTCCTCCGGCTGTCCGATCCGCGGGATGGGCTGACTCCTCCAGACCGAGTTCTTGTCGACCGCGTCGAAGTCGCCCTGCGCGAGCATCGGCGTGTCGACACCACCGGGGTGCACGGAGTTGACCCGGATGCCGTACGGGCCGAGCTCCATCGCGGCTGCCTTGGTCATGCCGCGCACGGCCCACTTGCTGGCCACGTAGCCGATCACGCCGTGCACGCCCTCGAGTCCGGCGTTGGACGAGACATTGACGATCGAACCGCCGCCCGCCTCGCGCATGGCGGCCACCACGGCGCGCATCCCGAGGAAGTTTCCCACCTGGTTGACCTCGACAACCGCACGGTAGTCCTCGAGGGTGGTGTGCTCGAGCGGCGCCGCCCGCACGATGCCGGCGTTGTTGATCAGGATGTCGAGGCGGCCGAAGCGCGCGACGCAGGCCTCGACGATCACCGCCCAGTCGCTCTCGTTCGTGACGTCGAGGTGCTGGTAGTGCGCCGCGTCTCCGAGCTCCTTCGCGAGTTCGAAGCCCGGCTCGTCGAGCACATCGCCCAGTACCACCTTCGCGCCCTCGGCCACGAACAGCCGGGCCTCCGCGGCCCCCTGGCCGCGGGCAGCGCCCGAGATGATGGCCACCTTTCCGTTGAGTCGGTCCATGTCGCCCTCAGGCCTTCAGATGGGCGGCGAACAGCGCCTTCATCTTCTCCCACGAATCGGTCGCGGCCGCCTCGTCGTAGGATTCGCGGTCGTCGCAGAAGAAGCCGTGGTCCGCCCCCGGGTAGCAGTCGAGCTCGAAGCTCTTGCCGAGCTCGCCGAGCTTCGCGCGCACCTCGTCGACCTGATCGAGCGGGATGTAGGGATCCTTCTCGCCGAAGAAGAGGTGTACCGGACACTGAATGGCGTCGGCCTGTGCGAGGTGGCCGGTGATCCCACCACCGTAGAACGGAGCCGCGCAGGCCACGGCGTCGGGCAGCACACACGCGGTCAGAAACGACAGCCGGCCGCCCATGCAGAACCCGGTCACACCGACCTTCCCCGTGGTTTCGGAGCGTCCGTTCAGATAATCGATCATGGCCTTCATGTCGCCTGTGAACTCGCCGTCGTCGAGCTTCGACATGCACGCGATGGCGCCGTCGAGGTTGTCGTAGCCGAACTTGTTGTCAGGCAGGCTGCGGAAGTAGAAATCCGGTGCGGCCACCACATAGCCCTCGCCGGCGATCCGTTCGGCAACGCCCTCGAGGTGGGGGACGAGGCCGAAGGCCTCCATGATCACCACCACCGAGGGAAACGGCCCGCCGCCGTCGGGGCGAGCGATGAAAGTCGGCATCCGACCTCCGGGGGTTTCGATCTCGACGCGTTCGGTCGTCACGGACTCCTCCTTCGCCGGCGGCCGCGGCGGTCGCCAAGGCTCTCAAGGCCGTGGCCCCCTTGTCAAACGGGCCGCGTATCATGGGCGCGCGTTTCGCATTTCCCCTCACCCCGGGAGTCCCCATGCAGGCCGCCGTCCTCCGCGAATTCAACGCCCCCCTCCGCGTCGAGGAGGTGGAGATCGAGAGTCCGCACGCGGGTGAGATCCTCGTGAAGCTCGCGGCGTCCGGCGTATGCCGCTCGGATCTCCACGTGCAGGAGGGACGAAGCGTCGTGGCGCGCCTTCCGATGGTGCTTGGGCACGAGGGCGCGGGCGTCGTCGAGGAAGTGGGAGAGGGGGTGACGGGATTCGCAACGGGCGATCCCGTGGTGATCGCTCTGTACGGCCCCTGCGGCGAGTGCGGCGAATGCCGCTCGGGCGACATCACGGCGTGCATGAGCGAGACGCGCCAGAACAACATGTTCGGCCTGATGCCCGACGGCACGACGCGCCTCTCCGTGGGCGGCGAGGCGCTCCATCCCATGGTGGGCGCGGGCTCTCTTGGCGAGTACACGGTGGTGCGCGAGGCCCAGGCGGTGAAGATCCCGGCCGACGTGTCCCTCGACCAGGCGTGCCTCACCGGTTGCGGCGTCACCACCGGGGTCGGCGCCGCCCTGAACACCGCCGCGGTGAAGCCGGGATCGAACGTGGCCGTGGTGGGGTGCGGCGGGGTCGGGCTGAACGTCGTACAGGGGGCTCGCATCGCGGGCGCTACCCGCATCCTCGCGGTCGACCTGCAGACGAGCAAGCTCGATCTGGCGTCGGACCTCGGCGCCACGGAGGGGGTCCATATCCAGCCCGGCGAATCGATCTCCGAAGCGATCCTTGCGCGCGTGCCGGGCGGCGTGGACTACGCGTTCGAAGCGATCGGGAAGCCCGACGTCGTGGTCGAGGTATTCGCGGCCACGAAATCGGGAGGCACCGCGGTCATGGTCGGTTCACCGCCCGCGGGCGAGGCGATCCCCGTTGACGGGCGCCTGCTCTTCAGCGACCGCAAGCTCATGGGTTGCCTTGGCGGTGGCAACATTCCGCAGCGCGACATCCCGCGGCTGATGGGCTTCCTCGCGAACGGCTCGCTGCGCATCGAGCCGCTGATCAGCCAGCGCCTGCGCCTCGATCAGGTCAACGAGGCCTTCGACGCGCTGCGCAAGGGCGAGCTGGCGCGGTCGGTGATCGTTTTTTGAACAGGCTCAATCGAGACGGAAGCAGGTCACCGCGTTGTCGTGCAGCACCTTCCGCTTCAGATCGTCGCTGAGGTCGTCGCGCTCGGAGAGCGTGGTGACGCAACCGGGAAAGATGCCGTCGGGGTGCGGGTAATCGGAGGCGAAGACGATCTTGTCTTCGCCCACGAGCGACGCCATCGCCGGAATCGTCTTCTCGTCGGGATCCGCCGAGATGAAGCACTGACGCGCAAAGTACTCCGACGGCTCGAGGGGAAGTGACGCCGTGGCGTGCCCCCAGTGCTCGAGGTGCTCGTCGAGGCGCTCGAGCCAGTGGGCGATCCAGCCGCAGCCCGACTCGAGGAACACCACGCGAAGATCGGGATTGCGCTCGAGCACGCCGCCACAGATCAGTGACAGGCACGCCATCTGTTGCTCGTGGGGGTGGGAGCATGCGTGGCGGAACGCGAAGTTGCTGAAGCGATCGCGCCCCGACTGCACCATGTTCTGGGTGGTGCCCTCGTGGATCGCCGCGGGCACACCGAGTTCCTGGAGCACGGCCCACAGCGGGTCGTAGCTCGGGTCGTCGAGGTTGCGGCCCTCGATGGGATTCGGCCGCAGCATCACGCCCCGGAAGCCGAGCTGCGACACCGCCCGACGCGCCTCGGCGATGCCCTCCGTGATGTCGGTCTGCGAAACCACCGCCACCCCGAGAAGGCGGCGGCGATCCGCCGCGCAGTAGTCGGACAACCAGTCGTTGTACGCGCGGCAGAGCGCAACCTGCGCGCGGACATCGCGAAGGCCGGCGAAGTACAGGCCCGTGGTGGGGAACAGGAGCGTGCGCTCGATGCCTTCCAGGTCCATGTCGGCGAGACGGCCCTTCGGATCGTCGCCGCCGCGCGGATGCGGGCCGGGCCCCGAGGCCCACGCGGCGTCCTGCGGAATGAACTCCATGAACTCGTCGGCGATCACCTGGCGGCTGCGGCCCTGATTGTCGAGAACCCGGCGCGGCGCC
>JABSQW010000331.1 GCA_013215605.1 Myxococcales bacterium
CTGTTAAAGAATGTGCTGGTCAATGAGTTGGGTGTTGATGGGAGTGAAGTGGGGAAATGCATTTTCAACATTGTTGTGCAAGAAGGAGTCGACAATGATGAAACACAAAGAGAAGATGCGATCACATGTGCATCCACAGGAAGCACCACTTCTGATCATGATGAAGATGATGAAGCAAATAGTCATTGCAAAAAACATGCCACGACAGAAGAATGCGGTGCCGAAGAGAAGAAAATGGCAAAATTGCAAGGGAGGGACCATGAGGGAAGAATGAAGGAAACACTCATAGGCGGGGCCTATTCCATTCGTAGCAGAACACACAGAAACAAGTGCTGCATCATTAAGGGTCAGAAGAATGCAATGGTGCAAGTGCACATTCCCATGGAACACAAGGACACATCGATCTGGTTCTCTTCACTAGGTGAGGAGTGGCATGGTGAAGTGCCGCACGCCACTTGACTGCCATGACTTCCATGTGCTCTCCATGCATCGGGTGGTGTGTTGGATGAATGGTGCGTGGTGAATTAAAAGAGGCTGAATGGAATGTGGGCAAGGGAATTAGTGGCGGCATGATGACAACATCAAAGAGACTTCAGGAAAGGATTTCCACAAGGAATCGCAAATGTTGTTGCGTTGACAAATCTTAACTCTCAAACTGAAGCAATGGAAATAAAATTTTATTAATGTGAAGCACAGGGTGAGGATATGACAATAGTTGGTAGGAGAGATTCTAAAAACTTGTGTGTGTGCATTGAGCATTCAGTCCATTTGCTTCAACTTCCTCTTGTTCCTTTTGCAATGGCGAGAATCATCCGTGTCATCAATATTTTCTGACAACAAAGAGAGCATTTCCTTTTTCACCTTGAAATTGCATGCAATAACTAAAGCAGAGTTGATGCACTGCAACAAATCATTCTTGTCCATGAAGTGAGGGGGGTGATGTGTGCAAACAGGCAGACAGTCCTGGAACCAAGCGAAGCGGAAGCAATTGTCTTGAACCCCGACTTTGAACTTCGATGAAAGGAACTGTTGCCAGTGCCTGTCTGTGTCAACAAAACTTGGGCTGGTCCAAATGGATGGACCAAGAGGTTCCGTCGGCCCAGAAGAAAGAGGAAGGCATTTGATCTTCAGCTCAGAATTAATGGAAGTGCAGTGAACAACCCAATTGGGAATCGTTGCACATGGAAGAGGTAGGAATATGTTCCTCAGTGTCCAGTTGGCAAGTGACTTGTGATCGAAGATTGATGAGTGTGTGGTGTGACAGGTTGAAGTGCGCCTGGCAAATGAGTCCTTTGCGGCAGACTGGATCTCTGAGCAAAGTGCATGGGATGGCACAGCAAGATGCACCATGAATTCTCCATGAATAACTAAAATGTCTGCGAGTGACACTTCTGCATTAAGAGAGATGAACTCTTGTTCAAGACAAGAAATGAATTTAATGTCGACAGGGCGACGAAATGTGCTGGATGTGTGAGATCTGAATTCATTCTCAATTTTTCTCCAGTTGATTGGTTTGCACGCGCTGTTGTTGCATGCACAACAAGCAAGGCGGCTGTCCCTGTTTCTGAAAAAGGAATGTGCGCGGGTGTGATGAGGCATCACTGGCCCCAAGAGTGGCTGCGAAAGAGACAGAAGGGCTGCAGCAGCATTCCTGTCAGCACTCATCACACGACTCTGGATGAGATGAGATGGAGATGGTTTGTTTCCTAGCTTGCAGTGACTTTTCACAATAACAGATAAAATCAAGAAAGCCTGCCAGCCCAACAAGTGGTCAAGGTGGGACTTCTTGCCTTCTTGGGAGGGGAGTTTGCATGGATTGCCACCCTCCATTAGGAACATCCTTCCTTGCTGTGGTGGCGCAAGTGGACAAGGGGGAAATGGGCGATGATTGAAAATTGGGGAAACACAGGGGAAAAATCTATGAACAATATGGCAACAGCAGCCACCCACTCCTACCTGCATGTGCACACACCTGCACATCACACATCCATGTGCCGGCACGTGCAGGTGTGTGGAAGCACCGTCAC
>JABSQW010000332.1 GCA_013215605.1 Myxococcales bacterium
CGTCGAGGTCGTCGAACGTCATCGGCGGCGCCTCGCGTCCGAGACGCTCACGCCAACAAGCGTCCGTCCGAAACGCCAAGAATGCGCCGACGTACGATCGCGCCCGGTTCGGCGCCCTCGGTCACGGCGACAAACGCAAAATCGGGGGTCCGCCCCGATGTGGCCGATTCCATCAGCACGTCGACTTCGCGACCCACCTGTGTGTTCAGGAATCGCTCGAGCCGACGCGATCCCGCTTCGCGCAGCCGCGCCGCTCGTTGCTTCCGCACGGGAACGGGAACCGCGGGCATCTTGGCCGCCGGCGTTCCGGGGCGCTCGGAGTACGGGAAGACGTGAAGGTGTACGAGATCGCACTCGTCTACGAGCGTGAGCGTCCGCTCGAACATCTCGTCGGACTCCGTCGGGAATCCGGCGATGAGGTCCGCACCGAAGACCACGTCGGGCCGCGCCGATCGCGCGCGCGCAGCGACGCCGACGACGTCGGCGCGCAGGTGGCGCCGCTTCATTCGGCGCAGCACCGTGTCATCGCCGGCCTGCACGCTCAGGTGTAGATGCGGCATCAGCCGCGGCTCGTGGGCAATGAGCTCCCAGAGCCGCTCGTCGATCTCGACCGGATCGAGCGACGACAATCGCAGGCGCGGGAGCCCGGGCACAGCGTCGAGCACCCGGTAGATCAGCTCACCGAACGACGGCTCGCCCGGGAGATCCTGCCCGTACGACGTGACGTCGACGCCCGAGAGCACCACCTCCTTGACGTTCTCCGCGGCGAGCATGCCAACCTGCTCGATGACGTGGTCGACGGGCACCGACCGCGAGTTGCCGCGGCCGTAGGGGATGATGCAGAACGTGCAGCGGTGATCGCAGCCGTTCTGTACCCGAAGGAACGCGCGTGTTCTCTCCTCGAACGCTCCGATCAGATGGCCCGCCGTTTCCCGCACGGCCATGATGTCGTTGACGAGTACGCGCTCCAGAACATCGGGCGAGTAGCTCTCGGCGCGGAGCTTCTCCGCATTGCCGATGACGCGGTCGACCTCGGGCATCGCGGCGAAGCGGTCGGGGTCGATTTGCGCCGCACACCCGGTGACGACGATGCGTGCGCCCGGCCGTCGCCGGCGCGCGCTGCGGATCGCCTGCCGCGCCTGACGCTCTGCCTGGGCGGTGACGGCGCACGTGTTGACGATCACGAGGTCGGAGCCTTCACTCTCGCGCACCAAGCCGCGCATCACCTCGCTCTCGTAGGTGTTGAGGCGACAGCCAAACGTGATGATCTCGGGAGCGTCGGGCAACGGAAAAGACTCGCGGGCAGACGGCGCCCCTCCAGTCTAGCGGGTAATCCGCCGTTTCCGGCCGAGCTCCTGGATCTCCGACTACGCGGACTTCGCGGGACTGAAGGTGACGCGCATTTCCTTCACGCCGTTCAGAAAGTTCGAACGCAATCGGCGCGGCTCGGCGGCGAGCTCGATGCCCGGCAGCCGGCGCATCAGCCCTTCGAAGATGATGCGCAGCTCGAGCCGCGCGAGGTTCGACCCGAGGCAGAAATGCTCCCCGACGCCGAACGAGAGGTGGTCGTTGGGGTTGCGTCGGATGTCGAACGAGTCGGGGTTCTCGAAGACCTCGGAATCGCGGTTCGCCGCGGGGTACCAGAGGACGATCTTGTCGTTCTCCTTGATCTCCACCCCCCGCACCGCGGTGTCCCGGGTCGCCGTGCGCCGAAAGGCGTGGACGGCGGGATTGAAGCGGAGGATCTCCTCCACCGCGGAAGGAATGAGCGTCACGTCCTCGCGCAGGTCGCGGTACTGATCGGGGTGTTTGAGGAGGTCGTACATCCCGTTCGTGGTGACCGTCCGAGTGGTCTCGTTGCCCGCGATGGCGAGGATCAGGAAGAACGAATTGAACTCGAGGTCCGAGAGCTGGTGGCCGTCGACCTCCGCGTTGAGGAGCGCCGTCGCGAGGTCGTCGGCCGGGTGCTTGCGCGCCTTCTCCGCGAGCTTCGCGGCGTACAGGAACATCTCCGCCGAAGCCAGGTTTCCGTCGGTCATGGGTGCGGGTTTGCCGTCGGGCTGAAGCTCGGGATCGTCGAATCCCACCATACGGTTGCCGAGCTCGTAGATCCGTCGGCGATCCTCCTCGGGCACGCCCATCATCTCGCAGATCACCTCCATCGGGAGCGGGGCCGCGAGGTCCTCGACGAAGTCGCACTCGCCACGCTCGACGACGCGATCGATGATGCGA
>JABSQW010000333.1 GCA_013215605.1 Myxococcales bacterium
ACGAAGTACATGCCGGCGGGGCCCGTCGGAATGGGGCCCGCCGCGCCCGGTGCCTGGGAGGCCATGAACGCGCCGAACAGTACGAGTCCGCCGACCACGAAGAGTGTCCCGAGGACGCCGCAGAGGGCTCCGTAGGCACGCGGAATGGGGGTCTCGGACACCGCTTTCAGGTAGCACCGAGGCAATCCGAATTCGACCTGGGGCGGCAGCGCGCCCGCGAAGCCCACCGCCGCGGCTCCGTGGTTGGCGGTTGGCCCCGCGCAGGCCACCACTTCCGAATCGACGGGATTCGATACCATCGCTGGGAGCCATGAAGAGCGTCACGGCGACAACGAAACCGTTCGAGATCTACTGCCATCACTGCCAGTCGTCATTCGCTGTGGGGACGCGCCGGTGTATCCACTGCGGGGGACGATTGTCGCCGCGGGCGAACGTGCCCTTTTCGCTGCCCGAGACTCGGCTCGTGAGCGGGGAGGCCGAGAACGTTCCATCGAGCCTGCCCTTCCCGGTGATGGCCGATGGGACGGAGGACGAGGAGATCCTCCCGCGGCGCAGCGCCTTCTCGCCCTTGAGTGCCATCTGGCTCGTGCTCCTTCTCGGCGGCGCCATCCTCCAGACCTGCGGCCGCTGACCCGCAAATCGCGGAGTGGACAGAGGTTTCCCGATGGGCGACGACCCGACCACGCAGCTCGCGCTCCTGCGTCTCGGCGGGGAGATCACCATCAAGGCGCCGGCGACCCGGCGTCAGTTCGTCAACCGCCTGCTGCGAAATCTGGGGGACGCCCTGCTCTCGGAAGGGGCGGCGCCATCGATCCGGCGCTCCCACGACCGGATCTTCGTGGAGTTCCCCGCGCTGGATGCCGGTCCGATCTCGGGCGCGCTGTCGCGCGTTTTCGGCCTGCAGTCGCTTTCGCTGGTAGAGCGGCGCGACGTCACATCCCTGGATGAGATCGTCGGCGCCGGCGTCGAGCTCTTTCGCGACGCGGTGCGCGGGCGTCGCTTTGCGGTGCGGGCGCGACGCGTCGGAAACCGCCAGCGGATCCCCAGCCACTCGGGCGACGTCGAGCGCCAGCTCGGCGCGGCCCTCCTCCCGCTGGCCGCCCGCGTCGACCTCGACCACCCCGAAGTCACGGTGCACGTCGAGATTCTCGAAGGCGAGGTCTATTTCTTCCCGTCTCGCATCTCGGGCACCGGGGGCATGCCACTGGGCACCGGCGGCCGCGCCCTCGCCCTCTTGTCCGGCGGCTTCGATTCCGCGGTGGCGGCGTGGCAGATGCAGAAGCGCGGCGTCGGCCTCGACTACGTGTTCTGCAACCTCGGCGGTCGAACGCACGAGCAGGGCGTGCTGCGCGTCGCGAAGCTGCTTGCGGACCGCTGGTCGTACGGCGAGCGGCCGAGATTGCACGCGGTCGACTTCGAACCGATTTCCGCGGAGTTGAAGAAACACACGACGATGCGCTACTGGCAGGTGCTGCTGAAGCGCCAGATGCTGCGCGTCGCCGATCGCATCGGGGACGAGCGCGACGTCGTAGCCCTCGTCACCGGCGAGGCGGTCGCTCAGGTGTCGTCGCAGACGCTCCAGAACCTCGCGGTGATCAGTGCGGCGTCGGCGCGCCCGGTGCTGCGCCCCCTCGTCGGCTTCAACAAGGACGAGATCATCGCGCTGGCCGAGCGCATCGGCACCTTCGAGCTCTCGAAGGTGGTGGGCGAGTACTGCGCGATGGTGTCGAGCAAACCCGCCACCGCCGCCAGCGAGGCGGCCATCCTCGAGGAGGAGGCGAAGCTCGATGCGTCCCTCCTCGATGCGGCGGTCGCGTCGCGCAGCGTGCACGACCTCCGGAAGCTCGACACCGAAGCCTTCGGCTTCCCCGACCTCGAGGTCACGGAGATCCCCGAGGGCGCCACCGTGATCGACCTCCGCTCGAAGAACGAGTTCGCCTCGTGGCACGTCGAGGACGCGCTGCACCTCGAGTTCTCGAAGGCCCTGCACGCCTTCCCGAGCTTCGACGCGTCTCAGCACTACGTCCTCTACTGCGAGATCGGACTCAAGAGCGCGCACCTCGCCGAGCTGATGCGCGAGCACGACCTCGACGCCCACCACATCAGGGGTGGAATCCGTACACTGCGCAAGGCGGCAGCCCCGTAGGACGGCGGCCCCGCAAAGCCGAAGCAGCGCCCTGCACCGGAGACCCCTTGCCCGAATCTCCCATCAGCGACGAGATGCTCGCCGGCTACGAGAAGGACGGCTACACCGTCGCACGCGGTCTGCTCGACGCCGCCGACCTCGAGCGTTGGACGGAGCGGCTCGCCGACATCGTCGACGGCAGAGTCGAGCCCTCCGAGGGCATGCTCGTCATGAAGGACGTGATGGTCGTGAAGGGTCACGTCCAGCCGAACTCGAAGTTGGAAGCCATCGCGAAGATCCAGGACTACGAGCGCGACCCCGTACTCGACACCTACACCACCCACCCGAGCGTCCTCGACTGCGTGGAGCGCTTCGTCGGCCGCGACGTCATGACCATCCACACGATGCTCATCAACAAGCCGCCGAACGTCGACGGCCGCCACCCTCTCCACCAGGACCTCCTCTATTTCCCGTTCCGGCCGGCGGACAAGATCGTCGCCTCGTGGACGGCCCTGCAGCCGGTGACGAGAGAGATGGGCTGCCTGGTGGTGGTGCCGGGCAGCCACCGCGGCGGGCTCCTTCAGCACGAGAATCCCGACTGGGAACACCTGAACGCCGGCTACTTCGGCGCACGGAACGTCGACGATGAACTCGAGAAACGCGTGCACCTCGAGATGGATCCCGGTGACACCGCCTTCTTCCACCCGATGCTGTTGCACGGTTCCGGACGCAATCGCACCCAGGGCTTCCGCCGCGCCATCTCGGCCCACTACTCGAGCGTCGACGTGCGCTGGGAGTGGAGCCAGCAGCAGTTCTTCGGGCGCAACTACCGCGTGGTTCGCGGTGCGCGGAGTGGCCAGTTCTGGGACGGCGAGCGCATGGAAGAAAGCACGATCAATCCGCTCGACTACGTTTCGTTGGGCAATAAGTCCGACAGCGGCGATTGAGAGGGTTCCGATGAGCAGCGAAGACGTCCCGGGAATCCACCCCGAGCGCGTGACCGACTGGCTCTGCGCGAACATCGAGGGCGCCTCGGCACCCTTCGAGTTCTCGCTCATCACGGGCGGCCACTCGAACCTCACCTACCGCGTCGAAGACGCGAAGGGCGCAGTGCGCGTGCTGCGGCGCCCTCCCCTCGGCGCGGTCATCGCCACCGCGCACGACATGGCGCGCGAGCACAAGATCATCTCCGGCGTCGGTCGCACGACGGTTCCGGTGCCCGAGGCGCTCGGGTTGTGCGAGGACGAGGGTGTCAACGACGCGCCCTTCTACATCATGGACTTCGTAGATGGCGTGGTGCTCACCGGAGCGGACAACGCGGAGGAGTCCTACGACGAAGCGCAACGCGAAGCACTCGGCGTGGACGTCATCGAGGTGCTGGCCGCACTGCACGACGTCGATCCCGACACGGTCGGTCTCGGCGATCTCGGCCGCAAGGAAGCCTACCTCTCCCGCCAGCTCGCCCGCTGGCGCACACAGTGGGAGAAGACGAAGACGCGCGAGCTACCGGCGATGGAGAGCGTCTACGAGGCCCTACAGTCCGACATCCCCGAGCAGGTGGGCGCCGCGATCGTGCACGGCGACTACCGCCTTGGCAACATGCTCTCGGGCGCGGACGCGCGTATCGCCGCGGTGATCGACTGGGAACTCTGCACGCTCGGCGATCCCCTCGCCGACCTCGGCTACCTGCTCAACAACTGGGCCGAGCCGAACGAGAGCGGACCCGTGTCGAGGAGCGGTGACGCGGCGGTCTCGCCGACGTCCGCCGCGGGCTTCCCGTCACGCGAGCGGATGACCGCGCGCTACCAGGAGCTCACCGGGCGCAGCGTGTCGCGCATCGCCTACTACCGCGCCTTCCAGTACTGGCGACTCGCGGCCATCGTCGAGGGCGTGATGTCCCGCTACCTGAAGGGCGTCATGGGCGCGGAGGCCAACACCGACGCCTTCCGCCAGCAGATCGACGGCCTCGCGGACGCCGCGGTGGAGATGGTGCGCTCGCTCGACTGACGGGCGCTCGCTATCCTGAATCCCATCACCCCGCCCAGTGCACACGGCGCGCTCCGTTTCGGATCCCGCGTCGAAAGTGCGCAGGAGCGCCGAGGTGAAACCTCCGTCACGATCCGGTCGCGAGTCCACCCCGCGCGCCGGGGCCGCGCGGCCGAAGCTTCTCGACCGCGTCCGTGCCGCCATCCGCGTGCGCCACTACAGCATCCGCACCGAAGACGCCTACGTGGGTTGGATCCGCCGGTACATCCACTTTCACGGCATCCGCCACCCAGACGAGATGGGAAGCGCCGAAGTCGTCGAGTTCCTCTCGGATCTTGCCGTGCGGCGAAACGTCGCCGCCTCGACACAGAACCAGGCGCTGGCCGCGCTGCTCTTTCTCTACCGGGAAGTGCTGGGAAGAGAGCTCGAAGGCCTCGACCACGCGGTGCGTGCCCGCGTCCCCCGCCACCTGCCCGTCGTGCTCGCGAGGAAGGAGGTGGCCGCCATTCTCCGCGAGCTGAAAGGCGTCGACGCCCTCGTCGCGTCGCTCCTCTACGGAACCGGCATGCGCCTGCTCGAGTGTCTGCGCCTGCGGGTCAAGGATCTCGACGCCACCCGCCGACAGATTCTCATTCGCGAGCCGAAGGGGAACCGGGACCGCACCACGATCTTCCCGCACTCGCTGGAAGGCCCGTTGCTTCGCCAGCTCGACCAGGCCCGAATCCTGTTCGACCGAGATCGGGAAGACGGCATCGCTGGTGTCTACCTCCCCACAGCGCTCGAACGGAAATACCCCTCGATGTCGACCGATTGGAACT
>JABSQW010000334.1 GCA_013215605.1 Myxococcales bacterium
CTCGAACGGGAGGCCTCTCGCTGTTCGATCAGCCGCTCGCTGACTCGACCGCTTCGAGCGCCGTCTTCGACGCCCACTTGTAGTCCGACTTTCCGTTCGGACCGCGCAGCAGCTTCTCGACGCGCACGATGTGCTTCGGCGCCTTGAATGCGGCGAGATCGTTCTTCACCGTCGCGACGATGTCGGCATCGCTGACGCTCGCATCGCTGAGCTCCACCACGGCGGTGATCGCCTGACCCCAGCGCTCGTCGGGCACGCCCACCACGTTGCAGTCCACCACACCCGGGTGGAGCTTCACGGCTTCTTCGACCTCCTCGGGGTAGATCTTCTCGCCACCCGAGTTGATGCACACCGAACCACGTCCGAGGAGCACGATGCTTCCGTCGTCCTCGACAGTCGCCCAGTCGCCGGGGATCGAGTAACGCTGGCCGCCGATCTCCGGCCAGGTTTCGGCGCTCTTCACGGGATCCTTGTAGTAGCCGAGGGGCAGGGCGCCGCCGAGCGCGAGGCGGCCGCGCTCTCCCGAGCCGGGCACGATCTCGCGTCCGTCCTCGGTGAACACCTTCGTGAACTCGCCGAGCACGAAGCGCGCGGTGCTCGCGGTCTCGTCTTTCGACTCGAGCTTCGACGCGAAGCCAATGCCCTCGGACGACCCGAGGGAGTCGAGCAGGCGCATGCGCGGGTTGTGCTCGAGCAGCGCTTCCTTGACGGGCGCGCTCCACATGACGCCGGACGAGAGGATCAAGAACACCGACGACAGGTCCCACGGCGTGCCGCGCTCCGCCGCGGCGTCGAGAGACTCGAGCATCGGCCGACTGAAGGCGTCGCCGACGATCGTGAGCAGCGTCGCGCGGTGGCGCTGCACCGTCTCCCAGAGTGCATCGCCGCTGAAGGAGTGACCCGGCAGCGTGAGGACCGCACCGCCCATCGTGAACGTCGAGAGGGCGCCGATCCCGCCGGTGCCGTGCATGAGGGGCGCCGCGGGAAGTTGCCTCGGGGTGTGTCCCCTCGATCGGATTTCCAGGGCGGCCTCGACGGCCTCCTCGACGCTCCGCGGAACGGAGTGCTTCAAGCCCGCGTAGTTGGGCTTCATGTTCTCGACCATGCTTTGGTGGGGCCACATCACGCCCTTGGGCTTGCCCGTGGTGCCGCCCGTGAAGAGCATCCAGATGTCGTCGGGCGAACGCGAGATGACATCCGCCCTCGCCGAACCGCCGGCGAGCGCTTCGTAGTCGATGGCCCACGTCGGCACGGGCGCCGGAGCGGGGCCCTCGCCCTGGTCGACCTGGACGAACAGTTTCACGTTGGGCAGCGACGCGTGGATCTCTTCGAAGCGGTCGGCGAGGGTCGCGTCGTAGAAGACGGCGACGGCGTCCGAGTCGGTCAGCAGGTCGGCGAGCTCCGCGGCGCCGTAGCGGTAGTTGATGTTGAACGGCGTCGCGCGCTGTTTGAAGACCCCGAACTGCGCTTCCGAGTACTCGGGTCCGTTGTACAGGCACAGTCCCACGTTCTCGCGGGTCGAGACGCCCGCGGTTGCGAGGCCACCGGCCACGCCAGCGGCGCGTTCTTCGAACTCCCCCCAGCTGCGGACGAGATCCCCCGAGATGACAGCGTCCGCGTCGGGGATCGAAGCGGCGAGGGCCTCCCAGACGGTGGCAAAGTTGAAACTCATCGGAGCATCTCCGTGGCGGCTCTCGCTGGGCGGTTCTCGGGCACGGGCGGCGCCAGCATAACCGCGCGCCGGGAGCAGCGTCGACGCGGGTCGGTTTGCCGCCGCCGAGCCACATGGAGTATTCTGCGCGCCAGATTCCACCCCTCTATCGACCCTGGAGATCCCCCTCATGGCCGACCAGCCCCTGCCGATCGTCCCCTATCTCAAGGTGCCCGAGTCCGGTGATCCCTATCTCGAGGGGTACCGCTGCGACAGCTGCAGCGCGATCACCCTCGAGGAGCGCTTCTGCTGCGCGAACTGCGGCAAGCGCGACGCCCTGAAGCCCCACCGCCTGGCGAACACGGGCGAGCTGCACGTCTTCTCGATCACGCACCGCTCGTTCCCGGGCGTCGAGGTCCCCTTCGTCTCGGCGATCGCCGATCTCGATGGCGGCGGCGTGGTCAAGACGAATCTGATCGGCATCGATCCCGACCCGGACAAGATC
>JABSQW010000335.1 GCA_013215605.1 Myxococcales bacterium
ACGATGACGGGCATGGTGCGGGTGGCCGTCGCGGGGACACCGCAACTCGAGACGGTCACGCTCGTCGATGATGGGACGTTTGGGGATACGCCCCTGAATGTCGTCAGCCAGACCGTAGACCCGGGCACGACCCCCCAGGGAGAACTCTTCACGTTCTCGATCGACGCGAGCTTCGGGCGCGGCCAGTCGGCCATCGTGGGGCCTGACGGGAGCGTTTCGGGCAGCGGGACCTGGAGCGTCGGCTACGACATCTCGGCGTCGCCGGACTACACGCAAGCGCCCTGGACCGACATCGATTTCCCGTCGTTCTCGCTGCCCCCGCCCTTCGTACCCGGGGAGACGGCCCCGTTCCAGGTCGGCCCCGCGCCGGGAAGCCCCTTCACCCTCGAGGGCACCGTCAACGCGACGGCGGCGGGCATCAGCGCCGGAACCCAGTCGGTCACCTCCGACCTCTGGGAGGACAACTTCTTCACCGACACGCTCCTCGAAAGCCGCGCCTTCAATGCCTCGATGCCGGCGGGCGCCTTCCCGGGCGTGCTCGTGCCGTATTCAGAGCCCGGCTTCAACCTGTTCGAAAACGGGAGCGGCGAAATCGAAGGTAGCGCCGGCTCGAGTGGCGAGACGACGGCCACCGTGTACCAGTACCTCACCCAGCCGGGCGCCTCGAATCCGAGCTCGGCCAACGTCACGGTCGAGGGGGCGCCCTGAGCGAGCGGCGCACGACTTCGCGCATCGCGGGCGGCATCGCCTGCCTCGTGGTGATCGGAGCGGGTCTCGACGCGGGCGCGGCTGTGTCCGTCTGGGACCGGTCGCTCCCCGATCTCGACCAGCGCCTGGGCGCCGTGCTCGACCTCGCTTCCGGCGTGCTGGCGCCGGCGCCGCGTCCCGCGTCCTTCGCCCACGTCGACGAGTACAAAGCGGCGCTCGCTCGGCTCGGTGACCTCGCATACGAGGACGCGCAGGGGGGAATGCTCTTCGTCGCCTCCGGCTTCGCGCTGCCTCTCGGCGCCGACGCGCCCGGCCCGGACGCGCTGCGCGGTCTCGACCGGCGACTCGAGGCGCGGACGTTCCTGCGCGGCTCCGAGCTCGAGCCGGGCGCGTGGTTCGCCGTGCGGACGCGCAGCGGCACGCTCTCGGTAGCACGCGTCATGGCCCGGACGGGGACGGCGCTTCGCCTGGCCTGGTCGCCCCCGCAGAGCGCAACGGAACGTCTGCGTATGGAGTGGATCGACGCCATTGCGGCCCTGCGCCCCCCGCAAATCGAGAAGGCGCTGCTGCCTTCGCTCGGGACCACGCCGGAATCGGTGCTGCGCCTGGCCGACGGCAAGTTCGGCGCCGGCCCGCCGTTGCCCGAGCCCCTCTCGGCCCAGGCCCTGGGCGCGCTCGTGGAAGCCGTCGGGCCGGTGGGAGACCTGGCCTATTTCCATCGGCGCTCCGGCAGGCTCGTCGTCGCCTCCGGCAAGGTCGCGCGCCTGGGGACCGGCCCGGTCGCGGTGCTCGCGGGTCGCGACCTGCGCGACCGGCTGCGCGAGCGTCCGCTGGTTTCCGCCGACGCGCTGACGCCGGGGAGCGTGATGCTGGTCGAGACGACCGACGGGCACCACGCGCTCGTTCGCATCGACGCTAGCGAGCCCGAGGGTCTGAGCCTCACCTGGCTGTATCAGCCCGACGGGACGGCCGTCTTCGCCGATCTAGCGGCCTTCGACGCCAGCTTCGAGATTCCCGATCAGCGGGAGCTGGACCGGCTTCTGCTCGCTGCGGCGGCGCGCGGCGATGCGAGCGAGCTGCGGCGACTTCTCGAGATGGGTGCAGACGCGAATACCAGCCTGGGCCGGGAGGGCCGCCCCGCATTGGTCCACGCCGTGATCGGCGGCGACCCCGACACCGTGGCATTGCTCCTCGAGGCCGGTGCCGACCCGGCGGGCACGGGGGGCAGTGGCTGGAGCGCTCTGCACGCCGCCGCGCAACTCGGCCGAGCCGAGCTCGCCGAGGCCCTGATCTCAGCAGGCGCCGACCTGCAAGCCAGCACGCCCGACGGGAGGGATGCCCTGCAGATCGCGCTTTCGTCCCCCCGAGCGAATCTCGACCTCATCCGCCTGGTCCGTCGCGAGAGCAAAGACCCGGACAGCCTGGCACTGGCGGCCCGTGTCGGAGACCTGGCGGCGCTCACCGAGATGTTGGAGGACGGAGCGAACGTGAATGTCCCCGATGTCCGGGGACAGTCCGCTCTGTACGTGGCGGCCGCTTCCGGTCAGGAAGAGGCGATTCGAACGCTGCTGAATGCGGGTGCCGATCCGGGCCTGGAGTTCGAGGGAGAAGGCTCGGCGTTGGTCGCCGCCGCGTCCGCCGGCCACACACGGGTGACCGCGGCGCTGATCGAACACGGCGGCAACACGCTTGCCCAGAAGACCGGCGCGCTGCACGCGGCAAACGTCAGGGGCGATCCGGAGCTGGTTCGCATTCTGCTGGCTGCTGGCGCGGCTGCCGAGCTCGACACGGGGCAGGGCCTGACACCGCTCGCGTTTGCCCTGCAGTATGGGAGCGGAGACCTGGTGGATGTCTACGTCGCTGAGGGGCACGAAACCACGGTAGCGTCGGCGGCTCGACTCGGGCGTATCGAAAGCCTGACGACGCTGCTTTCAAACGGAGCCGATCCCCGCCAGGCGACCCCGGATGGCCGCTCACCCCTGCAACACGCGATCCAGAACGATCAGCCCGAAGCGCTCCGGGTACTCCTCGATCACGGCGTCGCTGCCGATGCGCCGCTCGCAACCTGGGATCGGCGCTCGCCCCTCCATGAGGCCGCGAAGCACGCCAACACCGACGTGCTCGCTCTCCTGCTCGACCGGGGGGCCGACCCGAACCGGCTCGATCGGGTCGGCAGGAGTCCGCTCTACGATGCCGTCGCTCACGGGAGAGAGGAGAGCGTTCGCCTGCTTCTCGATCGCGGAGCCGATCCCACGCATGCGCCCGCTGGCGAAGCGCTGATCGATATCGCCCGCAAGGATTCGATCCGGGAAATGCTCGAGCGCCACGGGGCTCGCTCAGCAGAACTGCCCGTGCGGCAATGAGCGGAGAGAGCCTTCCCAGAGCGGCCGACCTCGTCATCCCGGGCGTCGGCGGCAGCGTGGGTTCGTCGGTCGACCACTCCCTGCACTTCGAGGTGGAGTTGCTCTCCATCCTGTAACGCCCCCGTTCGCCGCCGGGGGGGGATCGGGCAGGGGGTGTCGAGACACGCGGGGTCGCGTGCTCGAGCGGTTGAGCTCCGCTGCAGACGTTCCCTGCCGTAGGCCACGACCCGAGTGCGGGGCAACGGCAGTTCCGGCGACACCGCAAAGAGAAAGCCCCCGGAATCAAATCAATGATTCCGGGGGCTTGCCTTGGTGTGGGGGGGTCGAAGCACGCGGCTTCGAACCCCCGGGAACTAGGGCGTCGTCGTTACGGTAGGAGTCCCGATTCCAACGACGAGCCGTTGTCCGACTCAATGCAGACCGGGAATGGATCGAAGGTTTGCCCACCGCCCCCGCTGTCGAACCTGAACTCTCCGTCGGTCGGATCGGTCGGTATGGCCCCGATCGTCACACCACCGGTGCAAGTGATGCCGTCAGACACTACGTCCCCGAAGAAGAAGGAGCTTCTGTACAAGGTCGCAGTCGAGCCGGCCGGACTGACCGAGCCTCTCACGCGTAGCCTGTCGCTACCCGTATCCCACGTCGCTCGGGTGATCTCGACCGGAGCCCCGGCTGCTTCGCCCACCGGCGGCAGAGCACCATTGATTAGGGCGAGAGTGACTCCAATAGCGCTGTTTATCGAAGAGTTCCCATCCAACGTCATGGTTGTGAACACGCCGCAGCCTGGGTCGACGGTGAACGAGACGGTCGTGGGTCCATCCACCAGCGGCACCGTATCGAGGCCTTGGATCGACCACTCGATCGCAACGTTGTTCGGGTCCGTTTCTCCCGTCATCGGGTCGTTGATGGCGACGATCTGCGGGATGAAGGACCCGGTCACGGCGTTGGTACCGTTGTTCACGAACCTCAGGACGATGTTGGACACCTCGGCCTCGGCCTCAGCGTTGAACCCAGGCGGGAACTCCACTTCGGTGTTGCTGAACAACGACAGGGGCACGGGCGTAACCTCGTCTCCGACCCAGAAGTCGAGCCGCGGCTGATTGACTCCCGAGCCGTTCGAGAATCCGGCGGTGATGGCCGCAAGTTGAGCACACGTGCCATCGAACATGGCCGCGGGGTTGTTTTCCACCGGGCCTACGAATCCCGGCGGAGTCGCGATCGCAACCGGTGCCGAGTGGACGATTTCGAACACGTCAAGATCGTCCTTGAAGATGCCCACGACCCGGATGTTCTGTCCGACTTCTTCCGCGGTCACGAGGAATTCCTCGCCCTGCGGAGAGATCGGGTCGCCGTTGCCGTTGATCCCTCGGATGCGGATGATGGGATGGTAGAGGCCCGATCCAGCGTCGGTCTCCCTCTCCCAGGTCCATGCGAAGGCAGTCGCGTCGAAGCCGTCCGCATCCATGACCGTGCCGACATCAGCCATCAACGTCTCATCCAGCTCGGGGGTGCCCAGGATCTCGGGGGTTCCTGTCGCCAGGTTGTTGATGTCGCCGCAGGAGCCGGCCATGCCCTGAGCCAGCACCACGGTCTGATCCGCAAACGTGAGTCTTTCGATGTTCCTCACGAGATCAGCCCCGTCATTGCCACCCTGGATCGCCTTGACGTTCAACGGCAATAGACGATCGTCGGTAACCCGAAGGAAGCTGAGTCCGGCTGCTGCGATCGTGTAATCCGCCCGGTTGCCCGAGTAGAGAGCCGTGTCCGTATCGACACAGCCCGGATCCTTGTTGCTGATGACACGCGAGATGTAGATGTCACCCGGATTGACGCCGCCAGCAAAGACGGGCTCGAAGAGCGCTTCCATGCCGCTGTAGAGTCCGTTGAACCCGTCGTCGGGCACCGCGGCGACCTCCAGGCCCACGTCGAGCGCGGAGTCGCCATCGAGGATGTCGTCGCCGGCTTCGCCGACCAGCACGTCGCTCGAGCCACCGCCGATGATGATCTCGCCACCGGTCCAGCCGAACTGGGCCTCTCCGGTCACGGGATCGGGCGAAAGCTCTCGCCTCTCGCCCAAAGGTACGAGTCCGGGGTTGCCCATGCTGTCGTTCAGGCCTTCGATCAGGGCGAAGCTATCGCGAGAGGCAGTCTGCACGAGCTGGTTACCGCTGCTCGAGCCGAGCGAGTTGGCCGTACCCCTCAGGATATCGCCAAACGCCGAGCCACTGAGGCCTTCGACCCTGTCGTACCGGTTCGAGACCGAGTCGTTCGAGGGCGGAATGATGGGACGGATGAAGATGGTCAGATCCAGATCCACACCGGTGCCGCTCGGGTCGTTCTGGAAGCTCGCCCAGTCGAAACCGAGCTGGCCTTCCATCCGGTCGATGCCGGGCCCGTCCACCATGATGTCGTCGCCATTTTCCATGTCCCAGTCGTTGTTGCCGCCATAGCCGACTGCGACATCGTTCCCGAAGGTCGGGGGTTCACCCGCCTCGGGAATCTTGCAGCCATCCAGGCAGTGGATGTTTTCACCACCGCCGAGCTCTTCCAACCAGTCATCGCCCGCACCCATGACGAACTTGCTGATATGGATGCCGTCGATGGCGAAGTCGTCGCCTTCGCCGCCGAAGACTTCGCCGAACTCGCTCGAGTTGACGATGAAGTCCTTGCCGGCGTCACCGAAGACCACGTCCTCTTCGTTACCGCTCGAGATGACGTCGTTGCCGGAACCGCCTTCGATCACGTCGGGGCCGGAGAGGTCGGTGATGATGTCATCGCCGGGTCCGCCCTCGATGTGGTCGGCGCCGTCGCCGCCCTCGATCCGGTCGTTGCCCGCGCGACCCCAGATCGAATCGTCGCCGATGCCGCCGACCATGGTGTCGTCACCTTCCGTGCCACCGATCACGACGTGGTCGCCACCGGTGTACTGCAGGAAGAGGCTCGTATCGGCAACGACGATGTTGGTCGTTACATCAGCCGCGTCGCGGATCACGAGCGCGACCAGATCCTCCTCGGGATCGGGATCGTCAGTGCCCACGAACATCTCACCCATCATGCCGGGTGCCAGTTCCGTGGAGGCCTGCTGGGTCTGATCGACTTCCAGATAGTGGTTGTTCTTCGCGAAGATGTTGAGGGGGATGCTGCCTGCGCCTGGCTCACCCATATCGGTGTTGCGCATGGCGAGGGCCGTAAACGAGTTCGACTCGAGTTCGGAGAAGAAGTGCAGCCCGTTGGTGCGCCCCAAGTAGTAGAAGCGATCGCCATTCTGCAGGGCTTCGGCCTGCTTCTCGAAGACGTAGTTGTGGGTCGAGCCGAGGAAGCCACCGAACGGCATTCGCTCTTCGGCCAGGCCACCGTTCCAGAAGTCGATGTCATCGAGGCCCGTAATGGACTCGTCGTTCCCTACGTTTGCCCAGGCGCCCCTGCTGTACAGGAAGTCCTCGGCATCCGCCGGAGTCGTCGCAGCTCCAAAACCGTTGTCTGAGCAGTAGGTCGCCGGATCGCTGGCACCGGCAGTCGCCAGCACACTGGCGATTGCGCAAGCTGCCGCACGCCTGTCGGCGAAGCTGCCGGGCTCGCCAGCGTCATTATCGCCTGCGATGCCGTTAGCCCCGGCGAGCGACGGGTGCGTGCCGTACGCCGCGAGGAAGTTCACGAAACTCGCCTGGTGCCGCAGATTGTCCAGGTAGTCGACCCAGTGCACGTAAGGGATGAGTCGCAGATCGAAGGTCCGCGCGAAGAACATCTTCCGGGCGACGTTCAGCGGGGGGTTCCCCACATCGCGACCCCGCGCGATGTTGATGGCGCCGATATCGAGCGGCAGGCCCACCAGGTTGTTCTGCATCGCTCCGGTCACGAATTCGTCGATCTCGTTGGCCTTGGCTCGGGTGAGGCCTCGGATCACCGCGCCCGTGCCCACCTCGGCACTGAGCGTGGGCACTCCGTCTTCACCCGCATTGAACAGGGCGAGGGGATTGAGGAAGGCCTCGAAGAGCCCCAGCTGAGAGTTGTCCCCGGAATAAGTGTCCGTGATTGTGTTCCAATCGGTGTCGAAGCGGTCCACCGTGTTGACCAACATCGAGTGCCCGAAGCGATACACGGATTGCGAGAATTCGGAATTGATCGTCGGATCGACGTCGGTGTGAAAACCCTCGAAGCCGTCCTTCAGCCCGGCAAGCGTGGGCACGAACTCGTCGAACACGGCGCGGTTGTACTGCATCTCCGTGCCGAACCTTGCGGCCTGGAAAATGCGTTGGCCGTTCCAGTCGAAGCCCAGTGCATCGATGGCCGCTTCCGCATCGGCCTGGTGGGTCAGCGAAGCATCGTCGATCGGGAACGAGAGGCCGCCCCAGGTGTCGAGATCAGCCTGGGTGACCGGGGTGTCGAGCCATTGGTTCAGACGCGACAAGTCGCCTGTATCCAACAGGACACGCTTGGTTACGCTGGCGAGCCGGTTGTGCTCGCGGTGGAAGATGCTGTGGATCGTGGTGAGCGCGATGTTCTCGTTGCACCGGCCGTCACCACACATGAAGTGTACGCCGAGTAGCTCGTCGTCATAGAAGCCCGGGTCCGACGCCGCGCGGATGCCGCGCGTGGTCTGGCCACTGAGCGTATCGATGCGAGGATTGAGCGTAGTGTCCGGGTCGGGCGTGCCGTTCGGAGCCGCGGTATGGGCCACGTCGAGGAAGAAGCTCTGGCCGACACGGTTTGCCGGGGTGGCGTCAACCGGTGCATCCACATCGCCGCAAACGAGGCCGCCTGCAGTGACGAGCTGCGGCCGGCCCACCTCACCCGGAGTCAGCGGGTTCTCACAGGGGATGAAGTTTCCGTAATAGTCGGCATCAATCTCGGGATTATTGTTGCCGTCCTGATCATCGAGATCGATGCCCATCAAGTCCAGCGCCTGTTGCTTCGTGTCGTTCCAGGTCGACATTCCGCCGTTGGTGCCGTTGAGGAGACGTCCGGTGTTCTGCAGCCTGCCGTCCCTCTCTTCGTAGTCACGGAGCAGAACCTGCGTCGAGGCATGCGAGGCGTAGGTCTGTTGCTGGTCGACGTGAGGGGTCGTGGCGTTGATCGGATTTGAGACGTCGTCGACGGTGCCAATGATGCCGTCCGGACCCGCATCGAGCGTCGCCCGGGTCATCGTCATGGCGTTGGTCGGGTTGAGGCCAAACAGCGGGTCATCCCCCTGAAGCGGCATGAGGACCACGCCGTTGCCACCCTTGTTCACCAGGTCGAGACCATGGTCGAAGAACTGGCCGAAGAAGGTCAAGAAGACGTTGAACGGAGCCGACAGGCCCTCGTCCACGGCAACGTTGGGGATAAACAGCATATTGGCGCCGGTGAAGCCCGGGCCCAGGTCGACACAGCCCTCTTCCGGGTCACAGGCGGCCACCGCTGCCGGGTTGTCGGTCGACTGGTCGACGATCAGGTTGCTGATCAGGCGCGGCGTGGAGTCCTGCACGGTGGTTCCGTCGCCTTGCAGGTAGGTAGTCCCGGCGCCGACGACGTCACCCCCAACCAGTGGGATGGTCAGGGTCTGAGCCTCCGGATACTGCCGTTCTGTGTCTGACGCAAATTCCAGGTTGGCCTGGCCGAAGTGCGTCTTGCCCGGGAGCAGGTTGTTGAACTCGCCGTCCACCGTCCGCAGGCCCCAGGGAAGGCTCGCGTTCGGGAGGATGTCGATCAACTCTTCGCCCGCAGAGTGCCGCTCGGCGATCTGGATCTGCTTCAGAATGAAATCCAAGTCCCCCTGGTTGAACGCAATGTCCCCAGCCGGGCCACTATCTTGGGCCTCTGCGGGTGACTGCAGCCAGAAGGCCAGGGCCAGGGTGAGGGAAAACACCCAAGCGACGAGTGAGGCAGAAACGAGTCTGCGGGTCCGGGACATAACAGCTTTCTTGCGCTCGATTGACATCTAGGGATTCCTTCTACAGCCGCCAGCGGGAACTCGCCGGCCTGCTGCTCGCGATGAAGCCACCGGCAACACACCGGCAACTGTGCCCAGTTTCTTCACTCCGATGGGCACGGTTGCCGGGTATGTGCACGTTGCGTGCCACCTGCGCAGGGAGAAGGACGAAGTGAACGCATTCTCAAGATAAGATGAAGGAATACGCGCAGTTTCTGCAGTCGCGCAGTGCCGCACCGAAGTAATTGCGGGAACGCCCGCAGAGGAAATAAAGCGCAGAAATTGCGCCAACCGAACGACCGCGCGCAAGAACTGCAGAGCCCCCCCGGGAGCCACACGATCCTGTGGAACACCTACTTGCGTATCACCGATCTCTTAATCACTGGGCGGGGCGAAATCAAGATCCCGCCATCCCGAGGTGTTACCCTCGTGAAATGGGAAGGGGAGGCGTGTACTGCGCCGGTCCCTCTCCGCACGTGCGGGAGAAGTACCAGGTATGCGGTCATTCAATTCCAGGAGCTGGGTCGGGGCACTTCTTTCGGTGGTCGTGCTCGCGGTGGGTGGTGAGGCATTCGCCGCCACCATCTGGTCCACA
>JABSQW010000336.1 GCA_013215605.1 Myxococcales bacterium
CAGCGATACAGGGAGATCGCCTTGTGTCGCCGCCCCTTCGCGCGAGCCCGGGAAGCTTTCGCGAGGATTCGGGTGCGATCGAAGGGGGCTCGACGTCGGAGGGGGAGCGCGACCATCGTTTCGTCTCTTCGGTCGTGGCGGGAGTGATCTCGTGACCCGCGTCACCGATTCGATTACGATGATCTTCTGAACGACTGAACAGGAGAAGACCGATGGCCGAAGCCTGGATCATCGACGGAGTCCGTTCCCCTCGAGGTCGCGGAAAGCCCGGAAAGGGCGGCATCTCCCACATCCACCCCCAGCAGGCGATGGCCCAGGTGCTGAACGCCCTCGCGGATCGAGTGGGCTTCGAAACCGCTGACGTGGATGACGTCGTGGTGGGTTGCGGCTCCGGCAGTGGCGACCACGCCCACGATATCGGCCGCATGTCCGTGCTCGACGCCGGCTGGTCGATCGAGGCTCCCGGCGTCACGCTGCACCGATTCTGCGGCTCAGGTCAGCAGGCGGTGACGTTCGCCGCGATGGGTATCCTCGCGGGACACCAGGACCTCGTGGTGGGCGGGGGCGTCGAGTTCATGTCGCGTTACGCGCCGCTTCACGCGAACGGCTTCCACGCGAACAACGAACACCTGTTCGACCAGCACCCCATGGTGCCCCAGGGGATCTCAGCGGACCTGATCGCGACGCTCGAGGGCTTCAAACGCGACGACTGCGACCGCTACGCGGTGCGGAGTCAGGAACGAGCGGCCGCGGCGATCGAGGCGGGCAAGTTCGAACGCAGCATCGTCCCGGTCCACAATTCCGACGGCTCGCTGGCTCTGGACCGCGACGAGCATCCGCGCCCGGGCACGACGCTCGAGAGCCTCTCCAAGCTCCAGGCCTCATTCGCCGAACTCGGCGCGAAGAAGGGCTCAGCGGACAAGACGCTCGACGAGCTGTGCCAGCAGGTCTATCCGCAGATCGGGGGGGTCGACCACGTCCACCATGCAGGCAACTCGTCCGGGGTCGTCGACGGTGCGAGCGCCATCCTCCTCGCCTCGCCAGAGTACGCGAAGGCCCACGGGCTCGAGCCGCGGGCGCGCGTTCGCATGACTGCCACCGCGGGCACAGAGCCGGTGATCATGCTCACCGCCCCGGGTCCGGCCTCGAAGAAGTGTCTCCAGAAGGCGGGGATGGAGATCGGCGATATCGACCTCATCGAAGTCAACGAGGCCTTCGCGTCGGTGGTGCTGAAGTTCATGCGCGACCTCGACGTGGACCCCGACCGGGTGAACGTCAACGGCGGCGCCATCGCTCTTGGCCACCCCATCGGCGGCACCGGCCCCATGCTGATTCAGACCGTTCTCGACGAACTCGAGGCGCGAGACCTGGAGACGGGGCTCGTGACCATGTGCACCGGCGGGGGCATGGGCACGGCGACGATCATCGAGCGGATCTGAGGGCGGGATATTCTCAGGTCAGTAACCGGAAACAGGTGGAACAACGACATGTTGGGGACGCCGGTGACCTTCCGTCGCGAAGGGCCTGAAGAGGCCGATCGAGCCTGGTAGAATCCCCCGTCAACACCGCTCCCACCAGGGCGAAGGACGGTCCGCGGAGCGACCGGTCGGGCACCGCGCGCCGTCTCGCGGATTCTTTGTGTGGGGAGGAGCTGTCGATGCGGCCCGTTGGTCAAGTCCATGGAGCCTGTTCATCACACCTCGCGCTGTTGATCTTCCTCTGCGTCGGCGCCCTCGCCTGCTCGGATCAGGTCGATCTCTCGAGCTCGAACCTCGCGCTCGATCACCCGAACATCGTGATCATCATGGCCGACGACCTCGGGTGGGCAGACATCTCGCTTCACGGTAGCGAGGTCTCCACGCCGAACATCGACGGAATGGCGCGGGACGGTGTCGAGTTGAATCGCTTCTACGTTTCGCCGATCTGCTCGCCCACTCGGGCCGGCATGCTCTCCGGGCGGAGCCCCATTCACTTTGGAGCGCAGTACACGAACTGGATCATGCCCACAGGCGAGGTGACGCTGGCCGAACGGTTCTCCAGCGCGGGCTATCGGACCGCGATGATCGGGAAGTGGCATCTGGGCTTCGCCCGGAGTGAGCTCCACCCGATTCTCCAGGGGTTCGACTCGTTCTACGGAATGATCGGCGGGGTCATCGACTACTACTCGCACGAGCTGTGGTCGATGACCGACTGGCAGCGGAACGGCGTGACCATCTGGCGCCACGGCTATTCGACCCAACTGATGGGACAGGAGGCCGTTCGCTTCGTCGAGCAGCGCAACCCGGAGAAACCGTTCTTGCTCTATCTCGCGTTCAACGCCCCGCACGCTCCGAGTCAGGCGCCGCTCGAACTCATCCAGAAGTATGAGGATGCCGGGGTGTGTCCCGATGGTGGGAGCCGCTGCAAATTCGCGGCGCAGGTCGAGTCGATGGATTATTGGATCGGCCGATTCCTGGAGGCACTCGATGACGAGGGCATCGCGGACAACACCCTGGTCGTGTTTCTGACCGACAACGGGGCCGACGAACGATTCGGGGGAGCGAATTACCCGCTCCGCGGCGGCAAGGCGACGCTCTTCGAAGGTGGAATCCGTGTTCCTGCAATCGCGAGATGGCCGGGCACGCTCGAAGCGGGTCGGGTCGTGAACCAGTACATGCGCGACACCGATCTCTTCTCCACGCTCGAGGCGGCCGCCGGCCTCTGGTTGAAGGCTCCCCAGGAGAGTGTGAACATGTGGCCGGTCTTGAGAGGAGCGCGAGAATTCAGGCGCCAACCGATGTTCTTTGCCGTGGATACCCTCTTCGACTTCGAAGCGGAGGGTGATGTCCAACACGCGGTGATCGACGGTGGATTGAAGCTGATCCGGCGCGATTTCGAGAATGATTCGGGTCAGCGCGTGGGTACCGAATTCCTTCTATTCGATCTCGACGAAGATCCCGAGGAGCGCGAAAATCTCGCGCGCGCGCGCTACTCCGACGTTTGGAGGCTCGACCGCCGGATCCACAGGTGGGCGGCCAACCATCCCTGGAACGGCGGTCGCTACTACCGTGAAATCCCGTTCCGATACCCGCCATTGCCGCGGACCGCCACCGCGCTGCTGGAGGACCCGAGTGTTCTGAGGAGAGTCGTGGCCGCGAAGGCCGATATTCAGTGAATCCCGAGTTCGACCCCTTCGACGAGCGCTTCTTCGCCGATCCCTACCCGAGCTATCGCGGCATGCGGGACGAGACTCCAGTCTGCCGGCGCGAACTGCCCGACCATCGGGTCTCACCTCACTACTGGATGCTGAGCCGCGCGAGCGATGTGAACGTTGCGCTCGCGGACTGGGAGACCTTCTCGTCGGCGCGCGGGACGCTCGTCGACACCGACATCAGCCTCATCCCACCCAACATGTTCAACATGGACCCGCCTCGCCACGACGAACTCCGGGCGATCCTCGCGCGAGTCCTCACGCCGACGCGCGTCGCCGGCCTCGAGTCGCACGTACGCGCTCGCGCGCGCGAGCTCGTACGTGAATTTCGCGAGAAGGGGCGCTTCGACGCCTCGACCGACTACTCGCAGCTGATTCCGACTCTCACCATGTGCGAGCTGATGGACCTCCCCACGAGCGACCGCTCGAAATTTCTCCAGTGGAACCTCGATACCCTCGCGAGTGCAGACTTCACGAGCGAAGCCGCACTGCGTGCCTACGAGGAGATGGGGAGCTACTGGCGGGATCTCGTCATCGAACGGCGCATCGTGGAGTCCGACGACCTCATCTCGCAGATCCTCCACAACCAGGTCGAGGGCGAGGAGCTCGACGACGACGAGGTGGCGGGCTTTTGCTCCCTGCTTCACGACGCGTCCCAGAACACCACGATGAACATGATCGCGAACGCGATCATCGAACTCGCGCGGTACCCCGACGAGCGCCGGAAGCTCGCTAGCGAGCCCGCGCGCTGGCCGACCGCACTCGAGGAGCTGCTGCGTTTCGTTGCTCCGGTACAGGGTCTCACGCGCCACACGACACGCGACGTCACCCTCCACGGCGTGACGATTCCCAAGGGCGATCAGGTTCTGCTCCTCTATGGCTCAGCGAACCACGACGAGACCGTCTACCCCAACCCGGACGTCCTCGACTTCGACCGCAACGTTCGCTCGCACTGGGCGTTCGGCCACGGCATTCACTTCTGTCTGGGCAACGCTGTCGCGCGTCTCGAAACGCGGGTAGCCATCGAAGTGCTGCTCGAGAGCATCCCCGAGTACACCGTCGAGGAGGCGGGAATCGTCCGCAACCAACTCGTGCCGACCCGCGGCGTCGGACGGGCGCCGATCGGTTTCTAGAAGTTCGCCCGCCAGACTCCGGCCACTAGAAGGCGTCCAGTCGAATTACGGCGTCCGTTCCGCCGTCGGCCCAGACGATGCTTCCGTGGACGAAGGACGCGGCGTCGCTCAGCAGGTAGACGATGATGCCCGCCATCTCGTCGGGGGTCGCCGTACGCCCCAGCGGGACTGGAAGCTGGTCGACGGAGTCCCCAGCGAGCTTGCGAGTCTCGGCGACGGCTATCGTTTCCCTATGGACGACGGGGGTTCCGGAAGTCGAGCGGGTGGGGGTATGGTGGGCGGTTCCAACCCCCGCAAAGAGGACGAGCCATGAGTGAATCGAACGGCCAGACGAGACAGCGACTCACGAAATCCTACCTCGGCATCACCCCCGGACTCGAGCTCAACGCCTCGAAGGACGGCATCGAAGCGCTTCGCAACGACATTCAGCACTTGATGGACATCGAGTCCATCAAGCAACTGAAGCACGCGTA
>JABSQW010000337.1 GCA_013215605.1 Myxococcales bacterium
ATGGCCTCGGCGGGCTTCACCTGGGAACCCTCGCCGTACGACGCTCCGCGACCACGACGCGGCGGCTGATTGATCTCGACCACGACGCGACCCGTACCGGTCGGCGTGCCCTCGACCACTCGTGTCGCTTCTTCCCTGGCCACCTCCGACTGGATGCGCTCGTTGTGGATCGAGGCGCCCTCGATGCAGGCTTCCGCGACCCGACCGCAGTAGAGCTGGATGGCGCGGATCGAATCGTCGTTGCCGGGAATCACGAAGTCGATGTCGTACGGATTGCAGTTCGAATCGACCACCGCGACGATCGGGATGCCGAGGCGCTGCGCCTCGGAGACAGCGATCGCCTCCATGTTGACGTCGATGATGAAGACGGCTTCCGGGAGCTTCGTCATCTCGCGGATGCCGTCGAGCGACTTCCGGTACTTCTCGATCTGCCGGTTCATCCGCGACTGGTCCTTCTTGGACAGCGCGTTCACCTTCTCTTCGTCGGCCGCCGTCTCGAGCAGATCCTTGAAGCGCTCGATCGACTTCTTCACCGTCTTGAAATTCGTGAGCATGCCGCCGAGCCAGCGGTTGTTCACGTAGTACTGACCGGAGCGATTGGCTTCCAGCATCACAATCGACTGAGCCTGGCGCTTCGTGCTCACCAAAAGGACCTTGCCGCCCTGCGCCACCGTCTCCCTGAGGAACTCGAGCGCCTCCTTCATGCGCGGCAGCGTCTGATCGAGATCGACGATGTGGACGCCGTTGCGCTCCCCGAACAGGAAGTGGCGCATGCGTGGGTTCCAGCGCCGAGTCTGGTGCCCGAAGTGGACGCCGGCCTCGAGGAGCTCGCGGATCGTGAGCTCCGTCTTCTCGAGAGCGGCTGCAGTCTCGCTGGGGGCGGCGGGAGCGCCGGCTGAGGGAAGGATCTGCGCACCGGCCTCGGGCGAGGCCGGCGTTTCCGCCGTGGGTTCGGCCATTCGAGCTGTCTCCTTCGCGGTTCTTCTTCCGTCCCGGTCCGTCGATTCCCCAGACTCGCGAACGCCATCTTTGATGGCACTCGGAGCACCGCAGGGGCGGCCCCGGAACGTGTAGGTTTCACAAAGGGTTAGCAGATTTCACGCGGGCCCCGCAAAGCACGCGCCGGCGCCCGGGGCTGGCCTCGGTTCGCCCGAGATCCACCCCGGCGGGGAGTCTCTACGTGGTGTATTCGGCGTTGATCTTGACGTACTCGTAGGTCAGGTCGCAGGTCCAGATCGTCGCTTTCGAGCGACCGGCGGCCAGCGCGACGTCGATCTCGACCTCGTCGCGGCGCAGCAGCCGTTCTGCGCGACGCCGGGCCGCCGAGCCGGTACCCGCACCGCGTCGAAAAACCGTCACCCCGCAGAGCTGGACCTCAGCCCGCGCGAGACCGATGTGGATGCGCCCGGCACCCACCGTCTGGAGAATCCGGCCCCAGTTGGGATCCCTTCCGAACACGGCGGTCTTCACGAGCATCGAGTTCGCGATGCGCCGGGCAGCGGCGTCAGCCTCCTTGGGGTTGCGCGCTCCGGTGACGTTGACCGTGACGAGCTTCGTCGCTCCTTCGCCGTCGCGTGCCAGGTGACGGGCCAGCTCCATCGACACGTCACGCACCGCCTCGCCGAAGCGCTTGGCGCCGGGGCTGCGGTCCCCCCGCAGGCAGCGGTTGCCCGCGACCCCGTTCGCGAACAGCAACACGGTATCGCTCGTCGAGCCCTCGCCGTCCACGGTGACGCGGTTGAACGTCTCGCCGACCGCTCCGCGCAGTACGCGGCGTAGCTGAGCGGGGGCGACGTCGGCGTCCGTCAGCAGGTAGGCGAGCATGGTCGCCATGTTGGGCTCGATCATCCCGGAGCCTTTCGCGATACCGGCGACGGTGACATCGCGACCATCGACCCGCACGCGTCGCGACGCGAGCTTCGGATAGGTGTCCGTGGTCATGATCGCGCGGGCCGCATCGCGAAGCCCGCGGGGCGAGAGTGCCTCGGCCGCGAGCCCGACCCCTCGTTTGATCTTCGCCATCGGGAGCGGCTCGCCGATCACACCGGTCGACGCGACGAGCACGTCATCGGGCTCGACTCCCGTCGCTCGGGCCGCGAAGGCCGACATCGCGCGCGCGTCGCGAAGGCCGCGCGCCCCCATGGCGACGTTCGCGCAGCCGCTGTTCACCACGACGCCGCGCGCCCGCCCGCGGCGCACCCGCTCTCGGGAGAGCTCGACGGGCGCACCCACGACGGTCGACTGTGTGAACACTCCCGCCACGGCCGCCGGGACGTCGCTCGCGATCAGCGCGAGGTCGAGGGCATCGGGCTTGATGCCGCAGGAGACACCGGAGGCGCGAAAGCCGGGAACGCGAGGGCTGGCGGGACTCAAATCAAGCGGCGCCGCAGCACTTCTTGAACTTCTTGCCACTGCCACAAGGGCACGGGTCGTTGCGTCCGACCTTGCCCTTGACCGGCTTTTTGCGCCTGCCACCGTCGGCCTCCGGCAACCCGGGATGGCTCGCCGGATCCCGGCCGGTGCTGACCGCTGCGGCCTGACTCGGCGCCGGGCGCGGCGCGGCTTCGAGCACGGGCTCCGGCAGCGCGAATTTGTACGCGGTCTCGAGCACCTGCGCGTCGATCCGTTCGTTCATCTCCTCGAAGAGCGCGTAGCCCTCGCGCTGGTACTCGAGCTTCGGATCGCGCGACGCATAGCCGCGCAGACCGATGCCGTCGCGCAGACCGTCCATCGTGTGGAGGTGGTCCTTCCACTGCGTGTCGAGGATGCGAAGCATGATGTCGCGCTCGAAATCCGCGAACCGCGGGTAGCCGACGCTGGCGTGCTCCTCGGCCATGCGGTCGCAGAGCTGCTTCTTTTCCTCGAGAACGCCGAGCAGTGGTTCGAGGATGGCGCGGCCGAACCCGTCGCGGTCCGGTGCGGGCTTTCCGTCCAGCAGGAACGGCGGGGCCGTCGCGTCGAAGTGAACGCCGTATTCGGACTCGATGGCGCGGGCGAGGTCGTCCATCTCATCGGTACCCGGCGCGCGTTTCTCGGGCCAGTGCGTGTCGAGCAGCGAAACGAGCACGCCCTCGACGATGGCGAGCAGCTCGTCGTGGAGCTCTTCGCGCCCCATGACGTCCTGGCGCCGATCGTAGAAGGCGACGCGCTGCTTGTTCATGACGTCGTCGTAATCGAGCAGGTGTTTGCGAATGTCGAAGTTGCGCGCTTCGACCTTCGTCTGAGCGTTCTCGATCACCCGCGAGAGCAGACGATTCTCGATGGCCTCGCCATCCTCGACGCCCACTCGGTCCCACCACTGGGCGACGCGCTCGGATTCGAAAATGCGCAGCAGGTCGTCTTCGAGGGACAGGAAGAACTGGCTCGAGCCGGGGTCGCCCTGACGACCTGAGCGGCCGCGCAGCTGGTTGTCGATGCGGCGGCTCTCGTGGCGCTCCGTGCCCATGATGTGCAGGCCACCCGCACTCACCACCTCCTCGCGTTCAGCGGCACACTGGACTTCGAAGTTCGCGAAGAGCGTGGGGTAGTCCTCGTGGTTCTTGTCGTTCCCGCACTTACCGAGGGCGAGGAGCTCGGGATTTCCACCGAGGACGATGTCCGTGCCGCGCCCCGCCATGTTGGTGGAGATGGTCACCGCACCCTGGCGTCCCGCCTGTGCGACGATCTCGGCCTCGCGCTCGTGCTGCTTCGCGTTGAGGACGTTGTGGGGGACGCCCTGCTTGCCGAGCTTCCGGCCGAGCATCTCGGACGTCTCGATGGAAATGGTGCCCACCAGCACGGGCTGACCCGCCTCGTGGCAGCCTTTGATTTCCTCGATGACGGCGTCGAACTTCTCGCGCTTCGTCTTGAACACGACGTCAGCCTGATCATCGCGGATCATCGGGCGATTCGTTGGAACGGCTTGTACGTCGAGGTTGTAGATCTTCGCGAACTCCGGGGCCTCGGTATCCGCGGTACCCGTCATGCCCGAGAGCTTTTCGTACATGCGGAAGAAGTTCTGGAAGGTGACCGAGGCGAGCGTCTGGTTCTCGCTGCGCACCTGGATGCCTTCCTTCGCCTCGACTGCCTGGTGGAGGCCGTCGGACCAGCGCCGACCCGGCATCAGGCGACCCGTAAATTCATCGACGATCACCACTTCCTTGCCGCTGCTCTCGCCCGTCCTGACGACGTAGTCGACATCGACCTTCTTGAGCGAATGTGCGGAGAGCGCCTGGTTGACGGCGTGCAGGACGGGGAGCATCTGCGGATCGTAGAGGTTCTCGACCCGCATCATCTTCTCGACCTTGCGCACGCCCTCTTCGGTGAGCGTGGCACTGTGGGCCTTCTCGTCGATCCAGAAGTCGCCGGTCTCCTCGATCCCCTCCTTCGCGTCGCCCTTCGACCCCGCTTTGAGCGACGGGATGATGCGGTTGACGACGGCGTAGAGCTGCGTGTCCTGCTCGGAGGGACCGGAGATGATGAGAGGGGTACGGGCTTCATCGACCAGGATCGAGTCGACCTCGTCGACGATCGCGTAGTGGAGCGGGCGCTGGACGCACTGGTCGAGCGAAAAGCGCATGTTGTCGCGCAGGTAGTCGAAGCCGAGTTCGTTGTTGGTGACGTAGGTGATGTCCGACTGGTAGGCGGCGCGCCGCTCGAGCTCGGTGATGTCGTGGACGACCACGCCCACGTCGAGCCCGAGAAATCGGTGGACCGCTCCCATCCACTCGGCGTCGCGGCGGGCGAGGTAGTCGTTGACAGTGACGACGTGGACACCGTGCCCGGCGAGGGCGTTCAGGTACGAGGGGAGTGTCGAGACGAGAGTCTTGCCCTCGCCCGTCTTCATCTCGGCGATCTCCCCCCGGTGAAGGATCACGCCGCCGATCAGCTGGACGTCGTAGTGGCGCTGGCCGAGCGTGCGCTTCGCGCCCTCGCGGACGGTGGCGAATGCGTCGACGAGCAAATCGTCGATCGACTCTCCGTTCTCGATGCGCTGCTTGAATTCGTCGGTGCGGGCGCGAAGCTGGGCGTCGGAGAGCCGCATCAACGCCGGCTCGAGGGCGCTGATGCTCTCGACGACCGGCGTGATCCGCTTGATCACGCGGTCGTTGTGGCTGCCGAATATTTTTCGGAAGAAGCTCGCCATCCCGACGCGTCCCTACCTTCCTTAAAACGATGTTCGAAGGGATTGTACGAGAGGGACTGTGGTGCGGCAAACGAGGGGGCGGCCCAAGCCTGCGCCGGAGAACCGGAATTTCGCCCAAAGACGGATCGAAGGGCGGTGGCGGGTCAGTCGAAAATGTAGTCGAGGGGGTTGCGGGTCTTGCCGTTCACCTCGACCACGTAGTGGAGGTGGGGACCGGTGCTGCGGCCTGAGTTCCCCAGGGTCGCGATCTTCCTACCCCGCTCGACCTCATCGCCGCGCTTCACGAAAATCTCGTCGTTGTGTCCGAAGAACGTCCTCACGCCGTAGCCGTGGTCGAGGATCACCGTGTTACCGAGGGGGCCACGGCGACCGCTGAAAGTGACCTTGCCCCGCGCCGGTGCGACAACCGAGGTGCCGAGGCGTCCGGCCACGTCGATACCGCTGTGAAAGGTGCGCTTGGCGGTGAAGGGCGACATCCGGTAGCCGTAGGCGGAGGTCAGCCAGCCCTTGGTGGGCCAGATGGCGGGCGAAGACGCGAGGCGGCGGTGTTTCTTCTCGAGAGCGTCGACGAGTTGCTTCAGCGAGACCCCACGGACGTCCGCCACGAGCCCGAGGCGCTGTGCCTCGTCGCGCAGGCCGCCCACGCGCTGCGCGGGGGGCAGATCCACCTTTGCGCTGTCGTCCAGCTTCTGCACAGGAACATGTTCGGCTTCGATGCTCTCGGCGGCTTCGGTCTCGACCTCCTCCACCGCGTTCTCGACGCCGTCGGGAATGGTGACTTCGGCGATTTCTCCGCCGCCGGTGGCGGCGGCGCCGGGGAGGTTCGCAATGATGCGCACCTTTCGCTCGAGCTCCTTGACCGCGTCGAGCTTCGCGGTCACCTGCGTGAGTGTGGTCTCGAACAGTTCGAGGCGCTCTCGTTGCGCGTCAGCTTCCGCGCGCAGCAAGATGACTTCGGGCTGCTCGATCCGCAGGCCCACGTAGTCGACCAATCCGACCAACAAGAGCGCCGCAAGCAGACCGAGACCCCAGAGCGAGCGGTGCACGACGCTCTTGAGAATGTCGAAACGGCGTATCGGCGCCGTTTCGTCGGCAACGACGATGAGGGAATAGCGATCCATGGTTGATTTCCGGTGGTCTCCTCGCGCGTGGGACTGGGGTCACTGGGGGAGAGCGACTTCGAGCTGCAACTTCCCGAGCTGCAGCTCGTCGCCATCGGCGAGCCTCATCTTCGGCTCGCGTTTCCCATTGACCTTCGTTCCGTTCGTGCTGCCCAGGTCCTGGACGAAGAATCCCTCTCCGTCGAAGCCCAGTGCCGCATGCGATCTGGAGATTGTCGGCTCCGCGATGACGAAGTCCGCGCTACGCCCTCTGCCGATCACCATCCATTCCCGGTCCACCGGCACCTCGAGGCCCTCGTAGAAGCCCCTCGTCACTCGGACAGACGCTCCGCGGGGCGGGGGAATGACGGACTCGCTTTCGCTCGCTGATCCGCCATTGCTCATCGACTGAAGCCTCGGGTTGCCGTGTGACTGGGGACACAGGACACGCGTCTCCCGATCCACACCTACGGGTGAACATCGGTGCTTCGGGGTCGCGTCTTGATCGGGATCTTCCCGGCGCCCTGCGCCCTTACTGCCGATCCGGGAGAGGGGGCGCGATGGAACCGGCGCCGGCCCGAGCCGCCCTAGGGCGCGGACGCGGGCCGCGTCTGGCGAGCCCGGGAGGACTCCCCCCGGGAGCCGAGCAGCTCGCGCGCGTGGCGGCGGGTGGCTTCACCGACCTCTCTGCCGCCGGCCATCCGCGCGATTTCCTCCACGCGATCGGGCCCTTCGACCTGGGAGATGCGCGTTCGCGTGCGTCCCTCCGAGGCGATCTTCTCCACCTTGAAGTGGGTGTCCGCGAACGCGGCCACCTGGGGCAGGTGGGTGATACACAGGACCTGGTGGTGCGCGGCAAGCTCGGCGAGCGTGCGTCCCACGCGGTCCGCGGCCTGGCCGCCGATGCCAGCGTCGACTTCGTCGAACACGAGGACCATGCCGCCGTCGGCCTCGCGCGCAGCGTTCTTCACCGCGAGGAAGGCCCGCGACAGCTCGCCCCCCGACGCCACCTTGCGCAGCGGGCGCGGCGCCTCGCCCGGGTTTGCCGTGAAGAAGAATTCCGGCGCCTCGCGGCCCCCCGGGCCGCACGGCAGGCCCTCCGGGGCAGGCAACCGATCGAGCGCGACGGAGAATTCGGCCCGCGGCATCGCGAGCTGCCGCAGCCCGTCCTGAACGCTCTCGGACAGCCGCTTCGCGGCCTTTGCGCGACCCCGCGACAGCTTCTTCGCGGCCTTCTCGAGCTTGGCGACGAGGGGCTCACGCTCTGCGAGGATCTCGGCCTCGCGCTCATCGGCGCCCTCGATGGATGCGAGTTCCCGAGCGGCGGCGTCACGAAATTCCAGGACGTCGGCAAGCGTCGCACCGTACTTCCGCTGCAGCTGCTCGATCTGGTGGAGCCGCTCTTCGGCGCGCGCGAGTCGCGACGGGTCCGCCTCGATGCCGGCGACGTAGCGCTCGAGCTCCAGCGCAGCGTCGCGTACCTCGGCTTGGGCGCCGGCGAGACGCTCCGCGAGATCGCCCAGCTGCGGATCGACCGTTGCGAGACCCAGGGCGATGCGCGCCGCCTCGGCGAGCTGATCCGCCGCGCAGGCGTCGTCGGCCCGCTGCGAATCGCCGCTCAGCAGAACCACGGCGCAGGTACCCTCCTCGCCGAGGCGACCAGCGTGGGCGAGGCGTGCGCGATCGGCGCGGAGCGCCTCCTCCTCGGCAACGTCGAGACTCGCCTCGTCGATCTCCTGGACCTGGAACGACAGGAAGTCCTGCTGTCGCGCCCGCGCGGCGGACTCGGCGCGCAGGCGCTCGAGCTCGGCATCGAGCTCGCGGATCGCGCGAACGCCCTCGGCAACGGCGTCGCGCGTCTTGCCGAGGCCGCCGATCCGATCGAGCAGCTCGCCGTGCACTTCGGGGCGACGCAGTCGCTGGGAGTCGTGTTGGCTCGAAATCTCGAGGCGGCCACCGAGCAGCTCACCGAGCGTCGCGACGGGCGCGAGCTGCCCGGCAATTTGAGCGCGGCTGCGTCCGGCGCGCGAGATCGTGCGCCGCACGACGAGTTCGTGATCCTCGGTGTCGATGCCGCGCTCCGCGAGCTCGGCTTCGAACTCGCTCTGACGCTCGGTGCGAAACACCGCCTCGACAACGGCCGTGTCGTGCCCGTCGCGCAGCGTGTCGGCTGTTGCGCGCGCTCCCGAGAGCAGGCCGAGTGCGCCGCGGACGATCGACTTGCCGGCGCCCGTCTCCCCCGTCAGCACGTTGAGTCCCGGCCCGAACTCGAGCTCGGCCTTCTCGACGATGGCGAGTCCTTCGATGCGCAGCGTCTCGATCACCGCTCCCCCCAACGAAGCTTGCGTCGCATCACTTCGAAGCGATTGCGACCGGGCGGTACCAGCAGACGAACCGGGTGCTCGGAACGTCGAACCTGCACACAGTCGCCCCCGCGCACTTCGCAACCGACCTGGCCATCGACCGTGAGCTGGATCTCGGCGCCGCGCGTGTCCTGCAGACGAATCTCGACGTTGCTGTCAGCCGGCAGCACGAGCGGGCGCTGCGTGAGCGTGTGCGGACAGATGGGAGTGAGGAGGACGGCTTCGAACCCGGGAAGTACGAGCGGCCCGCCTGCCGAGAGCGAGTAGGCGGACGAGCCCGTGGGCGTGGATACGATCAGACCGTCGCCGTGGTAGGTGGTAACGGGGACGCCATCGGCGCTGGTTTCGAGGTCGACCAGGCGCGACAGTGCGGTCTTCGCAATGACAGCGTCGTTGAGCGCGAGGAACTCGTCGACCGTCTCCCCATCGCGCAGCAGCGTCACCGCGAGGCGCATTCGCTGCTCGACGTGGAACTTCCCCTGCAACACCTCCTCGAGCGTCTCGTACAGCTCCTCGCGCGAGATCTCGGCGAGGAAGCCCAGCATTCCGAGATTCACACCGAGGATTGGGACCGGTCGACTCCCGCTCGCACGCGCGACGGCGAGGAGTGTGCCATCGCCGCCGAGCACGATGATGAGATCGACGTTCGCAGCGAGCTCGTGTCGGTGCATGCCGCTCTGGTTGGTCGCCTCAGCGGACTGCTTGCCCAGGCGAACGGTGTACCCGCGATCCGTGAGCCACGTCTCGAGATCGCGAACGACAGCGCCGAGCTCGGGCTGATCGGGCTTCAGGCAGATGCCGATGGTTTGGTATTGCATGCCCAGTGGGAAATATCGCGCGTTGCTAGCATCTCGCCATGCCCCCGGACGATTCGCTGGATCTATTCCCGAGCCCCGGCACGCCGGCCGTGGCGAAGGTCGATCCGCACGCACCGCTCGCAGACCGCATGCGGCCGCGCTCGCTCGACGAGATCGTGGGGCAGGAGCAGCTGCTCGGCGGCGGTAAGGGGCTCCGCTCGCTGCTCGACGCCGGAGAGCTGCCCTCGCTGCTGCTCTGGGGACCGCCGGGCTGCGGCAAGACGACCCTCGCCCGTCTGATCGCGCAGCACGCGGGCATGCGCTTCGAGCCGCTCTCGGCCGTCATGGCGGGAGTCAAGGAGATCCGCGGCATCATCGAATCGGCGCGACGCCAGGGATCCCACGCCCGGCGCACCCTGCTCTTCCTCGACGAAATCCACCGATTGAACCGAGCACAGCAGGACGCGCTGCTCCCGCACGTCGAGGTCGGCACGGTGACCTTGATCGGTGCCACCACCGAGAATCCCTCGTTCGAGGTGATCGCGCCGCTGCTCTCGCGCTGCCGGGTCTTCACCCTCGAACGGTTGAGCGACGCGGCGCTCGCCGCCCTCATCCGCCGCGCTGCCGAAGACTCCGAGCGCGGCCTCGGCAAGCTCGACTTGGTGCTCGAGGACGAAGTGGTGAACGCACTGTGCGCTGCGGCCGACGGTGACGGTCGCCGCGCCATCGGCCTGCTCGACTCTGCGAGCGCGGTGCACCGCGAGCGCAGCGGCAACGACGGATCGCCCGTGACCCTCGATGCCGTGCGCGAAGCGGCCGGACGGCGTCTGCTGCTCCACGATCGCGACCGCGAGGAGCACTTCAACATCGTATCGGCGCTGATCAAGAGCCTGCGGGCGAGCGATCCCGACGCCGCCCTCTACTACGCCGCTCGGATGCTCGACGCCGGCGAGGACCCGCTGTTCGTCGCGCGCCGCCTCGTCATCTTCGCGTCCGAGGACGTCGGAAACGCCGATCCCGCGGCGCTCCCACTGGCCCTCGCCGTCTACCAGAGCGTCGAACGCATCGGGATGCCCGAGGGTCGCATCCCGCTCGGCCAGGCCGTGTCCTACCTCGCGTGCGCGCCGAAGAGCAATGCCGCCTACCTCGGGATGGGACGCGCGCTCGAGGCCGTCCGGGAGCACGGGTCCCTGCCGGTGCCCCTGCACCTCCGCAACGCCCCCACCGGGCTGATGAAACACCTCGGCTACGGGCGCGACTACGTGTACGCCCACGACGCACCCGATGCGTTCGTGGCGGCGCAGAATCTTCCGGTCGAGTTGCCAACGCTGCGCTTCTACGAGCCGAAGGACGTGGGGGCCGAGCGGGAGATCGCTGCGCGCCTCGCGGAGTGGCGGCGCCGGCGCGGGGGACCGAAGGCTCCCTGATTCGCGAAAGCGGCACGTCCGAGAGGGTCCGGCCATTCGCCGCGATCCGTGACCTTTCAGGTCGCGTGGTAGCCTCCTGTGCGTGCCGCCGGCTGGTCGCGAGCTCCTCAAGAACGTCGCGTTCTCCCTCGTTCCCCTGTTGGTCCTGGTGGGCCTCGCGGAGGGTCTGATCCGGGCTGCGGGGTGGGCGGATTCGCCCATCGCCCCCATGACCCTTGACGGCGAAGCCGCCGGTCTGATGCACCTCGACGAGGAGCTCTTCTGGTCCCTCGAGCCCTCCAAGACGCGTGAGCACGAGGGCGTGACGGTCCACACCAACTCCCTGGGCCTGCGTTCCCCGGAAGTCGGCGAGAAGCGGCCCGACGAGTTCCGGGTCCTCTCGCTGGGCGAGAGCTCGACCTTCGGTGTGGGCGTCGGCGATCACGAGACCTACTCGTGGTTCCTCGAACAGTTCCTCGACACCGCCGCCGGGCGCGACCGCTTCAGCGTGATCAACGCGGGCGTCCCCGCCTATTCGTCGTTCCAGAGCCTCAAGTACCTCGAGCTTCGGGGCCTCGACCTCGAACCCGACCTCGTGCTCTTCTACCACGAGGGCAACGACTTCCTTCCGTCGTACCTGCGCGCCTCGGACAACTCCGTGATCGGAATGAACCTCTCCGATCCCGAGCGCTACGCGGACCGCCTGCGCCGCACCCACCGCAAGCTCCTCGCGTGGTCGGCTGTGTACCGCTTCGCGCGCTACCGACTCGCGCTCGCAAGCATCGAAAAGTACCAGGAGAGCGCCGCGCACGCGAAGCGTCCCACCTGGGACGTCCAAATGGGCGACGAGAAGCGCACCCTGAAGTTCCCGTTCCGCGTGCGAAGCGAGGAGCGCTCGCGCGTCTTTGCCGAGCTTGTCGCGTTGACGCGAGAACACGGGATCGGGCTCGTCGTCTACCACCCGTCCTACCGCGGGTCGATCCCCCACGAGTGTCTCATCACCGAGTTCTGTCGCCGCAGCGATGTCCCGATGATCGACACACAGGACCTCCTCCACCTGCCCGACGGCACGAAGCTCTTCTGGGACCTCATGCACCCCACCCCCTTCGGACACCTCCGAATCGCGGAAGCCACATTCAACTTCCTCGTCGAGAACGGCCTCGTACCCACCCCCTCACCCTGAGGTGTCCCCAACCCGGGTCAGCGGTCGCCGGGGATTCCCGGCTGCACGTAACCGGCGGTCATACCGCCGTCGACGATGAAGTCTGCAGCGGTGGCGGTGGGGCAGTCGTCGGACGCGAGGAACAGGACGGTGCGCGCGACGTCGAGGATGCGTTCCTCGAACGAATAGCCCTCGGGGGCTTTGAGGATCGTCTCCGCGTTCATCTCGGCTGCCTTCTTGGGGTCGACGCCTTCGCCGATGAACGGCGCCGCCATCTCGAAGTTTCCGACCTCCGGGCAGACCGCGTTCACTCGAATGCGGTGGCGGGCGAGTTCCATCGCCGACGCCTTCGTGACTCCGCGGAGCCCCCACTTCGTGGACGCGTACGCGACGACCCCGTTCATGCCCTTCACGCCATCGGTGCTCGCGACGTTGACGATCGAGCCGCCGCCTGCGGCCTTCATGGGCCCCATGACGGCGCGAATACCGAGGAACGGGCCGAGTTGATTCACGCGAAAGAGGCGCAGGAGATCGTCGCCGGTTGTATCGGCGAGCGACTTGATGACGAGGACGGCGGCGTTGTTGACCAGCGCGTCGATCTTTCCGAACGCCGCGAGAATGCGCTCGACGGCGGCGTCCCAATCCTCCTGGATGCGCACGTCGAGGTGTTGGTAGACGGCGTCCTGGCCGATGTCCTCGGCCGCGGCGCGGCCCGCGTCGTCGCGAATGTCCGCAAGCATCACCTTCGCGCCCTCGTGCACGAACAACCGGGCGATCGCCTCTCCCGTCCCGCGAGCCGCCCCCGTCACCAGCGCGACCTTTCCGTCCATCCTTCCCACGCTTCCCTCCTTGGCGCGGCGGCGCGCCGACGCATCCGATGCTCGCCACCGGGTGATCCGGCCACCAGCGTATACTCGCGACCGCGGGAGGTGGACGGCGATGTCTTCGGAGAACGATCACCCGGGAGCGCTCGGGCTCTGGGCTCCCCTCGAGTCGATGCGCTCGTCGAAGCTCCCGGCGTTTGCGGCCGAGGTCGAGGCGCTCGGCTACACCACGCTGTGGATCCCCGAGACCACCGGGCGCGACCCCTTCGCCTCGGCGGCCTTCCTGCTCTCGGCGACGACGCACCTGCGCATCGCCACCGGGATCGCGAACATCTACCACCGCCACCCCGGTGCCATGGCCCAGGCCGCGTGGACGCTCGCCGAGCAATCGGGTGGGCGCTTCCTGCTCGGTCTGGGCGTCTCGCATTCGCGCATGGTCGAAGGGGTGCGGGGACTCTCGTACGGGCGCCCCGTGGCCAGCATGCGCGCCTATCTCGCGCAGATGGACGAGGCGCCCTACAACGCGGTGCCCCCGAGCGATCCACCGAAGCGCGTGCTCGCCGCCCTCGGGCCCCGCATGCTCGAGCTCGCCCGCGACGCCGCCGACGGCGCCCATCCCTACTGGGGTCACCCGGAACACACGGCCCGCGCGCGCGAGATCCTCGGTCCGGACAAGCTCCTGTGCGTGGAGCAGAAGGTCGTGCTCGAGAAGAACCCCTCGGATGCCCGCGAGGCCGCACGTGCCCAGCTCGCCCATTACGCCGAGCTCCCCAACTACCGCCGCCACTGGCAGCGCATCGGATTCAGCGACGACGACCTCGCCGGCGACTGCAGTGACCGAGTCGTGGACGGCCTCGTCGCCTGGGGAGACGAGTCGGCGATCGCATCGCGCATCCGCGAACACCGCGACGCCGGAGCCGACCACGTCTGCATCCAGCCGATTCCCGTCGGCGCGCCGTTCGGGCGCATCGATCTCGGGGCCGTACGCGCGCTCGCGTCACTCGGCACTGCCTGACGACTCGAAACCGACCAACGGTGAGCATTCGGGACACGGCACCGCCTGACGCTCGTCCGGGTCACTTCGGATCGGAAGGATCTGGTGATGACCCTGCTCGCCGCATTGGTGGTACTGAGCGGGCTCTCGAAACGCAGAAACGAATTCGCCACCTGAGCGGCGGTTTCGCGATCGGTCTCCGGGGCGATCGTCAACCTCGATTCAGCCGCCGTGGGAGGCCTGCTTGAATTTCGACGACTCCTTCGCGAGATGCAGTCCCGTGCAGGTGTCGGCAGATCAGCGCAGCTCGTAGACCATCGGGTAGGTGACCCGCATCGCGTCGCTGTCCCACCTCCCCTTCGCGACGGCCTGCACGCGGTTCATCCACGCGTAGCGGGGATCCCCCGTGCGGAACCGCGGCGTCGTGTACGCGTTGCCCGTGTCGAGGTGCGACCGCCCCTCATAGCTCACGAACACGAGCGCGCCGTCGTCCGTCTCGAGTGTGAGGCGCACATCGACCGTCGCCGTGCCGTCGGGCGCGACGCTCAACCAGTCCGCCGCCGCAGCGCCGCGCTGCGACGCACGAAATCGCTCGCCCTCCCATCGCGACGCGTTGATCTCACCGATCATCAGCGTTCCCGTCGGCGTGTTCTCGAGGACGATCGCCTCGCTGACGGAAATCTCCACCCGGCAGATCGGCACGAGTTCGAGTTCGAGTTCGTTGGACACGTCACACCTCCGTGATTCGCAGAATCGTCGATCGCCGTGGACGCGGCGGAAACGGCAACGCCTCGGCTTCGATGCATCCGCCGCCGAGGTGGAGACTACTTCGCTTCGCGGCGCTTGCGGTCGAGCTCGGCGAGATCGAAGACATCGGGGTTGCCCTCGCTGGGATCCGGGTAGTGGGGCGTCAACGCGATGCGGCGCACCGTCTCGGACGAGCTGAGCGCGTTCACTACCTGTTCCGCGACGCTCTCCGGCTCCATGGTCCGGCCGTACATGTAGCCGCGTTCCGCCCAGGTCTGCGCGTACCCCGCGATGACTTCGGGATCTGCGCCGATCCCGAACTCGGTGATGGTATCGCCCATGGCGATGGTCGTGAATCCGACACCGCGATGCTCTCCCTGCCACGCCTGCACGAGCGTCTCGAGCGCGACCTTGCTCACCACGTAGGGCGCTTGATACGGGCGTGGCGGCCGGTCGTCGATGACGATCGACGAGAAGAAGATCGCCTTCCCGCCACTCGCTTCGAGGTGAGGAACCGCGAATCGCGCGATCGACGCCGCGCCGACGAGATTGGTGTCGAGCGTCGAGCGCCAGGTCTCCGCGTCGATGTCCTCGATCGGCGTGAAGGGCGAGGTGCCGGGCGAGTAGACCACCGCGTCGAGTCCGCCGAACGCTTCCACTGCCGCCGCAACGGCAGTGCGGCAGGAGTTCTCGTCGCGCACGTCGCACGCGACCCGGGACGCGCGCTTGCCGGCCTCGGCCCGCACCTCGTCGAGGCGCTCGACGCGGCGCGCGGCGAGCATCACGTTCGCACCCTCGGCGGCGATCGCCAGCGCGGAAGCCCGCCCGAGCCCCGAAGAGGCGCCCACGACCAACACCCGACGATCCAAGAGCCGCATTCAGTCCTCCCGCTTCCGCGAAAGCGAACCCACCGCCCCGCGGCCGATCATCTTACCGATTCCAGGGGATCCTCCCGCCTGTCGATCAGGGTCCCGCCTGGTGGCGTCGCGGTGAGACCCCGATCGCCGAGGTCAGCGCCCGCGTGTCGGAGAGCGATGCGCGCTCCGGCTGGGCTGCCGGCGCGATCCACACCGGAGACGTGATGGCCCGTTCCTGGATCGACGCCGGTACGTCGGTAGGGAGCGGCAAGCCGAGCAGATGCGCGTCGAAGGTGCTCCAGCGGCACGTCGGGATCTGCAGCACCCGGGCGTAGTAGAACGCGCGCTGCGCGGGGTCGAACTCCGGATCGGCCCACCACGCCGACATCTGTGCGCTGCCGCGCGTGGGGTCGTAGGAGCAGTCGTCGAGATTCGGTGGAGAGGGGCGGTTCGCACAGCGGTGCAACCGCGGATCGGGTCGCACTCCGTCCGCACACGCCAGGTCGAAGACCTTCTCGCGCGCCCTGCCGTCCTGCACCCAGCCCTTGACGATCTGCAGCCGCTCGAGTGGCGCCTCGAGGGGGTCCTTGAGGGCGCGTACGAGGAACGTCGGCGCCGCGGCGTCGGTGCTGGCTTCGAGTTCCCCGCCCATGGGAACCCCGTCGCGATAGCCGCGCCCCAGCATGTCGTGACCGAGGTCGGCGGGTGTAAAGTCAAAGCCGGCGAAGAGGCGCACGCGAATGCGCGGACCCGACGTCGCGAAGGTCTCACGGGCGCGCATGGCATCGAACAGCGCCTCGCGGGTATTCGACTCGGCCCACACCCCCGCCAGGCCCGCCGCGCTCCAGAGCCGCCCCATGTTCGGCAGAGCCTCGAAGCCGGTGCCGTCCGTCGGCATCGCGTTGTCGAGCATGCGCGCCTCGGGCGTTCCGTCGATGACGCCGAGCTTGCCTGTGTAGTTGTCCTCTTCCGTCGGGCTCGACGCGTTGTGGCCGTCCGACGCGCCGATCATGCCGAAGCGATACGGGTTGAAGCCCCCCGCCTGCTCCATTTCGAGGCCCGCCTTGAGGGCGCCGCGCGCGTAGCTCCCGTCCGGCCGACTCGGATCGGTCGGTCGGCCGAGGATGCGGTCGAAGAGCTCGAAGTCCGCCCACTCGTCGTTCGGCGACAGCACGGGATGGGTCTCGGACTGACCCTTGATCTGGATCACTTCACTGATCGGCTCGTTGCGCATCCGAACCGCCGCGTACTCGGCGTCGATGGGTTGGCCCGCCGTGGTGGTGCGGCTGTACATGAGGCCGTTGCTGCCGTTGGCGTTGTGGGGGATGGCGAGCACGTCGTCACCGGCCTCGCGCGCCCTCTCCATCCACTGCCAGAGATCTTCGGGGTTCTGCGAGTCGATGCTCGAGAACGGTCGACTCGGGACGTTCGAGCCGCGAAAGATCACGTTGCGATGGAGGTTCTGGCCGTCGGGCATGGTCGTGTACTCGTAGGCGACGAAGCTCGTGAACTGACCGGGGACGTTGTTGCGGTCGGCGAGATCGACGATGCGCCGCCACGTGGGAGTGACCACCTCGTCGGAGACGAGCTCCGGGATCGCCCGCCCGGTTCCGAGGGAGATCATGAAACTCGAGATCGCCTCTCCAACCACCGCGGGATCATCGCTCGTCAGGTCCCGGATGAGCTGGACGCGACGCAGCGGGTGGTTGGGGTCGTCAACGGATGCGCTCACGCCCATGTACGTCCCGTGCTCAGTGAGCGCCATGAAGTCGAGCGGCGGCCCGGTCATCCGGATCTCCTTCCCCGAGATGTGAGGGATCGCCTCGCCGCGGGCGTAGCGGTAGGCCTCCTCGGGACCGACGGGAACCTGCATCGAATACGCGTCGAACGACCAGCGGGAGTGAATGTGGAGGTCGCCAAAGTACGCGTCGGTTGCGGCGCCACGCTGCACTCGAGCGTCGGAGGCGCGCGCCTTCGCGATCGCCTGGACCTCGCGCACCTTCGCGTCCATCGCGTCGTCGGCGGTCGAGCAGGACAGCACCGACAGTCCGAGAATCGAGGCCGCGATCCGGCCGAGGGAGTGATCGAGCGAGGCCATGGATTCCTCCGGCATTCTCACGGGGGCGCTCCCTCTTCTACAGGAACGCGACGACGGGGGGAACCGGCGCCGAGCGGGAACGCCGCGATCCGGCTTCGGACGCGGGGGAGTCGGTTTAGGAGTGCGGATCGCGGGCGTCGTCGCGCGGCTCGGCTGGTAGAGTGGATCCGATGGGTCTCCGTCTTCGCCAGCTCGCCTTCGCGGTCGAGGATCTCGCAAGCAGCGTGTCCCAACTCGAACGTTGGCTCGGCCTCGCGGTCGCCTACCGCGACCCGGGCGTCGCGACCTACGGCCTCGAGAACGCCGTGTTTCCGATCGGCGACCAGTTCATCGAGCTCCTGAGTCCGAAACAGGGCGGCACGTCGGCCGGGCGCTACATCGCTAGACGCGGCGGCGACTGTGGCTACATGGCGATCTTCCAGAGTCCCGACGCGCGCGTGGAACACGAGCGAATCACGAAGCTCGGGGTACGCGTGATCGAGGAGATCGCCATCGGCTCCTACACGTCGTGGCACTATCACCCGTCCGACGTGGGCGGCGTCCTCCTCTCGGTGGACTCGTCCGCGGACCCCGCGTCGTGGATGCCGGCCGGAGACGACTGGCGCAGCGCTGTGCGCACTGATCGTGTGTCGGGTCTCGCTGCCGTCGAGATCGGAAGCCCAGACCCGTCGAAGCTCGCCGCGCGTTGGCAGGAGCTCCTCGGGGTACCGCGCCGCGGCAACGTCCTGGAACTCGACGATGCCGAGGTCCGATTCGTCGACTCGGAGGGGCGCGGCGCCGGCATCGAAGCCTTCGCGGTTCACGCAACGGCGCACGGGGCCATACTCGAGGCCGCGGCGCGGGACGGCATGCACGAGGATACGCTTCGCTTCGCCGGTGCGCGGCTCCGACTCGAAGGGAGATTGTCCTGACCAAGCTCGATCAGTTCGAGTCTGCCTTCAAGTCCGCGGCGAAGGAGAGCTACGCGTACGAGCGCGCGGAACTCTCGCGCGTTCTTCTCGTCAGCGATCTCCCGGGGGACGCGAACACCCCGCTGATCGCCCAGGCGAGAGCGTTCCTCGCGGCGATCGGGGACACCGAGTGGGACCATCTCTCCGGCGACGACTTCGCGAGCGTGCGCGAGCTGCTCGATCGTGTTGACGATCGCTCGCCCGATCTGATCGTAACCTGGCGCCATCTCCACTCGGGCGCCTGGCACTGGCCCTACAGTCTGGGCGAGTACCTCGACGTGCTCACGCAGGCGACCGAGGTCCCCGTGCTGGTGCTCCCGCACCCGGACGCGAATCGCGCACTGCCCCACGCCCTCTCGAACACCGATCGCGTCATGGCGATCACCGACCACCTGACCGGCGACGCCCGCCTCGTGAACTACGCGCTGCGCTTCACCGCACCCGGGGGCACCTGCTGGCTCACCCACATCGAGGACGAGCAGCAATTCGAACGCCTCCTCGCGGCGGTCTCCAAGATCCCGGAGATCGACACCGACGACGTACGGGAGCTCGTCGCCGAGCAGCTCCAGAAGGAGCCGCGCGACTACATCCGCTCGTGCCGCGAGGTGATCGACGCGCAGGCTCTCGACGTGACGATCGAGGAGATCGTCCGGATGGGTCGCCGCATCTCCGAATACGAGAGCCTCGTGGCGGAGCAGCACATCGACCTGCTCGTGCTCAACACGATGGACGGGGACCAATTGGCGATGCACGGCCAAGCCTATCCGCTGGCGGTCGAGCTGCGCTCGATCCCGCTGCTGATGCTCTAGGAGACCGGTGAACCGCAATGGCTCCCCCCCACGAAGTTCCGCTCGCAGTCACCCTGCTCTTCGCCGCGCTGCTCGTGGCGATGGTCACCTGCCTCGCCCTCGAGGAGAAGATCCACGCCAAGAAGTCCGTGATCGTGGGCGTGTTCGCGGTGGGCTCGCTGCTGCTCGGAGGGCTCTTCGGACTGCTGCCCTTCGACGCGATGGACCTGCACGTGGGCGAAACGGACATCCACCTGCCCGTCTATATTCCCGCCATCGATTGGGGCGTGGTGGCGATCATCCTCGGCTCTTCGCTCTTCGTGGACATCACCGCGAAGTCGGGGCTCTTCACCTGGATCGCGATCAAGCTCACGAAAGCCTCGAAGGGCGATCCCCTCGTGCTGCTCGTCTACTACGGTGTGATGACCGTCGTGTTCTCGGCCGTGCTCAACAACGTGACGGCGATGATCATCGTCGGCTCGCTCAGCGCCGTCTCGCTGCGTCGCCTCGGGATCCAGCAGAAGCTCCTGGGATTCCTCTTGATCGAGGGCCTGCTCACGAACGTGGGCGGCCTGCTGACGCTCATCAGTTCGGTGCCAAACATCATCGTCGGCAATGCGGCGGGTATCAGCTTCTTCACATTCTTCGTGCGTGCCGCCCCCTACGTCGGGGTGGCTACCGTTTTCACCCTCTGGCTCGGCGCGCGTCTCTTCGGAATTCGCCGGCACGCGACGCAGGAGGAGCGCGACGTTGCCCAGCGCCTGGTGGCGGGCTTCGACGAGAACGACGGACTGGACTCGAAGCTGCGCTTCTGGCTCGGCGCGGTCCTGCTGCTCGCGTTCATCGCCGTGATCGCAAGCGCCTCGATCCCGGGGACGCTGCTCAACGAGCTCGGGATGGGCTACGTCGCGCTCTCCTTCGCGATCGTCGCGCTCGTCCAATACAAGGCCACGGCCGATCGCTTCTACCGCGAGATCGACTGGGACCTGCTCGCCTTCTTCGCCGCGCTCTTCATCGTGATCAACGTGATGGAGCACGCCGAGGTGCTTCACCAGATCGGGCGAGGGCTGGCGCCGATCCTCGAGCTGGGCGAACTCGTGGGACCGGCCGTGCTGCTGATCGCCTCCTCGCTCGCCAGCTCGGTAACGGACAACATCCCGTTGGCGGCGATGCTGGCGAAGATCCTGGGGGGTCTGGATCTTCCCGCGGACTCACCCTACTGGTGGGCCGTGATCTTCGGCGCGAATCTGGGCGGCAACATCACGCCGATCGGCTCCGCGTCGACCCTGGTAGCGGTAACCATCATTCACAAGCACGATCTCCACCTGTCGTTCGCGGGCTTCGTGCGGGCCGCCGTTCCATTCGCAGCGGTTCAGCTCGCGCTCGCGGTGATCTACGTTCTGCTCGCACGATGACATTCGGAACGATGATTGTCCCGTCCCGTCCAGCCACCCTGCCGCGCGTTCTCGCTTGGCTCGGCATCGCGCTGTGGTCGACGACGGCGTACGCGAGCCAAGACGGGTCGGCTGCCCCGCGACCGAACATCATCATCTTCCTGGCCGATGACCTGGGATACGGGGACCTCGGCAGTTTCGGATCACCAGTGATCCAGACGCCGAACCTCGACCGCTTCGCCGACGAGGGGGTACGTTTCACGTCGCTCTATGCGAGCGCCTCCAACTGCTCCCCTTCCCGGGCCGGTCTGCTCACCGGCCGAACCCCTTCGCGGGTGGGTGTATACGACATTGCCAGGAGAAACAGCTCCGTGCGGCTCCCAGCGAGGGAGATCACCATCGCGGAGCTGCTCCAGAGCGCCGGATACGACACGTTCCACGCTGGAAAGTGGCACCTGACTCCGCACCGAGGAAGCCGAACTCTCCGAGCCGCCCTCGCCCACGGTTTCGATTTCACGAGCCGAGATCCCCATGCCCGCGACGTTGTCGGGGCATTCAGCAAGTTTCTGGAGAGTCGGTCCGACGATTCCGCACCCTTCTTTGCGTATCTGTCGGTGATGGAGCCCCATGAGCCGCTCGTCGAGTACATGAGCGCGGCGTTTCGCAAGCGCTACGAAACGCCCGAGGCTGAAGAGAAGGCCCGGCTCGTTCAGAACCGCGGAGTCGACAGACGCAGAGCGGTCTGGGAAAACCGAACCGCCTACTTTGGTGCCGTGTCACAAATCGATGACGCGTTCGGCGAACTGCTCCGCACCCTCGACGATCGCGGCTTGCGGGATTCCACGTTCGTCTTCTTCACCTCCGACAACGGGCCGGAATACCGCAGCGTGTCATCGTTCGGCTCGGCAGGTCCACTTCGGGGCGCCAAGGGCCAGGTCTACGAGGGAGGGATTCGAGTTCCCGGAATCCTGCGCTACCCCGGCTACGCGACGCCGGGTGCCGTCGTCGACGAACCGATCAACGGCACGGACCTTCTTCCCACGCTCTGCGCCCTCGCGGGCGTAGAGGCACCGAACGATCGCACGATCGACGGCGTTGATTTCTCCCCCGCACTCGAGGGCGAAGAGCTCCGGCGCGCGAAGCCGCTGTACTGGTCGAACTGGGCGGCACAGGGTCGTGTGCAGTACGCCATGCGAGACGGCGACTGGAAGATCCTTGCCGAGACCAATCCGCTACAGAGAGGCGTCGAGGTCATCGACCACATCAAGACCAGCCGCTTCGTGCGCTATGAGCTCTACGACCTGCGCAACGATGTCGCCGAGAGCCGCGACCGGTCAGAGTCCGAACCCGAGAAGTTCCAGAAGCTCAAAAGTAAATTCGTTCGTCTCCATCAGGAGGTCGTGTCCGAGGGACCGCGAATCAGCATGGAGGATTTTCGCGGAAAGGCCGACGCAGCATTCCCCTGAGGGCTTCGCCGTCATGCTGAGCGGGTTTTCGACAACCGAGGTTCTCGCGCGCTGCATCGCCTTTGGGGAGAATCTCATTCTAGCGACCCGGCCGAAAGGCAGACTTCGACAGCAGCCCTGAACCCTCGAGGAACTCCGCCACCGACTCCGCGAACAGCCGGTAGCCCGCGGGATTGGTGTGGTAGTCGAGCGGCGCGAGGTGGAGCACGCGGTGTCGCTCGCGCCGGAAGGCCGGTGTGACGTCGAGGTACGCGATCCCGAGCGACTCACTCTCGGCCGCGAGTCGGTCCGACATGGCGGGCGAGAAATTGTCGTCGTAGATCTGCGCGTAGCTCGGGAAGTAGACGAGCGCGACGCGAACCCCCTCCTCCCCGCAGACACGGGCGAACTCGACCAACACCTCGACGTAGGTTTCGACGAGCCGCTCGACGATCGGCGGGAACGGCGCGCGCTCCAGCATCGGCCCGGCCATTGGCGAGCTGATCCGGAACTTCGCGAGATTCGCCTCGAAGCGATCCCCGCCCTCGATCGCGTAGCGGCGCGCGTTGGGCGCAGACAACCTCCGCTCGCGATCGCGCCGGGCGCGGCGATAGGCGGGATTCCGCCAGGCGAGCGCCGCATCGCCGATGAACTCTCCCACGGCGGTCCGGGCGCGCAGCCAATCCGCCACGCCGGTTCGCGCGCCGCGCAGTGTCGCGCCGAGGAGCGCGCTGCCCGGCTTCTTGGCGATGTCCGAGAGATCGTTCGACACGAACGTCAGCACGACGAGATCGGGATCGAGCGGAAGCACCACTTCGCGCACGATCGCGAGTTCCTTGCCGATCGACCCGCCGCCGCGCGCTGCATTGAGGACCTCGACGGCGTGACCCCGCGCCTGCAGGAGATCCTGCAGCACGAAGGGATAGGTGTGCTCGTCGTCGACGAAGAAACCGTCGGTCATCGAGTCCCCGACGGCGGCGATGCGCAGCGTACCGGGCGTCTTTCGAACCGCGATCTCGCGGCCGCGAAAGCCGAGGGAGTTCGTGTGGACCACGTACGGAATCGGTCCCCAGAGCATCGGGATGCGCGTGCTCTCCGGATACAGACCGCGATCCGACGTGAGCGCGTAGTTGAACCAACCCGCCGGCCGGTCGAAGCCGACGCGCAGCACCGCCTCGAAGACGAGCAGCAGCAGCGCGACAGCGAGCCCCTGCCACGCGAGAAACCGGAGCACTGGTCGGGTCGGGTTCGTCATGAAGCGGGTCCGGGCAAGCGTATCGAAGAATCTCGCCGCAGGAGTCGGCGAGGCGACGGTCGCTCGCACGGTATACTCGCCGCGCGTCATGGCTCGTTCGCTCTCTCGAGAGATCCTCTTCCGCCTGACCCCGACCCTGCTCGTGCTCCTGGTCTTCCTGCTCGGGTTCCTCGGTGCGCCCGAGGACAGCGGTTGGCTCAACCGAACCCCGCTCTGGGCTCGCGGCGACCCCTTCTACAGCTCGGACGACATGTTCGTTGCGAGTCCCCTCCTCATCTGGCGCGGTACTCCGGGCGCCTCCGGCAGCCTGGAGAGCCGCTGGCTCGGGGTCGAAAACCGCTGGAGTCACAACGCACACGGCCTGCGCGACGACGCGGTTTCGGCCGAGAAGGGCAACGACACCCAGAGGATCCTGAACCTCGGAGACTCTGCGACCTGGGGGCTCAACCTCGACGACCGCTCGCAGACCTATTCGGACCAACTCGAATCGATCCTCGCGGAGCGTCACCGCAGCAGAAAAGCGACCGGCGAGAACGGTCCCGCCTACGAAGTGATCAACGCGGGAACCATCGGCTACAGCAGTTTCCAGGGCGTCCAGTTCCTTCGAGAGCATCTCCAGCGACTCGATCCCGACGTGGTGACCGTCTACCTCGGCAATAACGACCCCATGCAGTCCCGGTTGAAGGACGCGGATCGAATCCCCGACCGCCTCTCCGACGTCCATCGGATCCTGAGCGGCAATGTCTTCTACCTGCTGCTCCGCAAGGCCTTCTACGCGTTGCTCTGGCAGACCTCTCTCTCGGCTCAGCATGAGCTCGAGGAGCTGGTGTCGAGAGAGCGGACGCTCGAGGGCTATGCGAGCAAGGCGGACTACTACCGGCTGCTGGCTCGGGTGGCTCCCGACGAATATGAGCAGAACCTGCGAGACATGGTCGCCCTGGTGAACGAGCACGGCGCTCGCCTGATCCTGCTCGAGGTGCCCATGAACCTCCCTTGGCCTCCGCCCCTGCCCAAGCCCACACCCACCGTGGCACTGCGGGATCGCCAGTACTGGAGCGCGGTGCAGATCGAGCCGCGCTACCTGGCCCGCCAGCGAGCGGGGCAACCCCCCGGAGAGCGCTCCCTGGCCGGCCACCCCTACCTCAGTCTCCTCACGCCGAAGCAGTTCGATGCACACCTCGGGGATCGTTCCGAAAGGGTGTTGCGAGGGTTCCGCCAGGCGCTGGCCGATCCCGCGGCGCCGCATCCGATGAAGATCCTGGCGCTCCACAACCTCGGCGTCTGGCATCTCATCCAGGGAGATCGATCGACCGCCTCGAAGCAGATCGCCCGGGCCGCCGAGCGAATCCGCGCGTGCGGCGACTGTCCCACCCCGGCGTCCACCGCCATGAACCACTACATGCAGGGCGTCGTCGATCTCCTGGAGAGTCGCCGGGATGACGCCTTCGACCACTTTCTGAAGTCGAGGCAAACCTGGCCTTTCGCCATGAGCCCCGACTACGCGCGTCGCTTCAGCCGGGTGGTGAGCGACCTCGACGTCGAGTGGATCGATCTCCCGCGTCTGTTCGCGAGTCGGGATCCGGAGTTTCGTGGTTCACGACTCATGCATGACTGGGTGCATCCGAACGAGTTCGGCAGTCGGATCATCGCCGAGGCCCTCGCCGAGCGGATCGGGCCCAGAGTCGAACACCAGTAGCCCAAGGGCGTATCCTTGGTGTTGGGAGCTGCCGACCTCGGTGGAGACCGCAGAACAAGAGGAAATGGACATGCGCAACGAACCCCCGACCCTGGACGACCTCACTCCCGAATGGCGACGCGGCTTCGAGTGGGTCGAGCGCGAGCTCGGGGGCCGGGTGTGCAACCTGCGTCGACAGGGGCGCTGGCGGCCCGCGTACTTCTTCGACCTCGAACGCGCTGGCGAACTCCTGCCGCTCTACTTCCGAGGCGACCGCGGGCACGCCGAGACCGAGCGTGTGGCGTCGGTGCTCGACCACGAGGCGAACATCTTTCGCGTGCTCGAGGCCAACGGCCTGCCGGTGCCTCACATCTACGGCATGTGTCCCGATCCGCAGGGCATCGTGATGGATCGCTGCCCGGGCACGTTCAACCTGGCCACCCTCGACGACCGCGAGCAGGCCCGCGCGATCCTGAACGACTACATCGAGCTGCTCGTTCGGATGCACGCCATCGACCCGGCCGAGTTCGAGGCATACGGGATGAAGCGGCGCGAAGGCGAGCGCCTGCTCGCTCTCGGAGACTTCGACCAGTGGGTCGCGCAATACCGCAAAGCCAAGCGGCGGCCGGAGCCGATGCTCGAGTTCGCGGTGAAGTGGGTGTACCGGAACATTCCAAGCGGGCGCGCAGAGGTCACCTTCGTGCAGGCCGACTCGGGCCAGTTCCTCTTCGAGGACGGACGGGTGACCGCGCTGCTCGACATGGAGACCGGCTATCTCGGGGATCCGCTCGCCGATCTCGGGGGGCTTTTGTGCCGCGATCTGGGCGAGCCGCTCGGTGAGCTGGCGCCGGCCTTTCGGCGCTACGCGGAGCTCTCGGGCCGAGACGTCGACCTCGATATCGTGCGCTTCCACGGTCTGCGCTTCAACTTGTGCACACCGCTCGTGATGGCCCACTTCGTGGCTGGAGCACAGCCGGAGGTCGACCACGCCATGTACCAGGCGTGGTCGATCGTGTGGGGACGCGCCGCGCTCGCGGGCATCGCAGAGCTGATTCGCGTCGAGCTACCGGAGATCGAACCCTACCGCGAGGAGCCAACACTACGATCGCCCGCCTACGAGAGTCTCGTCCACATGCTGGGGAAGCTTCGCGAGGAGGCCGGCGAAGACGAAGCGCGTGTGTACGAGGTGGATCGTCCACATCGGCTGGCACTCGCGCTACGGCGGGTGGATGCCCTGGCGCCCGAATTCGATCGCGCGGAGCGCGAAGAGATCGGCAAGATCCTGGGTCACTCCGTCGACGACCTCGCCACGGCCAATGCGGAGCTCGAGCGCACCGTGTTGGAAGCCGGACCGGAACAGGACGCCGAGCTGCTTCGCTACTTCTACCGCCGTACGCTGCGCGAGCACGAGCTCCACCGGCCAGCGCTATTCGAGTACACCGACCGGACGCTTCAGCCCGTCGAGTAGGCAACCGAGGGCTGGTCGACCGTGGGCGATACGAACGCAGGCAGGGTCGAACGCCGTCGGTTCAGACCGCGGGATCGCCCGACCCGTTGTGGCTGCCGCCACTCCCGGTGAAGGCTCTGTGCGGTCCGGCGAAAATGATAATTTCGTAGTTTTTTCAGTAGGTTAGAGAGGCCTCGGGGCCACCGCGGTCTGGGCCATGGTGCACGATCCGTTTGCGCGCTGGCGCCGCCAGGCCCCGAACTCGGTCAGCGCGGGCTTGCGATCGCGGCTGCGCCGACCGCCTGGAAAAAGCCTGCTTCTGCGTGCCATACCTCGGGGAAATTGCGTACGGACTGCGCGGCGACCTTCTTCAGATTGCCTTTATGTTAGTCCATTAACTTTTTCTAATCGAGGAATCCATTTGAGCGTATCGCGACGCGAATTTCTGCAGTACAGCTCGCTGGCTGCCCTCGGTTGGAGCGCAGGCGGCGTGGCGCGCATCGCCTCCGCGGCGGCCGCTTGCGAGATCACGCTTCGGATCACTTCCGAGCGC
>JABSQW010000338.1 GCA_013215605.1 Myxococcales bacterium
CGAGTCGAAGCTCGGTCGGGAGTATTTCTGTCGTCACGGCAATAGGGGAGAGGTCCACACGTACAGCCCCGGCTTCGCGCCCCGCGATTTCAGCGAGATCCTTGCAACGTCCAACACTGTCATCTTCAACTCGCACAGCCAGCTGGAAAGATTCCGAGGCGCCGCGCAGGCGCGTGGCGTTTCCGTCGGACTACGGCTCAATCCGGAGATCTCCGGTGTTCGCTCGGGTTGCGAATTTGCGAACCCGTGTTCGAAACGCTCGCGACTTGGCGTGATCCGTTCTCAGCTGAAGACGAACGACCTCGAAGGCGTCTCGGGGGTCCTCTTTCACGTCAATTCGGAAAACGACGATCTCGACAGCCTAACGAGCGTTCTCGATGGGATCGAACGCCGGTTTTCGGACATCCTCTCTCGGCGGGATATCGAATGGGTGAGCCTCGGTGGCGGTATCTCGTTCACCGATCCGGGATACCCGGTAGCCGAATTCGTAGAGACGCTCAAGAAGTTTGCCGATCGCTGGGATGCCCGGATCTTCCTGGAGCCGGGCTCGGCCATCAGCAGCAGCCCGTTCACTCTTCACACCACAGTGCTCGACGTAGTGCAGAACGAGATCCCAACGGCGATCCTGGACGTCTCGGCGGAGGCTCACCTCCCTGACCGCTTCTACTTCGACTACCAGTATCCCGTCGAAGGGGCCCTCGCCGGTTCGTCTGACGAAGACGGCATTCCGCACCAACTCGGCGGCGTGAGTTGCCTGTCGAGCGATGCCCTCGGGGAATACCGCTTCCGAGAGCCGCTACGAGCAGGGGACCGGGTCGTTTTGTCGGGGTGCGGCGATTACACGATGGTGCAGCAGACCTGGTTCAACGGCGTACACCGGCCGAGTGTCTACTACCGGCACGAATCCGGCGAAATGGAACTGATCAAAGAACATGGGTACGAGGATTATCTGCGTTCGTACCTTTGAGCGAGAACGAAGGAGCACCAATGCTGGGCAATGAGATCAAGACACTCGGAAAACAGGTTTTCGCACTGAATGTTCCGCTTTCTCTGTCGACGGACCAGCCGAACAACGCGACGATGAGGCGGTTGTCACCAAAGCAGCGGCGGGTCGACATCAAGGAGGCACTTTCGCAGTGGCACACGCTCTACAGCCACCTCGCTTCCAAGGGAATCGTCTACCTCGTACCGAGTCATCCCGGACTGCAGGATCTCCCCTACGTCGCAAACCTCGGCGCGATCCTCCACCACCGGGACAACGTGGCGGTCGTTTCGAACTTCCGCAGTGAGCCCCGGGTGGAGGAGGCGGCGGTTGGGCTCGAGTTCTTCGCGTCCCTCGGCTTCGAGACCGTCCTCGCTCCGAAGTACTTCGAGGGCGAAGCGGATTTCAAGTACCTGCGCGAGAACATCTACTTCGGGGCGCACGGCCTGCGCACGTCACCAGAGGCTCTCGCCTGGTTCCGTGACGAGCACGACGCGAATGTCGTTCCCATCCACGTCTACGATGAGAGCCTATATCATCTCGATTGCCTGGTATTCCCGATTTCGCCCGAGCGGGTGATCCTGTGCGCCGATGTAGTCGACGAGCCGACGCGGAGACAGGTCGAGCGAGTGGCCGAGATCATTCCGATCGACTACGACCTTGCGAACCGTGGTCTGACCAACGTGGTGTGGTGTGGGCAGGAGATCCTGTGCGACTCGCCGATCGAGACGCTCAGCCGGGACGACGCGCTCTACGACGTGGAAAGCCGGAAGGTCGCGACGCTCGAACGGATTGCCGGGGACAACGGCCTCGGCGTTCGGATTTTTCACATGTCGGAGTTCTACAAATCCGGCGCGATGCTGTCGTGCATGGTGATGAACCTGAACCACCCTCTGGCAATGAAGGCCGCCGCCGAGGTCGCGGACACCGCAGCAGGCAAACGAGCGGCATAAGCTGGCGCGGCCCGGATCGATCCCAGCCCGCACCTGGCGCCCTGAATTACACCTCGAATCCGGAGTCGTTGATGCTGAGTACCTACGTCGAGGATGCGGACCGGCCGGTGTACCTGCTGAACGCTCCCCTCTCGCTGTCTGCAGACGAACCCAACAATGACGTCATGCGTGAGCTCGCGCCGGAGCAGCGCGTGATCGATCGCGGAAAGGCGCTCGATCAGTGGAACGAACTCTACGCCTTTCTGGCCTCTCAGGGCCTCGTATACCTCGTCCCGAGCGTCGCAGGCCTGCAGGATCAGGTATTCGTCGCGAACCTCGCGCTTCGCCTCCACCACCTGCACGGAACGGTGGTGGTGTCCAACTTTCGATCGCCGCCGCGCATGGGAGAGACTCCCGTGGGCTACGACTTCTTCAAGTCTCACGGCTTCGAGACGGTGATCGCACCGCCCTACTTCGAGGGTGAGGCCGATCTCAAATATCTTCGCGACAACATCTATCTTGGCGCCCACGGCATCCGATCGTCCATCGAGGCCCTCGACTGGTTCCGGGAGACCTACGACATGGACGTCGTCCCGGTGGAGCTCACCGACGGTCGTCTCTACCACCTCGACTGCGTGCTCTTTCCCCTCACCCCCACCCACGTGATGCTGTGCCCGGACTTTCTCGGGCGGGAGACAGTGGCCCGCATCGAGCGGGTAGCGGAAATCGTCCCCATTCCACTCGCCGTGGCGGGAGCAGCCACGACCAACTGCGTCCGGAGCGGGGACACGCTGCTGTCGGATTCCCACATCGAGACACTGAGTGCCAGAGATCCTTCCTACGCCGAGGAACGAGCCAAGCTCGATGTGCTGGAGGCAATCGCATCCCGCTACGGCTTCGAGTTCCAGTTCTTCAACCTTTCGGAGTTCGACAAGAGCGGTGCAGCGCTCTCGTGCCACGTCATGCACCTCGCCAGGGGCTGGTAGGAACGATGGCGGTCAGCGGAACAATGCCGGAGATCAGAAGGGCGACGGACTCGGACGCCAAGGCCATCAAGAAACTGATCAACAGCAAGTTCGTCAGGAAACAGCAGCGGATCGATCGGGGCTTCTTGCCCTTCAAGCTCGGCTCGTCGGCGATCACCGCCTACCTGCGGGATTCCACCACTTGCGTCGCCTACGATGGCGATAAACTCGCGGGGGTCGTAATTGCTCTGAACAAGCAGACGTTGTTCAAATGGTATCCGGAGTTCCGCGAATCATCGACCGAAATTCCGGAGACGCTCGAGGTTCCCGAGCTGATCGGAACGACGTGGCACCCGGCGCCGGTGCCCTTTGAAGAGCGTGACATTACTCACATCGAAATGGTCGCCACCGCGAAGAACGCCCCCGCCGGCACGTTCGCCCGACTCTACGACTTGCTGGCGTCCATTGTCGATACGGCATTCATTACCGGCGAGATCGTTCTCGCCACCGAAGACGGGGTGCGCAACGACCGCTCGTTCGAGATCCACATCAAGAAATACGACTCGCGATTTCAGTACTACCGGTATGACGCGAAGACCCGAAGCCACTCCCTGACGGGATTCATGGAAAGGTCAAAGCTGCTGCTGACTGCCTGAGTGCCATCCTACGAGGGCTTCGTAAGCCTCGGGGCGTGTCATCTCGCAGCGCGGGAGATGAAGTGGGCGCTCACCGGCCGAAGCCCGCTGCAATGGCGGGAGTATCGCTTTCGGCTGTGTCGAAGAACGCCTGGTTCTCGTTGATGTGCAACTCGTACCAGGCCTGCAGCACCAAGAGCCCCCAGGTGGGCTTGCCACGGGACTTCTTCGTACTGACCCGGTCGGCGGCGAGGATCGTTTCGACGGCATCCGGCCGCAGCAGTCCGGTACGCTCGAGACCCTCGGGCGAGAGCAACTTCCGCTTCAGCGCCTCGACTTCGCCGTTGTCCCAGTAGTAGCTCGGATAACCGATGACGGGACGCCGGGAGATGAATTCCGGGAGAACGTCGCGGAAGGCTGCCTTCAGGATCGCCTTGGCTTCACCGTCCTCTCCCAGCTTGTGTCGTCCGGGAATCGTCCGAGCCAGCTGAAAGAGAGAGGCGTCGCGGAAGGGATGGCGGATCTCGACACCGTTCATGGCCCCGGTGCGATCCTGCATTGCGACGGACTTCTCGGCATCGAGATTGAGCGCGGTCACGCCGTCGAAGACATCGACTTCGTCATCGCTGTCGATCGCATCTCGATAGCGTCCGACGACCTCGAGGCCCACCGCGCGCGGATCGATCGAGGAGTTCACGAGGAGCCCGCCGATCTCTTCGGGAGAGAAGAGGTGTTGCTGATCGTAGAGCAGCATCTCGCGCAACGAGGCGTCCTCCCCGATATGCTTGCGGGTCTTCTTCATGATCTTGTCGGGAGTGCGCACGGCCAGCGCTTCGGCGCCGAGCCCGCTCAGACAACCGAGGATCCCGGCATCAGCTGCGGCTTCGGACAGGAAGTACTTCGAGTAGGTGTTGGGGCTCAAGATCGGCTCGTCGAACTGGCCCCAAATCCGGGGGAGCAGGGCCGTGGGGTCGTGTCCGCTCTCGAACACGATCGGCCGATGGTGCGTCTGGAATTCCAGGGCGGCCCGCTCGGACCACTCGAGGTCTTGCCACAGCCGCTCGCGGTCGGGCTCCTGGCGGAAGCCCAGGGTGAAAGTGTGGATCTCGGGCA
>JABSQW010000034.1:0-60824 GCA_013215605.1 Myxococcales bacterium
CAGATCTCATCGAAATTATCTGTACTGACCCTGTTATTGGCACTTATCGTGATCCTATTGGCTTGCCCCCCAAACCCTTAAGGCCGATTACTGTCCCTGAGAAAAGGGACTTGGAACCCGGCACACCCGAACGATTTCGAAGCCGATTGCGGGAGCTACTTTCCCAACGCCCTCCCTCGAGAAGAACTCGGCCAGCTCGCTCGCGGCTTGCCAATATCCCTGACATCTTTGGCGACTAACAAAGTAGGACTCTGGTAATCGCAACCCCACTCTCGCCCCCCACTCCCCTCCGACATCTCAGCTAGCCCACCCATACGGGCCCAGACTGAAATATCCAGGCGAACCTCCCCGTCCCGCTCTCGCGGCTCGTTTCGTCCTGACTTCTCACCGAAGGGAATGCCGTGCGGGGCACACTCGCAGAGCCGCCCGCGCACGCTGTATTCATCCGGGCGAATGCTTCCCATCGAGGTGCGTCCAGACGTGATGCCAGGTGCGTTGGACGCCTCCTTTCCGGCTGACGATGCGCCCGAATCTTGCGGTTCGCGTTCGCAGACGCTCCCGATGTTTTCCGGCGCCCGAGAGGGAGCGGCTAGCCGCTCCCGAGCGGTAGGATTCCGCCATGCCGCTGGACGCCTCCGAAGCGCTCCTGGACGACCGCCCTCAGGGCCGGTCCCAGCGTCGGGCGCGCGTTGCCGGGGAGGCACCGCTTGGACCCCGTTAGCCAGGGAGTAGTCGGTGCAGCCGTGGCGCAGGCGTTCGCCAGGCCCCGCCAAGTCGCAGTGGCGGGCCTTCTCGGGGCCTTGGCCGGGATGGCGCCCGACCTCGACGTGCTGATTCGTTCGTCCGTCGACCCGCTGCTATTCCTCGAGTTCCACCGCCAGTTCACCCACTCGCTCGTGTTTATCCCGATTGGCGCCGCGCTGGGCGCCGCGGTGCTATTCCCGCTCATGCGGCGGCGGTGCCTCGCACGGGAGGCCTATCTCTATTGCCTTCTCGGTTTCGCCACCCACGGGCTGCTCGATGCGTGCACCTCGTACGGCACGCAGCTCTACTGGCCCTTCTCGAACGACCGGGTAGCGTGGAGCAACATCTCGATCGTGGACCCCCTGTTCACGCTTCCGGTGCTCGTCCTGGTTCTTCTCGCAGCGCGCCGCGGACGCGTGGCGCTCGCCCGCGCGGCGTGCGTGTGGGTGGCGCTTTACCTCGTGGTCGGGCTCGTGCAACGCGACCGCGCCGAGGCCGCGGGGCTTGCCATCGCCCGGTTGCGCGACCACGCCCCCGTTTCGGTCGAAGCCAAGCCCGCCTTCGCGAGCCTGCTCTTGTGGAAGACGATCTACGAGCACGCGGATCGTTATTACGTCGACGCGGTCCGCGTGGGCGGGGCGACCGTCCACTTTCCCGGCCAGAGCGCAGCCAAGCTCGTGATCGCACGAGACCTGCCTTGGCTCGACCCGGGCACGCAACAAGCGCGTGACCTCGAGCGGTTTCGCTGGTTTTCCCAGGATCACCTCGCGCTCGACCCACGCGACCCCTTTGAGGTCATCGACATTCGCTATTCGATGCTGCCCGATCGCATCGACCCGCTCTGGGGCATCCGCCTCGAACCGGCTGCGCCCCACGACGCCTTCGCCCGGTTCGTCACCCAGCGCCGACTGGGCCGCGGCGACCCCGAGCGCATGGTCGAGATGATGTTCGCCACCGACCCCCCGGAAGGGCGGCCCATCCACACCGGAGAATGAACCCGAAAGTCGAGGTCGCCGAGGACCAAAGAGAGTCTTAGTATCGGATTCGAGGAGGGCAGTGAGTGGGTCGTTGGATCGTGCGAGGAGGCGCCGTTCTCGCGGTCCTGCTCGTCGTTGCGTGGATATTCCGCGTCGAGCTCTTCCTGGGGGTTGTCGGGATGAGTGTGGGTCTCGGCAGAACGATCGGCCCCCACCAGGAGATCGAGTGGCAGCGCGGGCCGGAAGCAGCGACGGCGCCGCCTTCGGAGCGACCTCCCAACATCGTGCTGATCCTGGCGGACGACATGGGCTGGAACGACGTGTCGATAAGCGGCGGTGGAGCCGGCGGCGGTACGGTACAGACGCCGAACATCGACTCCATCGCGCGGAGCGGCGTGAATCTGACATGGGGGTATTCGGGGAACGGCTCCTGTGCGCCTTCGCGCGCTGCGATCTTGTCGGGTCGCTACGGCACGCGATTCGGATTCGAGTTCACGCCCACCCCCGCGGCCATGGCCCCGGCCCTGCAGTTCATCATGGACGCGGACTCGAATCGGAAACGAAAGCCGGTACCGTCGAACACGAAGGCCGAGCGGCTTCCCATGGACGAAATGGGCATGCCCTCGAGCGAGATCACGCTGGCCGAAACCCTCAAGGCCGCCGGCTATCACACCGCGCACATCGGCAAATGGCACGTGGGCCGGACCCACGGGATGGGGCCCAACGCTCAGGGGTTCGACGAGACCCTGATGAGGGAAGGCCCGCTCTTCCTGCCCGTGGACCACCCCCGCGTCGTCAACTCGAGGCAGGAGTTCGATGCCATCGACCGCTTCCTCTGGACGGTGTCCAGCTACTCGGCGTCGTACAACGACGGTCCGCTCTTCGAGCCCCCCGGCTACCTGACGGACTACTACACCGACGAAGCCATCAAGGTGATCGAGGCCAACCGCCACCGGCCCTTCTTTCTCTACCTGGCCCACTGGGCGATCCACACCCCCCTGCAGGCGCGTCGCGACGACTACGACGCGTTCCCGCAGATCGAGAGCCACACCGAGCGCACCTATGCTGGCATGATCCGCTCCCTCGATCGCTCGGTGGGCCGGGTGCTGGATGCGCTGCGCGAGCAGGGTCTGGAAGAGAACACGCTGGTCATCTTCACGTCGGACAACGGCGGCGCCGGCTATCTGGGCTTGCCCCGTGTGAACGAACCCTTCCGCGGCTGGAAGCTCACGTTCTTCGAGGGGGGCGTGCACGTGCCCTTCATGATGCGCTGGCCCGCGAAGATCCCGGCAGGCCAGACCTACCATCAGCCCGTTCATCACTTCGACATCTACGCGACGGCCGCGGCGGCGGCCGGAGCTGCGCTGCCGGCGGACCGGAAGATGGACGGCGTCGATCTCGTGCCGTTCGTCCAGGGCAAGACCGAGGGCGTGCCGCACGAGACGCTCTTCTGGACGCAGGACCACTACCGGGTCGTCTTGCATCGCGGCTGGAAGCTGACGAAGAACGGACCGGCCGACGAGTTCGTCTGGCTCTTCGACCTGAACGAGGACCCGACCGAGCAGCACAACCTCGCGGAGAGTCGTCCGGAGAAGGTGCGAGAGCTGAACGAGTTGCTGCGAGCCCACCTCGATGAGCAGGTGCCACCGCTCTGGCCCACGGTCGCCGCCATGCCCGTCGCGATCGACAAACACTTGAACGAGCCCGAAGAGCCCGGCGACGAGTTCGTCCTCTACCCCAACTAGCAGAGCCAGTCGGAGGGAAGGCAATGGAAGTGAAGAACTGCGTTGGACCGAACGCCGAGCAGATCTCGGGCTTCATGGAGCCGGGACCGAGCGGACCGATCTACATGGTGAATCTGCTCAAGTTCAAGCAGCGCGCGGAGTACGCGGACGGACGCGAGACCGACCTGACCGGGGCCGAGGCCTACCAGGTCTACATCGACGCGGTGACGAAGCTCCTCGTAGAGTTCGGCGGCGCGGGGATGTTCGTTGCTCCCGTCGAGCGGTTGGCGCTCGGTGAGGTGGAGGAGCTGTGGGACGTGGTCGCGATCGCGATGTATCCCTCTCGCGGTGCCATGCGCGACATGGCGAGTTCCGGGACGATGCAGGAGATCGGCGTGCATCGAACCGCGGGCCTGGCCGGGCAGCTCAACATCGAAACCGCCCATGCGACGGGCGTATGGCTCGGCACGGATCGCTAGTCGTAGACGCTGCCCCGGACTGACGGAGCCTGTCGAGACGCGAACCGAATCGCTCTTCTCGTAGGACTGTTGCTCCTGGACCTGGCCCTCCGTCTTCCAGTTTCTGCCCGGACGCACGAGCCGACGCCGATTGCCTTCGCTGACGATGAATCGGGTGCCATCTTCCCGCGTTTCGACTCGCGGCAAGCGTTTCCTGTACTCGGGCTCGATGCTCTCTGCGAGGTACTTCGGCGGCTCGCACGCGTATTTCCAATGCTACTTCATCCAATCACAGCGAAAGGCGTTTGGGTGTCGTGCTCCCCATGGACGCAGGGGCGGTTGCAACGACTCCGCCGGCGACGCTGGCCATGCTCCAACACCTGCGCTGACCCTCTCATCACCCTGGATGACTTCGACATCACCGCAGGGCCCAGGCCGCCGATGCCACGAGCAGCCCGGCCAGGAAGAGCACACCCAAGGAACCCATGAGGGGGATCGAGGCCGCCGTGAGGCCGGGGTCGCCAACGTCGCCCACGCTAGTACCCGCAGCCAACTCGGCGCCGTAGACGAAGACGTAACCTCCCTCGGCCACCCCAAAGAGCCCCTGGGCCCCCATGCACGCATCCGCCATCACAGCGTTCGCCAACCCTTTGGCAACCTGTTCGGCCGTTTCGCCGGGCGTGGTTGCAAAGACCACCGTGCACTCCGCCTGGGGTCCGATCGTCGTGACACTCACATCCCCCCCCTCGGCCGTGCCCGCGAGCGAGACAGCGCCCGCCGGAACGGTGCAGGACACGCACGAATCCACACAGATCTCGTCGGAACCACAACCGCTGGGGTTGGCGGTGGGATCGCAGAAATCGCTGGCGTCGAGCACGGCATCGCCGCAGCTGGCCATGAGGGGCCCGGGATCGTCAGCGTCGTTCATGCCGTCGCCGTCGGAGTCCGGATTGGCGGGGTCTAGGTGTCGCGTTTCCTCGATGCCGTCCGCGATGCCATCGCCGTCCGTGTCGGGTTCGAGCGGATCCAACTGCAACTCGTTCTCCGTCCCGTCGTCGAGGCCGTCTCCGTCTGTGTCCGGGTCGAAGGGATCGGTGCCCTGTGCAATTTCGACGGTGTCATCGAGACCATCCCCGTCGCTGTCGTCGGCAGACCACTGCGTGGGGTCGAAGGGAAACTCGTCGTAGTCGTCTGGGGCACCGTCGTTGTCGTCGTCGTGGTCGCAGACGTCGCCGAACAGATCCTGGTCCCAATCCTGCTGATTCGAGTTTGCGTCGTCGGGGCAGTTGTCTCCCGAGTTGTCCGCGCCGTCTCCGTCGTCGTCATCGCCGCCGCCGCCGCCGTTGCCGACCTTGCACACCACGGTCTCCACCTTGTCGGCCTTACCATCGCTGTTGGTATCGGCCAGGTCGATGCAGTGGTCCTCGATCTCACCACCGTTGTCCGGGCTGTTCACCAGCGGCACGAGGCCCTCGTCTCCGTCTTCGCTGTTGAGGTACGCGGCGGCGCCTGCACCGCCGCTCACTGCACTGGTCCCGTGTACGAGTCGGCAGCGCATCCAGGTCGTACCCGGCAGCGTGTCGTCGGGTATGCTGAAAGTTTCATGGAAGCTGTGGCTGTTGGGCGTAGCGTCGCTGGGCCAGTTTGTTGGTGAGGTGATCACGACGCGGACCAACTCGTTCGCGTCGATGGTGGGTTCGGTCCAGTTGCCATCCTGGTTCCAGTCGACCCATACGGCAACGAAGAGAAATGGGGCGTAATCCGCGGCCGAGGCGTAGCGGCTCGAGTGGCGAGACTGCACGTTGAGATGGATCGCCACTTCACCCGTGCCGGATTCTGCGCTGATCGTACAGCCGTTGTCGGCGAGATCGTTGTCATTGGCGAGCGCATCGGGCTCGCGGGTGGTGGAGGAAGTGACGCCGGCGGTTCCGTCGAGCCACTCGTGGGCGAGCGTGGGGGCTCTCGCCCCGTTGCTTTGGAGCAGCACCGGATAGCTGACCGGTGCATCGCCGAAATCCGGAGTGGGGATGGAGTACATGTCGACGGCACCGTGTTGGGAGATGCCGTCGATGGCGGAGAACCAGGGCCCGGGCGTTCCGTAGACGTGGATGGGGACGAGACTCCCTGCATCAGGCGGCCCCATGACGCCGGGAGGTCGATCAGCGGTCGCGGACATCAGGTTCAGGCGGGACGCCAGGCTGCCGGAGTGCCCCAGTCCCACCACGTGTCCGACCTCATGGAGGAAGAAGGTGTAGTAATCGAATTGGTTCGCCGCCGATTGCCCATCGACCGCATACTCCCAGGTTTCGATCGGTTGGGTGTCCAAGAGGTCGGGGTACGAGTTCATGATCACGCTCACACCCGGGCCGCCGCGCTCGGTGAAACTGTTAACCCCCCGGAGACCAATCGAGGGCGAGATAAGGAAGGGAACCCACAGGACCTGGATCTCGATTTCGCTGTTGCCGGATGACGCGGGCTTCCTCTCGAATTCCAACCCCGTGGTCAGGATGCGGCTGCCCAGGCCCGATGGCGGAGTCATGGAACTCCACGCTTCGAAAGCCAGGTCGGACACGTCCTGCGCGGCGTTGGGTGGTGCAAAGAGGCCCTGAGCGGGACAGCCTTCATTGACGAAGGTATCGCCGTCGTCATCCAGGTCGTTGTCACATTCTGCACCGGATTCTCCTGTGTATATCGGGTCCAGCAAGCAGCCATCGTTGACGAAGCCGTCCAAGTCGTCGTCGATGTTGTCGAAGCATTTCGAACCTATTTCCGGCCCCGCAAACCAAGCTGTGCCATATCGATAGCGAAGGGTGACTGGAGCGCCCGGTCGGAAGCCGTAGCCGTTCTCGTCGACGAAGCTGTGTCCGGGTCTGAAAACAGAAGGTTCCAAACCAAAACCAGGGGCGAATTCGAATCGCGGCGAATGGTTGTCCCAGGTCCACATCGCCAGGTTCCCATTTAGAGCGTCGGCCAGGGTCTTCCCTCCCCAGCGCCATCGCCAGAACGGGGTGTCTACCGCGAAGGCGTCGCCATCGCGATGCTGGTGGGTGGTCGTGTCGGGGTCATTTCCCGCTGCGACCGGTAAGAGCGGAGCCGGAACAAAGGTCACGGTTCCGAGCGGCCGATCGCCGCCGCGCCAGCCGTCCGTCGAGAGGCCAGCAGTATGTTCGTGGGGAATCCAGGAACCGTCGGGTGCGATGACGGCTCCGAATGCCCCCTCGCAACAGTTCGGGATCGCGGCAGCCGGGTGAGCGGACTGGAAGAGCACCACCAGGGCTGCGACGACCGCGAACCCCGCAGTTCGGGCCTGGGACTGGATGCCCGAAGAGGATGCGGGATGTTCACCGAGGAAGAAGGCCATCTGGAGACCTCCATCCAAACGGGGATTCAGCTCGAACGAGGATTCAGCTGCGCCGCCAACTCTGCCTGCCACAGCCGGACCCCGGCATCGACATCACAATGGTAACGCAGTCCGTCGAAAGCACTCCCGCCGTAGAAGCTGCAGTCACGTGTTAGACCGCACGCCCGGTCAATGGTCCGTCCCTACGATCTCGCCCGTCTCGATGTCGACGAAGACATCCCATTCCAATCCGCTTTCCTTCGCAGCGACCTCCACGGCGCAGATATTGCGCCTGCCAAATCTCTCGATCTTCACGGACGTAGCCTCGCCTGGAATCTTGGTCAGAGCGATTTCCGTCGCCTGCAATCCGTCGACCTTGGCAACCGGTGGGGTGATCCGCTTCAGAGGATTTCTATGGTGTATGCCGAAGCTCGACATGTCCGTATGAGGCAATGCGTCAGACGCGACCAGCAGGCCATCCGAGGTGTCGCTGACGAGTCCCACTCCTTTACACGACACCTTGTCACTTACAAGGGCCGGGTTGGTGAGACTGAACTCACGTATCCTCGCACAATTGTCGAATGTGCCCGCTGGAGTGGACGCCTCGAGATATTCCTGAAACTTTCTGATCGAGTGGGCCATTTTGTCACGAGCCGACGGACGGCGGAACGTCGGGTACCTCGTTCCGACGCGTCCAGCGCGCACCTGCGCCCAGGCGGTAGAATCGGGACGACGGGCGCCGAGGTGGCGACCGTCACACCGGCGCGAATTCGGACACAGCGTCTCAACTCCAGGGGGAGCGAGCCATGGCGAAACAGGGCTTCAAAGTGATGGACTCCGACATGCACGTCATCGAGCCGCCCGACCTCTGGCAGCGTTACATGGGGCCGGCCTATCGGGATCGGGCGCCGATGGGCAGCAACGAGGGCATCCGCAACATCGCCATCCAGTTCGCCGACGGGATGTCCGGCGCTGTGCCGGACATGCAATTCGACGTCTGGCTCAAGGGACTCGACGCCCATATGGGGCCGCAAAACCACCACTTCCAGTTCGCGGAAGAACGGGGCTACGACGGCACCTCGCAGCTCGAGGCGATGGACCAAGAGGGCATCGACGTTTCCGTGCTCTTCCCGTCACGCGGCCTGTTCGTGATGGGCCTCGACAGCAGCGAGAGCACCGACGGCCCGAGCCACGATCCCGACTTCGCTGCCGCGATTGCCCGCGCATACAACGACTGGATGAACGACTTGTGCTCGGCCGATCGCACGCGCATGTACGGGGCCGCGATGGTGGCGCCGCATGACGTTGACTCCGCCGTCAAAGAGACGCGCCGCTGTGTCGAGGAGTTCGGATTCAAGTCGATCTTCCTGCTCCCGGGCATGGTGAACAAGAAGCCCTGGCACCACCCGGACTACAACCCGCTGTGGGCCGAGTGTCAGGATCTCGACATCCCGGTCGTCTTCCACGGCGGGGGACCCGATCTGCTCGAACCGGACTTCGGCCAGGGTTTTCGCGATTCCCTCATGTTGTGGCACACGTTCGCACACTCGATGGGGCCGATGACGGCGCTCGTGAGCATGATCGGCGGTGGCGTCTTCGACCGCTTCCCGACACTGCGCACGGGATACCTGGAGGCGAACTGCTCGTGGGCCCCGTGGCTGATCTACCGGCTGGAAGACCACTACGAGGACTACATCGGACGCCATGAGATCAAGCTCGCGCGACGCGTCTCGGAGTATTTTGCGGAGAACTGCTTCGTGTCCGTCGAGGCCGACGAGGCGCCCTCCGAACTGTACGTGCAGCACTTCGGCGACGACAACGTCGTGTTCTCCACGGACTACCCGCACCCAGACACCAAGTTTCCGCACGCGGTGGAGAAGTTCCTGGAGCTTCCGCTGTCCGACGAGACCAAGCGCAAGTTCCTCTGGGACAACTGCGCGCGCTTGTACCGGCTGTAGGGTCTCGGGCCGATTGCGTCGACGCGCAAGCACTCCGATCCGTAGGAGATTCGCATGGCAGGGAACGCAGACCTTCGCGTTGCGGTGATTGGCGCCGGACCGGCGGGCATCGTCGCAGGGCGTGAGCTCCTCGCTCAGGGGTTCACGCAGTTCACGATCTTCGAGAAGGCCGCCGCGGTTGGTGGGACCTGGCACCTCCACTCGTACCCCGGGCTGGCCTGCGACGTGAAAGCGGCCGCGTACACCTTCGACCGGGAGGCCAACCCCGATTGGTCACACACTTTCGCCGAGCGCGCCGAGATCGAGGTTTATCTGCAGCGCTGCGCCGAGAAGTTCGGGCTCGACTCGTACCTGCGCCTGAACACGCGCATCGTATCGGCCCAATACCAGGGGGACGGGACGTGGCGGCTCGCGAGTGACCGCGGCGAGGAGCACGCGTGCGACATCGTCATCAACGCGATGGGCAATCAGCACACGCCGCTGTATCCGGATCTCGCGGGAATGGACAGCTTCGAAGGGGATTCCTGGCATTCGACCGAGTGGAATCACGACGTGCCGCTCGAGGGCAAGCGCATCGCGATCGTGGGCTCGGCCGCGGCCGCGGTTCAGATCGTGCCGGAGGTCGCCAAGCTGGCGGACCATCTCTACGTGCTTCAGCGCACGCCGAACTGGATCCTCCCGCGCGGTCGCAAGCCGTATTCCTCGGTGAGCCGCGGGCTGTTCCGCATCAACTGGTTGCGTACGCTTCACCGCGCCTTCCATCGAAAAATCATGAATCTCTCTGCTGGCGCCTTCGAGTTGGGCCACAAGACCCAGGAGCGCGTCGAGGCCATGGGGCGCAAGCACCTCGACGAGGCGATTGCAGATCCGGCTCTGCGCGAGCGGGTGACTCCCCAGTCCCGCTTCGGCTGCAAGCGGCCGCTCATGTCCGACTGGTTCTATCCGGCCATTCAGCGCGAGAACGTCGAGCTGATTCCGTCGGGGGCAAAGACGGTCCACGAGCGCGGTGTCGTGACCGCCGACGGACAGGATCTCGACGTCGACGTGATCATCTACTGCACCGGATACAAGGTAATGGACTTCGAGCGCATCGAGGTCGTGGGCGCGAACGGCCGGTCTCTCGGCAAGCGACTGGCCGAGATCCCGGAGGCCTTCAAGGGCTTCGCGGTCCCGGGTTTTCCGAACTACTTCTTCGCGCTGGGACCCAACTCCCTGTGCGCGTCGGCGTCCTTCTTCGATTCCGCGGAGGTCAACCTGCGCTGCATCATCCGAATCCTGAAGGAGAAGGAAGCGGCGGGTGCCCGGGCGATCGACGTCAAGGAGGAGCAGCTGCGCGCCTACAACGACTGGATTGCGGCCGAGCGAGAGCGTTTCTCGTGGGGGGTCGGCTCGTGCAACAGCTACTACCGCACGCCGGGCGGTCACACACCCTTTCTCTTTCCGGGCGACTTCGCGACCTACACGCGGCAGCGCACGGAGTCCGGACTGCACGATTTCGACGTGCAGTGAGCTACCCCCACACGTTCCCGAATGTGCGTGCGAGCGACGGATCATCCGCTGTGCTCGCCCGCATCTCCCTCGCCGCGTTCGATCGGAGTGCCGCTTCCCTTCGCTCGGGACCGCTTCTATGCTGGACCTAAGCGTCCACGAGGAGGTACCTGTGCCGGCGAAGGACAACGCCCACGATCGCGACCCGATCAGCGGCTGCCCCCACCCCGAGGCAATGGCCTGCCGGGTCGCGGCGATCTGAGCTGACGGACCCAACCCTGCGGAGAGCACACGATGAGCCAGCGAACCTCACTTCCCGTCTGTGACGCAGACAGCCACCTGATGGAGCCGCCGAACTGGCTCGAGGGCTACGCGGATCCGGGGATCCGGGAACGCCTCGAGCCGGTGGGGCTCGTCGACAGCGAACTCATGTCGAAGGTAATCGCAGCGACCCAGCGGCGGCTGGCGGGCGAAGAGCCCGAGATCGAGGCGCTGCTGAAGTCCGATCCGAGTCACAGCATGCAGAAGGGATGGATGGGCCTCGGCGCCATGGAGGGATCCGAGCGCGGAGAGTTGCTGGATCTGATGGGCGTCTCCTACCAGTTGGTGTTCCCGACCCTGGCAATGACCCAGTTCCGGCGCACGCGCGATCTCGACCTCCTCTACGGGGGATCGACGGCCGTCAACCGCGGGATGGTCGACTTCTGCTCGCCCGACCACAGACTGCTCCCGATCGGCTTCCTGCCGCTCACGGATCCGGAGCGCGCGCTGGCCCTCGCCAAGGAGGCGGTGGACCTGGGCTCCCGCGCACTGTGGGTTCCGTCGGACGCACCCGGTGACATCTCGCCCGCACACACGGACTTCGACCCGATCTGGAGCGTGTTGCAGGAGGCACGGATACCCATCGTGCTGCACGTCGGAGGAGGGGCACTGCTCCCCAAGCCGTACCATCGCAACGGTCGGCCCCTGCCGAAGGACTGGTCGGGAGGCGGCGAGAACCTTCGCATGAAGGACTTCCCGGTCCTCCACCAGTCCCCCGAGCGCTTTCTCTCCTGCATGGTTCTCGACGGCGTCTTCGAGCGCTTTCCGGAGCTCCGCTGCGGCGCGATCGAGCTCGGAGCCGCCTGGGTTCCAGCGCTGCTGCAGCACGTGGACGCGGCGGCCGAGTATTTCGGGAAGTACGAGCCGAGCTTGAAGGACCTCTCCCTCAAGCCTTCGGACTACCTGCGCCGTCAGCTGCGTGTGACCCCGCTGGTCTTCGAGGACGTGGAGTGGCTGATCCACTCCGCGGGTCCCGAGCTCTTCCTGTTCTCGACCGACTACCCGCACCCCGAAGGTGGCAGCGACCCCTTCGGCAGGTTCGAGGCCAGCCTCGGGAGCACCGGGGTGGAGGAACGCAAGCAGTTCTACGCCGAGAACTTCCTGCACCTGATGCAGATCGAAGCCGCGTAGTCACGTCGCGCAGCCGAACCGACGATCCCGCCGCGCGGCCGCGCCTCCGCCTAGCGCTCGAGCCGGTGGGCGTTGGACATTCTCAGCTGGAAGCCGCGGTGAACTTCAACGGGATGTGCTTGATGCCGTCGATCAGGTTCGAGCGCAGGGTGGCGATGGGGCCGGCGAGCTCCATGTCGTGCATCCGCTCGAGGATTCCCTCGAACATGACGCGGGTCTCGAGGCGGGCGAGGTGCGTGCCGACGCAGAAGTGCTCTCCGACCCCGAACGCCAGGTGGTGGTTGTTCTTGCGGTCGATGTCGAAGGCGTCGGGGCGGTCGAAGGCGTCCTCGTCGCGGTTGGCGCTCGGGTAGTAGAGCATGAGCTTGTCGCCCTTCCGGATGCGCTGGTCCCCGAGCTCCGTGTCTTCGGTGGCGGTGCGGCGCATGTAGTAGACGGGAGACTTGAAGCGCAGCATTTCCTCGATGGCGGCCGGCAGGAGCGACGGATCCTCGCGCAGGCGCACCAGGTCCTCGGGGTGTTCGAGGAGCAGCAGCAGCCCGTGAGAGATCAGATTGCGCGTGGTCTCGTTCCCCGCGACCGCGAGCAGCAGAAAGAAGGAATCGAACTCGAGGGTGTCGAGGCGGCTGCCGTCGACCTCGCCGTGCAGGATGGTGCTCATCAGGTCGTCGCGCCGATTCTTCAGCCGATCCTCGGCGAGACCGTTTGCGAAGACGAACATCTCCTGGGCGGCGTTTCCGGCCTCCCGTTCGCTGACGACGTACTCCGGGTCCTGGCTCCCGATCATCCGGTTGCTCCAGTCGAAGATGTCGTGGCACGCCGACTGCGGCACACCGAGCAGCTCCGCGATCACCCGCAGCGGGAGCTCGGCCGAGACGTCGACCACGAAATCGCACTGGCCGCGATCGACCACCGAGTCGAGGATCGACTTTACGATCTCGCGATGGTGGGGCTCCTGGTCGGAGATCTGCCTCGGCGTGAAGCCGCCCGAGACCAGCGCTCGGTAGCGGCGGTGGTCCGGCGGATCCATCCCGATCATCGATACGAAGCTGTCGCCGCGATCCTCGATGCTGGTGCCCGAGGCGGAGCTGAACAACATCGGCTGGCGCGAGATCGTCTTGATCGTCTCGTAGCGACTGATGATCCAATAGCCCCGACCCCCCTGGTAGTCGCCCTCGTGCCAGTAGACCGGCGCCTCGCGTCGCAGCTGTCTGAAGATCTCGTGGGGGAAGCCGCTCTCGAACACATCGGGATCGCTGACGTCGGGAACTTCGATCATGTCGATTCACTCCAGGTGGCATCGGCCAGCATAGGCGATACCCGCCCCAAGGGTCTCGAGGTTCCGTTACGGCTCGACGGTCACCGAGATGACGGGGCGATCGCCGGAGCGGGGGAGGCTGCGGACGACGTCTGCGGCGGCTTCGAGGGGGTCGTGGTGGGTGTGGATCTCGTGGATCGGGACGCTGCCGGGCGCGAAGCCGTGCGCGCCGGGGGAGACATTGCAGGCCTGCTGATCCAGGCAGCCGCGGCAGTGCCCGCGGCTCTACAATACGGGCGTGATCCTCGACCTCTCCATCGATGCACTGCTGACGACCACCCGCACGATTCGCAAGCGCCTCGACCTCGAGCGCCCGGTCGAGCGCGGCGTGATCGAAGAGTGCCTCGATCTCGCGCTTCAGGCGCCGAACGGCTCGAACCACCAGCAGTGGCGCTGGATCGTCCTGGACGATCGCGCGATCATCGAGCGCGCCGCGGCGATCTACCGGGCCGCCATGGACCAGTACTCGGCCGACATCGCCGCGGGTCGCGAGCAGTACCTGACCGGGGGCTCGCGCGCCGAGCAGATCGGCGAGTCGGTGGCTCATCTCAAGGCGAACCTGCACCGCGTCCCCGCGCTGCTCGTGCCAACGCTGGCCGACCGTTTTGGCGTGCACCGCAAGGGCACCAGCACCACCTACCACGACGCCAGCCAGTGGGGCTCGATCCTTCCGGCGGTGTGGAACTTCATGCTGGCGCTGCGCAGTCGAGGCGTTGGGAGCGCCTGGACGACGATCCACCTGCTGCGCGAGCGCGAGATGGCGGAGTTGCTCGGCATCCCGTACGAGACGCACGTGCAAGCCGGCCTGTTCCCCATCGCGTACACGATCGGTACGCAGTTCCGGCGCGCGGCGCGCCAGCCAGTGAGTGAGGTGCTCAGCTACAACGGCTGGTGAGAGTCGCTCCCTTCCACGGGACCTCGAGAGCGTGGGTCAGTCCCCGGCGTGCTCCCGCAATACCTCGCCCGCGCAGCGCATGGCCTGCACCACGCGCGGCACGCCGAGGTACGGGATCAGGTGGATGAAGAGCTCGACCACGTCGTCCGGAGCGTGGCCGAGATTGAGGGCCCCGCGCACGTGGAGCTTGAGCTCCTCGGTGGCCCCCTGCGACGCCAACGCCGTGAGCGTGATCAGGCTGCGCGTCTTGAGGTCGAGGCTCCCCTTGCGCGACCACGCGTCCGCATAACAATGCTCGACGCAAAGGCGCGCGAAGTCGAGCCCGGCCTCGCTGGGCCAGGCCACGCCGCCCTCGTGGTCCCGCCAGGAGGGGCTGAAGATCTCGTCGAGCAACGCCTCGGCCCGGGCGACGCGATCGCTGTCCGTCACGGCTTCTTCTCCTCTGCCCTCATGATACACCCGGAAGTAGTGAGAATCGGACGGGGAGCGTCTTCATGCCACCCACTGCGCTCGAGAAGAGTCGCGTCGGCGCTCTGCCCGCTTCGATCCGTTCGAAGCGAGCGAGGAGCTGACGGAACACCGCGCGGATCTCGATGCGCGCCAGATGCGCTCCCACACAGAAATGCTCGCCGATCCCAAAGGCGAGATGCGGATTGGGGCGACGGTCGATCCGGAACTCGAAGGGGTCGGGAAAGACGCGTTCGTCTCGATTGGCCGAGGCGTAGAAGAGGGCGAGCGTTTCGCCGGCGCGGATCTTCTGTCCGCCGATCTCGGTGTCGCGGGTGGCGGTCCGCGCCATCTGGACGATCGGAGACGACCAGCGCAGGATCTCCTCTGCGGCGCTGCCGATCTTCGAGGGATCGCTGGAGAGCTCGCGCCAGACCTGCGGGTTCTCGAGCATGGCGTGCATGCCGCCACTGATCGCGTTGCGGGTCGTTTCGTTTCCAGCCGCGATCAGCAACAGGTAGTACGAAACGAGGGCGTGGGGATCGAGGGGTTCGCCGTCGATCTCGGCGCGGGCCAGCAGGCCGACGAGGTCGTCTCCGTTTCCCTGGCGACGCTCATCGGCGAGCTCGGTAAAGTACTCATAGAGGCACTGTGACGCGCGTAAGCGGGTCTCGTGCGCCGTCTCGCCTTCGCGCTGGTATTCCGGATCGTTCGAGAGGACGACGGCATTCGTCCAGTCGACGAGCTGCGGCCAATCCGGGCGGGGCAGGTCGAGGAGCCACGAAATCACGGTCATCGGGAAGGGGGCGGCGATGCGCTCCACGAAATCGCACTCGCCGCCATTCGCATCGGATTCGACGCCCGACACCAGCTCGACGGCGATCTGATCCATCTCGGACTCGATGGAGCGCAGGGCCCGGGGCGTGAAGCGGCGACTGATGAGCTCCCGGTAGCGGCGGTGTGCCGGGGGATCCATCTGGATGATGGTTTCCGGCTCGCGCTCGTCTTCGCTGCCGAACTCCGCACCCACGTTGATCTGGAAGCGTGGGAGGTTCGAGAAGATCTCGGGCTGTTTCGAAATCTCGACGATGTCGGCATGTCGCGTGACGGCCCAGAAGGGGATCGCGTGATCGCCGTACCAGTGGACCGGCGATTCGTCGCGCAGTTCCTTGAATGTCTCGTGGGGATAGCCGTCCCGCGCATAACGGGCGGGATCGATGAGTTCGGGGCCAGGGGTCGCCAACAGCTTCCTCTTCAGATGACGTCAGACCGCCTGACCGAACTTGTCCATCAGCTGCTGGATCCGGTTGGCGAGCTGGGGGAGGTTCGGATGGATGACGCGCACCTTCTCGAGGGCCTCCATCGCTTCGAAGGCCCGACCCTGAGCTTCGCGGATCATCGCGAGCCCCGAGAGGGCGCCGAAGTGCCGTGGCTCCAGCGACAGGGTCGCGGCGATGTCGTCCACCGACTCGTCGAGGTTTCCGAGCAGCCAGTGCACGGTGGCGCGCTTGTTCCAGCCCTCGGCGAAGTCCGGAGCGGCTTCCACCAGGGCGTCGAAGGCGGCGAGGGCGGCCCGTTGGTTCCCGTCGTTCAGTGCGCGAAGTCCGCGCGTCATCAACGCGTCGAGCTTCTCGTCTCCGGACAGGGTCCAGAGCTCCCAGATGAACTGCTCCACCACGCTGGCCTCGCGCGGGTCGTCGGTGCTGCGGAGTCGATCGAACAGAGGGGCCAGTCGAGGGTCTCGCTGATCGGCCATGATGGCGGTCCCCCAGAGGACGAGGATCAGGGTGGCTGCGCCGAGCCGGACTCCCGCTCGCATGCAGTCATTCTATCATTGGGGAGCGCGGGCGTATCGTATCGAACGCCCGCGAGCGTCGGCGTCGTGCGCGTTCGACGAATGGAGGCATCGGTTGCTCGACGACATCGACCTGACCGCTCTCGATCGCTTCGCCGAGGGGGCTCCCCACGAGTGGTTCGATCGCCTGCGCAGCGAGGCCCCGGTCTACTGGAACGAAGAGGCGAACGGCCCCGGCTTCTGGGTGCTCAGCCGATACGCGGAGGTCACCGGGCTCAACAAGAACTGGAGGCACTTCTCTTCCGCGGCGGGCATCACGCCCGAGGGGCAGGGCGCTGACCAGGAACTCGGGATGCTGACCATGGACCCGCCGCGACAGACCCGGTATCGCGCGGTGGTGAGCGCTCACTTCATGCCGCGCGCCATTGCCGGGCTCGAGGGTCGCGTGCGCGCCGCTGCGCGTGAGCTCATCGAGCGTTTCGTCGCTCTCGGCGGCGGCGACTTCGTCGAGGCCGTCGCCGCGCCGTTTCCCGTGCGCGTCATCTGCGACTGGATGGGCGTGCCGCGCGAGGACGAGGGCGACGTCCTGCGCTGGAGCAACGCGGTGGTGCCCAATCAGGACCCCGAGTACTGGGTCTCTCCCGAGCACGCCGAAGAGGCCAACCGGGCCTTCGACGTCTTCGCCGACGATCTCGTGGCCGCGAAGCGCGAACGCCCCGGCGACGATCTCACCACCGCGTTGGTGCGCGCCCGCTTCGACGACCGGCCCCTCGACGCACGCGAGCTGCGCGCCTTCGTGCGCCTGCTCGTGGTGGGCGGGGCGGAGACCACGCGCCACCTCATCTCCCACGCGCTGTGGGCGCTGACCCGGCACCCCGAGCAGAGAGCACGCTTCGTGTCGGGCGAGGTCGACGCCGCGGTCGCCGTGGAGGAGATGCTGCGCTTCGCGTCACCCGTCATGCACCACGCGCGCTGGGCCACTCGGGACGTCGAGGTCGCGGGCCAGAAGATCCAGGCGGGCGACCGCGTCACGCTGTGGATGGTGTCCGCGAACCGCGACGCCGCCGTCTTTGCCAAGCCGCACGAGCTCGATCTCGGTCGCCAGCCCAATCACCACGTGGCGCTCGGCGGCGGCGGCCCGCACTTCTGTCTCGGCGCCCACCTCGCGCGTCTCGAGACGCGGGTCGTTCTCGAAGAGCTCCGACCGCACCTCGAGGGCCTCGAGCTCGTCGAGCCGCCGGCCGTACTGCGCTCGAGCTTCTTCCACGGCATCAAGCACCTCTCGCTGCTTCGCAGCGCACCTCGTTGAAGGGCGGGCTGTCGCCACCGGGGACGGCGGCGAGGTTGCCACCCGGTCAGAACGTGACGGGGAGCCGCTCGAGGCCGGTCATCATCCACGTCGCACGCCACTCGGGGGTGCCCGCGGTCGCGAGCTTCGGCGCGTTGCGCACGAGGGCGTCGAGTGCGATCTGCATCTCGAGCCGCGCGAGGTGTGTACCGAGGCAGTGGTAGGCGCCCGCCCCGAACGAGAGATGCGGGTTGGGATCGCGGCGGATGTCGAGGCGATGGGGATCCGGGAAGACCTCGGGGTCGCGGTTGGCGGCGCCGAGCAGCACGATGATCCGATCGCTCTCGGCCATCTCGAAGCCCCGATACACGAGCGGCTGGTTCGCGACGCGCTGGTTGAACTGCACCGATGTGTCGAAGCGCAGCAGCTCTTCCACTGCGCTCGGCACGAGGGACGGCTGCGAGCACAGCAGCTCCCACTGGTCGCGGTGCTCGCTCAGCAGATGGGCGAGGCCGTTGCCGAGCAGGTTCGCCGTCGTTTCGTGACCGGCGCCGATCAGGATGTAGATCGCGGCGATGACTTCGTCTTCCGACAGTTGATCGCCGTTGTCGCTGGCCTCGATGAGCGCTTCGAGGATGCCGCCCCCGGGCTGCTTGCGGTGGCGCTCGAGCATGCGCTTCACCTCCTCGCTGAAGCGCACGATCATCTGGTCGGCCGCTGCGTGGTGGGAGTCCGACGCCGAGCCGACGTCCGACACCTCGTGACCCTGGGCGGCGAAGAGCTCGCTCAGCATGTCGCGCTCTTCCGGCGTCGCACCGAGCAGCTCGCAGATCACGGTCATCGGCAGCGGATACAGGACGTCCTCGAGCAGGTCGCCGCCTCCGCGTGCGGCGACCCCTGCGATCAGCTCCTGGATCACGGTCTCGATCCGCGGGCGACGCCGCTCGACTTCCTTCGGCGTGAAGGCGCGGTAGATCAGCCCGCGCGTCCGCTCGTGGGGCCCGGGCGGCAGGAAGATCAGGATGCGGCTCACCATGTCGGCGAAGGGCCCCTCGCTTCCCGCGAACACCTCGGAGTTGCGCGCGTCTTGGACGAAACGCTTGTCGCGCAGCACCGCGTAGAGGTCTTCGTGGCGTGAGATGAACCAGCAGCGCGGAAAGTCCTCGTGCTGGCTCTCGTGGATGGGGTCGGCGCTGCGCAGCGTGTCGTAGTGCTCGTAGAGACGCGTCATGTCCGACGTGCTCGCGAGGGCCTCGACGGCCGCTGCCGCTGCTGCGGGATCGCGCCCGCTCATCGCGCTTCGTCCCGCGTGGCCTGTTCCGCGCGCGCTTCGGCTTCGATCACCGTGCCTTCGAAGAAGCGCGGATTCGTATCGGTGTAGAAGCGCGCCGCGTTGCCGTACACGAAGGCGCGAAAGTCGTCGGGCTTCATGGTCCCGCGATCGAGGTGCTCGCAGGCCTCTTCGAGGACACGGCGCATGTCCGGCACGTCGAAGTGGCCGATGTCCGAGCCGTACATCGCGGACAGCTTCGCCTCGAAGGGCCACAGGCCGTCGATGAACGCCACGGCGTTCATGGGGTCGTCGGCCTCGCAGCCGAAGAAGAAGTTGGGGACGAAGAGGTCCTTGATCTCCTCGGCGCTCTCGATGCCGAGCGCCGCGAACTCGTCGAGCTCGTCGTCTTTCGGGCGGTGGTCCTGCTGCCCGGGCGTCGTGAGCATTGCGCCCTCGATCTTCTCGCGGGTCGCGGGGCCGACGGGTCCGTATTCACGGGCCCGCTTCTGGAAGGCGGACTGATCGAGCAGCGCGGGGTCGAGATTCTCCTTCACGGCGCGCAGATTCCGCTTCTCGAAGTGGCCGACGAGGTCACCGTACAGGCTGCACGCCCAGCCGACGCCGCCCTCGAGCAGCGCGATGCGCAGATCGGGAAAGCGCTTCGTGACGCCGCCGAGGAAGAGCGACTTGCAGAGCGCCTCGCCGGAGGCGGCGAAGTGCCCGATGTGGTTGTGGACCCAGTTCGACGGCGAGCGCCGGCTCCCCCAGCCGTTGCCCTGGGTGTGCGTGCCGAGCGAGACGCCGAGCTCGAGTGCCCGCTGCCACAGCGGGTCGTAGTCGTAGGGGGAGTCGAGGCCGTAGGTGTCGAGCCAAAATGCCCAGCGGCGCGTGTCGGCGCCCGTGTCCTCGAGGTCCGCCGGCAGCCGCGGGATGTAGCTCGGGATCAGCACCGCCTTGAAGCCGAGCTCGAGCACCGCGTAGTCGAGCTCTTCCAGCGCTTCCTGCGGCGTGTTGGCCGGCACCGCGGCGACCGGGATCAGGCGGTCCGTGCAGCCCTCGAAGGCGTCGCGGTGGTAGCGGTTGAGCGCCCGGCAACCGCCGCGGCGAAGCTCGTCCGACGGGAGCTGCAGGAAGCCGAGCCCCGTGCTCGGATACACGACCGATACGTCGCAGCCGAGCTCGTCCATTCGGCTCCGCAGATAGCGCGGGAACGACGCCGCGGCGCGATCGTCGGTGTTGCGCATCGGCCGCGTCCACCAGGGCGGCTTCATGAGGTGCTTCGCGACGCGTTCCTCGGGGGTGAAGTCGTACCAGTCCGAGACGGCGCCGAGCACCTCGCGGAACAGCTGGTTGAAATCGGTTCCGATCCCGACCTCGCGCAGGTACTCGGCGAGCGCGGGCACGAACTCGGTCGTGTGCCCGTCGGCGTCGATCACCGGGTGATCGAGTCCGCTGCGGATCTCGTACGCGCTCCGTTGCGGGGCGTCGCTGCTCATCCAATGATCCTCTGCTCGCGAAGCTCGGCGATGACTTCCGCTGACAGCGACAGCATCTCAGAAAGCAGTGCATCCGTGTCGCCTCCGAGCGTCGGCCAGCGCGCCGGCGGCGGCAGCGGTTCGCGGTGCCCGAAGTGGATCGGGCTCCCGACGACGTCGACCGGGCGCTCGCGACCCGGAACCTCGAAGGGGTGCACGAGGCCGCGGGCGCGAACGTGCGGGTCCGTCGCGATGTCGGCGGCCGTGTTGACGGGCCCGGCTGCGACGCCCCGACGTGCCAGCAGGGCGGCGGCTTCGCGCTTCGTCTGGCCGCGCGCCCAGTCCTCGACCCCGGGGCGGATCACGGCATCGAGGTGCTCGGCCCAGCCGGCGCGCGTTGCGAGCCGCGGATCGTCCGTCCACTCGGGGTGTCCCACCGCTTCGGCGAAGCGCGGAAAGTGCGGCTCGCGCACGATCTCGATCGTGAACCAGCCGTCGTCGGCGCGGAAGGCGTGCAGGATGCCGATTCCCTCCGTCGCGCGGCTGGGATCGACGCCCACGCTGTCGAGGTGGACGACGTCGGCGATCGCGATCATCGCGTCGAACATCGACACGTCGACGTGGCAACCCAGGCCGGTGTGGTCGCGTTCGCGGAGCGCCGCGAGCAGCCCGATCACCGCGTACAGCGCCGGGCCCGTGTCGCCGAGCGCGCCGGCGGTGGCCAGGCGCGGCGCAGCGTCGTCGCTCCGCGCGTATTCGTAGAGGCCCGCCATCGCCTCGACCACCGGCGCGTAGGCGGCCCACTCGCGATACGGGCTCGGCGGGTCGCTGCGATTGCCGAAGCCCGAGATCGAGACGTAGAGGATCGCCCGGTTTCGCGCGCGCACGGCCTCATAGCCGATGCCGAGCCTGTCCGCCGAGCCCGGGCGAAAGTTCTCCGCGACCACGTCGACCTTCTCTGCGAGCCCGAGGAAGAGCTCGCGGCCGCGCTCCTGCTTCAGGTCGAGTGCGATGCTCGCCTTGCCGAGGTTGTTGCGAAGGAAGGTCGAGCCCGTGCTGCGGCCGTCCCGGTCGTCCTCGATCGTCGGCCGACCGTGCCGGCCGGATTCGCCCGCGAGCGGCTCCACCTTGATGACGTCGGCACCCAGCAACGAGAGCAGCTGCGTGGCGTGCGGGAGCGCAATCATCTGCTCCGCCGCGAGCACGCGCAGGCCGGCGAGCGGTCCCCTACTCATTGCTGCCACCGATCGCACCGCTCTCGCGGAGCTGCGCGAGCCGCGCGTCATCGCAGCCGAGCAGCCGCCGGAGCGTGCTCTCCGTGTCCGCACCGACGCGCGGTGAAGCGCGCTCGGTGACGGCCATGCGACCCGCGACGCGCACGGGCGAGCCCAATGTGCGCATGCCGTGCACGTCCGGGTCGAGCCACAACCCGCGCGAGGCGAAGTGCGGATCGACGTGGGTCTCACCCGGCCCGTAGACGGGAGCACCGGCGACATCGTGCTCGATGAAGAACGCAACCCACTCGGCGCGCGATCGCTCGGAGAACACGCGTGAGAGCTCGTTGCGCAGCGCATCGTTCCCGTAGTCGTGGTCCGCGTGAGGCGCGCCCGGCCAGCGCTCGAAGAGATCCGTGCGCCCTGTTCCCCGGCAGAAGTTCTCCCAGAATCGCGTCTCCGTCGCCATCAGGAGCACGAGCCCGTCCGAGGCCGCATAGTACTGGTAGCGGACGTCGCTTCCCGGGAGGTCGTCGCCGCCGCTCGCGCCGGCGCCCTCAGCCGCCGCTCGAAGTGCACGGCGCTGCTCCTCCTGCGCGGCGCTTTCACCCGCATCCGTTGCGTCGGGCTCTGCGGTCGAGGCTTCGTAGGCGAGTCGCCAGCCGTTCCAGACCGCGCCGGCATCGGCCTGGCTCACCTCCAGGTAGCTGGGCTGACCGCTCGCGCGCGCGCGCAGAACGGCGGACACGACGGCGAGCGCCCCGTACAGGGGGGCGGCCTCGATTCCCTGCCACACGTGACCGTCCGGTCGCGCGGGCCGGCCGTCGAGGGTGCGCGCCGGTGCGAGGCCCGCGTAGGCATCGAAGGCGAGGCCGTGTGAGCCGAGGTCGCGATACGGCCCCTCCTCGCCCCAGCCCGAGAGGCAGAGGTAGACGAGCTTCGGGTTGGCTGCCACGAGCCGCTCGTAGGAGAGACCGCGCCGCTCCAGAGAGCCGGGCCGCATCCCTTCGACGACGGCGTCCACCTGCCCGACGAGATCGAGGAAGAGCGCAGCCCCTTCGGGCGTCCGCAGATCGATCGCGACGCTGTGTTTCCCGCGGTTCCAGCGCCGACTGGCGGGCGATTCGTCGCCGATCGGCACTCCGAGCAGACGAGCCGGGTCGCCCATCCCCAGCGCCTCGACCTTGATCACCTCGGCTCCGAGATCCGCCAGGTGCATCCCGACCGCGTCGGGTGCGAACATCGCCACTTCGAGGATGCGTACGCCGTCCAGCATCCTCTTTCTCCTCCTTCCGCTGCCGGCGCGATCTTACCCGACCGGTGAGCCGCGGTGGGCTCGGTTCCCGGGCGCGCTCAGCGCGGCAATCGTGCGGCCGCTGGCGAATCGAGGAATAGCGTCGCCGCGCTGTGCCTCTGCAGGATCGACGCCGGGACCTCCGGCGTCACGGGACCCGCGACCGTGTCGCGCACCGCCTCCGCCTTGCGTGCGTCGGGCGCCGTGCAGACGATCACCCGGCTCTTCATGATCTGGCGAATGCTCATGGAGAGGGCGTGCGTGGGCACGTCATCGAAGTCTTCGAACCAGCCCTCTCGGAGCTGCTGTCGGCGGCACGCTTCGTCGAGCTCGACGACGAGATACGGCTCGTCGGTGTCGAAGTCCGCCGGCGGGTCGTTGAACGCGAGGTGAGCATTCTCTCCGATCCCCACGAAGGCGATGTCGATGGGGTGCCGCTCGATGATCGCGGCCACACGGCGACACTCGGCTGCGCCGTCCCCCTCGCCGTCGAGGGCGTGGAAGGCGCGCAGCGGAACGGGGAGACGACTCGTGAAGCGCTGCCGGAGGTAGCGGCGGAACGACGCGGGATGCGTGATCGGCAGTCCGACGTACTCGTCGAGGTGGAAGGCGGTGACCCGGTTCCAGGCGACGTCTGGGGCGTCGACGAGCGCGCCGAGTACTTCGAACTGGGAGGTCCCCGTGGCGAGGACGAGGTTGGCTTCGCCGCGCAGGGCGATCGCCTCGCGCAGTCGTTCGAGTCCGTGCTGCGCCGCGCGCAGGGCCATCTCGCTCTTCGATTCGAAGATCTCGAGTTGCACCGTCCGAGACTCTCCCCGCGCCGCTGGGCTGCGAGGCTCCTTGATACCACGCGGCTCGAAACCCTGACGTTGCACCCGGGCGGCGGTGCTGCCACCGTCAGGTCGTGGCACACGATGACCTGCGCACGGGGTTGCGCATCGCCAACCCCCCCGATCCGGAGGCGCTGACGCGCGAGAAAGCGCGGCTTGGCGCCGTTGCGGGCCAGGGGTGGCTCGCGCAGGGGCGCGCCTACTGGGGTCTCCTGGGCCCCGGCTTCCTGCAGAGCGCGATGACCCTCGGCGGGGGAACCGCCACCGCGGCGATCTTTGCCGGCGCCGTCTTCGGTTACGCGCTCCTGTGGGTGGCGCCCGTCGCCATGCTGCTCGGTGTCAGCGTACTGGCGGCGGTATCGCACCAGACGCTGTCGACCGGCATGCGGCCCTTCGAGGCGATGCGACGCTACGCGGGCGCGCCGATCGCCTGGAGCTGGGCGACGGGGGCACTGCTCGCTTCGATCATCTGGCACTTCTCCCACTACGCGCTGGCCTCCGCCCTCGTGGTCGATGTCGGATCCATCCTCGGATTCCGGCTTTCGCCGATTGCCGCGGGAGTCGCGGTGCTCGCGTGGGCCGTGAGCCTCTCCCTCCTCTACGGACGATCCGAAGCATGGCTGCGCACTTACGAGCGACTCCTCAAGTACATGGTGTGGTTCGTCATCCTCTGCTTCGGCTTCGTGGTGTCGCAGACGGGAATCTCGGACTGGGGGGCGCTCGGGCGCGGCTTTCTCGCCTTCGAGATTCCCCAAGGTCGCGCGGGGATCATCGGCGCCACGGTGGTGCTGAGCGGATTGTCGGCCGCCGTGGGCGTCAACCAGCTGTTCCTCTACCCCTACACGCTGCTCGCGCGAGGCTGGGGACGTGAGCACCGACGCCTCGCGCACGTCGATCTGCTCGTGGGAACCTTCGGTCCCTACCTGTTGGCGACGAGCCTGATCGTGATCGCCACCGCCAACACCATCCACCTCGATCCGGCGTACGACGGCACGCGTCTGTCGCCCGTCGAAGCCGCGCAGTCTCTCGCCGGGGTGATTGGTCCCGCGTTCGGCCGCGTCGTCTTCGACCTGGGTGTGCTCGGGATGGTGCTGAGCTCGATGACGCTCCACATGCTGGCGTGCGGCTTCGTGTGCAGCGAAGTCTTCGGCTGGGAGTTCGGCGGTCGGCGCTACCAGCTGGCGACGCTCCTACCGCTGCCCGGCATCCTCGGTTGCGTGTACTGGAGCGAGATCGCCGTGTGGGTCGCCGTTCCGACGAACATCGTCTGCGGGCTCTTCCTGCCCCTCGTGTACTTCGGAATCGTCAGGCTCCAGCGCAGCCGCGGCTACCTGGGTGACGATCGGCCGCAGGGGCTGCTCGGCGGCGTCTGGCTGCTCGGCATGGCGGCCGGGACCCTCCTGCTGACGACGTTCTTCGTCTGGTACCTGCTGACGAACGGGCCCGCCTATTTCTCGGGATTGTTCGGCTGATTCCCGCTGGCGCGTCGCCCGTCAGGTCAGCTGGCCGAGGATCAGACCGCTGGTCGGAACGCCGACACCCGAGGTGACGAGCACGTGGTCGTTGCGCTCGGGCTGGTTGGCGGACGTGCCGCGAATCAGCCGCGTGCCTTCGACGATGCCGTTCACGCCGTGGATGTAGGCCTCGGAGAGCTGCCCGCCGTGGGTGTTGGTCGGCAGCCGGCCTCCCTTCGCCGAGAGGTTGCCCTCCTGCACGAAGTCCTTGGCCTCACCGACCTTGCAGAAGCCAAAGGATTCGAGCTGGAAGAACACGATCGACGAGAACGCGTCGTAGATGACGGCGGCGTCGATGTCCTGCGGTCCCAGGCCCGACTGGGCATAGATCTGCTCCGCGACCTGGTCCATCTCGGGCAGCGTCGTGATGTCGTCGCGATAGAAGCTCGTCATCTGCTCCTGTTCCGCGGCGGCGGCGCACGCCACGCCGCGGATCTGCGCGCCCGGATGCCGGAGGTCGCGAGCGCGCTCGGGCGACGTGATGACGACCGCGCAGCCCCCGTCGGTCTCCTGGCAGCAGTCGTACAGGCGCAGCGGCTCGCAGATCATCCGTGCCGTGCTGTAGTCCTCTTCCGAGAGCGGGCGCTCGTAGAAGAAGGCGTCGGGATTGTTGACGGCGTGGTTGCGCATGGCGAGCGCGACCTGCCCGAGGTCCTCGGCCTTTGCGCCGTACTCGTGCATGTAGCGCTGCGTGAACATCGCCACCCAGCTGGCCGGCGTCAGCAGTCCCCACGGCATGTACCAGCTCCAGTGGATGAGGTCCGACGTGACGATGTCGCCCGAGACGCCCTGGCTGTAGCGCTGGCCCGAGCGCCCGTTCAACGCGCGGTATGCCACCACGTAGTCGCAGGTTCCGGTCGCGATGGCCATCGTCGCCTGGTGGACGATGCTCGTCGCCGCACCACCGCCGTAGCCGATCCGGCTGAACAGCTTGATGTCGCCGATCCCGACGCTGCGCGCGACCTCGATCTCGTCGTTGTTGTCGAGCAGGAAGGTCGTCAACCCGTCGATGTCGGACGGCACGAGACCGGCGTCGTCGATGGCGTTGCGCACGGCCTCGGAGGCCAGAGCGAGCTCCGACACGCCCGAGTTCTTGGTGTATTTCGTCTGGCCGATGCCGACGATGACGGCTTCGTTCTTCAGCGTGGTGGGCATGGCCTCGTCTCCTCTAGGCCCCGGGAAGCGCGACCGTGACGGTCGCCGTCACGTGGTTTCCCCAGGAGTTCTCACCGGTCACTTCGACGTCCACCCGGCCATCGTCCGCGGCCACGACCTTGCCGCGGATCTTGAGCGTGTCGCCGGGCATGTTCGGGCCGCCGAGCTTGACCTTCACCCCTGTCACGACGGCGTCGGGGCCCGCCCAGTCGGTGACGTAGCGGCCGACCAGACCGTTGGTCGTGAGGATGTTCATGAAGACGTCCGGCAGGCCCTGGGCCTGGGCGGCAGCACGGTCGTGGTGCACCGGCGTGTAGTCGCGAGACGCGAGCGCGCCGCCGACGACGAGTGCCGCGGTCGTCTCGATGTCGAGGGGCGGCAGCGCCTCGCCGGTATCGACGGAGGAGAAGCTGCGTGTCGTCATTGGCTGTCCTCCCGGGGCCGGAAGATGGGCAGGGCGAAACCGTCCTCGTCTTCGTGGATGACGCCCTGCAGCGGCATGCCGATCTCGACCTTCTCGTAGTCGCAGCCGGAGATGCTCGACATCATCCGCACGCCCTCTTCCAGGTCCACGAGGGCCGCGATGATCGGAAACTCGTAGCCCGGGAACTGCGGGTAGTGGATGACCGTGTACGTGTGCAAGGTGCCGCGTCCGCTCGACTCGACGGCGTCCCACTCCATGGAGCCACACGCGCCGCACATCGGCCGCGGCGGGTGGCGCAGCTTCTCGCAGCCGCCGCAGCGTTGGATCTGGATCTTTCCGTCGGTGCAGGCCTGCCACCACCAGGAGTTGTCGTGGCCCATCGGCGGCTTGATGCGCGCCGGTTTCGCGGGCTGCGCAGCGCCGTCGTCGTCCGAGGCCGCCTGCTGGGGTTGGTTGGGGATGAACTTCAGAACGCGGAAGGTCATCCAGCCGAGCTCCGCCCCGTTCTGGTCGGTGAAGGTCGCGCGCGTGGTGATGAAGTAGCCGACGCCCGCGCCCGTCGCCTTCTCCTCGGAGATGTGCTCGATGACCGTGTCGGCAGTGACCGCGTCGCCGAGCCGCAGGTAGCGGCTGAAGCTCTGTTCGGTGTCGGTGCCGAGCACTCCCTCGTAGCCGGCGTCGGTGAGCAGCTTGTGGAGGCGGTGCTCCTCGTTCTTCGGCTCGTCGTAGCCCTCGTGCATCTCCCAGCCCTGCATCACCCAGGCCTGCAGCATCATGGGCGGTGCGACGATGCCTCCGTGCGGGCTCTTCTCGGCGGCGACCGCGTCGAGGTAGTTCGGGCTCGTCTCGCCCATGGCGTCGCACCACTGGCGGATCATGGGCTCGTTCACGACGTCGCGCCCCGTGAACGGCGGTCCGATCGGCTTGCCCACGAACGCGTAGATGGCTTCTTCGAGCTCCTTCTTCTTCTCGGCGCTCAGCATGACTCCTCCAACTTCCGAGGTCGACGTTCCGTCGCCGATTCTACACAAGCAAGCGATCCGCGATGCAGATTCGCCGCCGGGGGCGAACCCCGGGGCGCACCCGGCACCGGCTCAGCGCGGAAGGACCCAGAGATTCCGGAAGCGGACCGGGTGCCAGTGGTCTTGAAACAGGATCGGGGCAGGGTCGGGGCCTTCCGCTTCACCGTGCCCGGTGGGACCGTCGATCGCGACATCGTCGTGGATCCGCACCCCGTTGTGTACCACGCCGACCCGCGCGGGCGCGACTCGATGCCCCGCGTCGTCGAAGCGCGCCGCGGTGAAGTCGATGTCATAGGTCTGCCACGACAGGGGAGGGAAGCTCATGTTCACGTCGGGAGCGCGCTGGTCGTAGAGGGACCCCGCGCCGCGCGGAGCGGCGGGCAATCCGAACGAGTCGAGAATCTGGATCTCGTAGCGTCCCTGGAGATAGATGCCGCTGTTGCCCCGGCCCTGACCGTCGAGCTGGGCGACGAACGGCGTGCGGAACTCGACGTGGAGTCGAAAGCTCCCGAAGGAGCGGCGCGTGGTCGCGCCCTCGACGAGGAGTCCGCGGTCGTCCACGCGTCCGTCGATTTCTTCGAGCCCCGAGGCCCCGACACCGTCGAACAGAAGGATGGCGCCGGGGGGCGGCGGGGCGCCGAGCGTCGGGCTTTCACGCTGGAGCCGCGGCAGGATCAGGGATTCGCCGGTGTCGAGGGCGACGCGGATCTCGCCGCCGCCAGCTGACGCGCTCGTCACGCTTGCGGCGGGTCGGGGCGCCGTGAAGTGCGTTTCGCTGCCGTCCCACGCTCCGTCGCTGCTGGAGGTCGCGCTGCCGTCCCAACCGGCACCCGGCAGTCCGCCCCGGTAGAAGACGGCTCGGAAACGGTCGTCGCCGAGGGCGGCCACCTGGGCGGCCAGCGGTGCCCCCGGGGACGCGTATTCGCCCAGGATCGCGAACGCGAGCGGCGCCTCGGCGGGCTCGAGGATCTTGGTCGCGCGTTGGACTTGCCAGTACGAGACTGCGTCGGAGCAGCCCAGAAGCACCAGGACCAGCGCGATGCCCAGACGGGCGGCGTTGCGAGCGATGGGGGGCTGGGACGGGCGCATCGGGCGCCAGTATAAGGGGGGCCCGACCGCACGGGCCGCGGACCCGGTATCATGGGGTCGAAGCCGCTCGATCTGGGAGAAGACACCGTGGCCGAGTACGACATCGTGATCCGAAACGGCATCATCGTGGATGGCGCGCGAAACCCCCGCTATCGCGGAGATGTGGCGATCAAGGACGGGCGGATCGCCCGCATGGGTCGTATTCGCGCCGGCCTGGCCGAGCGCGAGATCGACGCGACGGGGCTCGTGGTGGCTCCCGGCTTCATCGATCTCCACACCCACTACGACGCGCAGGTCTTCTGGGATCCCTACCTCACGACGTCGGGCTGGAACGGCGTGACGTCGGTGGTGGTCGGCAACTGCGGCTTCGGGTTTGCGCCCACCCGGAAGGAGCTGCGCCACCGCGCCATGGAGTCGATGACGAAGGTCGAAGCCATTCCCATGGCGACCATGCAGGCGGCGATGCCGTGGGACTGGGAGACCTATCCCGAGATGCTCGACAGCATCGACCGCGCGCCGAAGGCGCTGAACCTGCTCCCCTACGTGGGCGTCAATCCGCTGCTGATCTGGGTGCTGGGCCTCGAAGACGCCAAGGCGGGTCGCAAGCCCACCGACGCCGAGCACGCCGAGCTGGCGCGCCTGCTCCACGAAGCCATGGACGCCGGTGCTTGCGGCTGGTCGTCGCAGACCCTCGGCACACCCGGGGACCCGAGTGTGGCGACCCTCGGCGGAGCCGCTCAGTCGGACTTCGACGGCACGCCGATGCCCTCGGACGTCATGTGGCCGGAAACCCAGCTGGTGCTCGCGAAGGTTCTGGGCGACCGGGGCGAGGGCTTCATCGAGCTCTCCGGCGCGGGGATGAGCCACGAACACTGGGAGGAGCTGGCCGAGACGAGCGGGGCTCCCATCATCTATCAAGCGCTTCCGGCTTCGAGCCTGATGATCGAGATGCACGAGGCGCTTTTCGCGTGGTTCCAGAGCTGTCAAGAGCGCGGCCTGCGCATCTACGGTCAGGGCATCACCCAGAACCCGCCGCTCGTCTTCACCTTCGACTACTGGGACCTCTGGGGCGATGTCTGGCAGGAGTTCAGCGGGCCCGATGTCTCCAGCGAGACGAAGCTCGCGAACCTCGCCGACCCGGCGGTGCGCGAAAAGCTCAAGGCGGCGCCCCTCAAGTACCAATTCATCGGCGGTGTCGACGAGGCGCGCGTCGTCGAGAGCGAGTCCGGCGAGGCGCTGGTCGGTCAGAGCATTGCCGAGATCGCGAAGGCGCGGGGCGTGCACCCGGTGGACGCCATCTGCGACCTCGTGGTCGCCGACGGCCTCCGGACCATTTTCCAGGTCAGCCAGTTCGACATCTCGCTCGAGGGCATCAAGCAGCTCATCGACAACCCCTTCGTCATCCCCGGCCTGTCCGACGGCGGCGCGCACCTCAAGTACCTGGCCGCCGGTAGCTACGCGACCGAGTACATCTCGAAGTACGTCCGCGACCACGCGTTCACGACGCTCGAAGAGGCGCACTGGCGCCTCAGCGCACTGCCCGCCTACTGCGCGGGCTTCCGCGACCGCGGCACGCTGCGCGAAGGCGCAGCGGCGGACGTCGTCGTCTACGACTACGAGAAGCTCGACTACGAGTTCCCGAACTTCCGATCCGACCTGCCGGGTGACGAGTACCGGATCGCGTCGGCGGGGCAGGGCTATCGCTACGTGCTGGTGAACGGCGTGGTGACGATCGAGGACGACCAGCAGACCGACGTCTACCCCGGCGTGCTGCTGCGCGGGGGAGCGAGCGAGGCGGAGTGACGCCGGGCGGGTCGGAGACGCCCTCCGGACACCACGCACGGGCGGCGGGCCTTGCGCCCGCGCGCGCTATTCGGCGCTGAAGTCGGCCGCACTGCTCTTCGCCATCACCTGGATGAACCACTGGGGGAACTGAGCGACGAAGCCTCCGACGTCCCAGTAGTCGCTCCACCTCGTGACCTTGCCGTCTCGCATTTCGTGGAGGGTGGCGAATTGGTTCGTCGCCTTCTCGCCGGTCTTGAACGTCCAGACCTCGGTGTGATCCAGGAAGACGACGTCGCCTTCACAGACGACGTGATGGATCCGGTGCTCGTGGTCGGTCAGCTGGTCGAAGGCGATGCGGAGGCGCTTCACGACGTTCTCCGGTCCGCGTGCGCCGGGGTCCTCGGTGGGGACATCTTCGTAGTGGACATCTTCGGCGAGACAGCTCTCGAGGGCCGGCCAGTCCCTCGCGCTGAGCGAGCCCCACAGCTTCTCGACGGTCTTCCGGTTGACATCGATCGACATCAGGTCCTCCTGTTCGAAGCAACGATCATCCGACGCCAGCGAGCCGGCGGTTCGTGAGAGACCGGGTGTTGTGCCGCAGGAAAGCGTCCTGCGCGGCCGCGTCCCAGCTGTCGATCTCGTCGAAGATCCCGCGCGGCTCCGGCAGGCCCTCCATGTGGGGCCAGTCCGATCCGAAGATCACGCGTTCCGACCCCATGATCGAGCGCACCTCGTCGAGGTCGTCCTCCCAGAACGGGTTGATGAAGACGTGTTCTCGGAACAGGGCCTCCGGGTCCTCGTCGAAGTGCCAGGGGTTGCGCTGTTTCGATTGGCGAAGCCTGCGCAGCAGGCTGGGGAGGAACTGCGAGCCGTTCTCGACGGAGGCGATGCGCAGGTTGCGAAAGCGCTCGAACAGCTTCTCGTAGAGGAGCGTGAGGAGATAGTCGTGCGCGGCCCGCTCGAGAGTCAGTCCCTTGACGGAGGGGCGGCGGCTCATTCCGATGGATGCGCGGCCGAAGGTGTCGCTCGCGTAACCGTTCGACGAGTAGCCCGAGTTCCCGGTGTGGATGACGACCGTGATGCCGGCCTCGTCCACCCGCGCCCAGAACGGATCGAAGTGGGGGTGGCTGGGTGATACCGGTCCGTCTGCGGTGACGATGGCGGCGGGCCGCATCACGATGATTCGCGCGTCGCGCGAGAGCGCCCACTCGAGCTCTTCGCACGCCCAGCCGACGTCGCCGAGGGAGAGATAGGGCGCCGTGAAGATGCGATCGCGGTGGACGAGACCCCAATCTTCGTCGAGCCAGCGGTTGAAGCCGCGGAAGAGCGCGCACACCGCCTCGACGTCGTGCTTGAGGGGCTCTTCGTAGAGGACGCCCAGCGTCGGGAACAGCCAGCTGGCCTCGACGCCCTGGGCGTCCATCACCGCGAGGCGGGCCTCGGGATCGACGTAGGCGGCGGGTTGGGGTTCGAGGTTTCCGTGCATCATCTCGGCGGCCGGGCGTCCGCGCGGATTTCCCTGGTAGTAGTCGCGGAGGATGCCGGGCTTCGCGACGGGATCGAAGGTGGGATTTCCGATGGAGAAGTCGACCCGTCCACCCACCAGGTGCCGCTGTCGTCCGTCCACGACGGCCCACTGCACGCAGCGCTGTTGCATCGCCTCGGGGACGTGCCGGGTGAAGGCGTCGCGCGCCTCGTAGTAGTGATTGTCGCAGTCGAACAAGAGGCTCGGAGTCGGTTCGGTCATGGCTTGCCTCGATGGCGTGGCGAGGTGCTGCGAAGTGCGCTGGACGAGGATACGCTCCTCGCGACCATGGCGGGGCTCCTCGACAGCCTGAATCGCATCGGCGTGGCGGCGTCGTCGTCGAAGCTCGGCGGCATCCTGTACCACGTCGTCTGCCGACGCATCGACAGCGTGTTGATGCCGCTTACGGGTGCGAAGCTCTCGATGGGTCCGCCCGGGCAGACGGTGCTTCTCACCACCACGGGTGCTCGGAGCGGGCGGCTTCGCAAGGCGGCGGTGGCCTTCATCTGGCACGGCGATGACATGATCGTGATCGCGTCCAAGGGCGGCGCGCCCCGACATCCCGCCTGGTACCACAACATGAAGGCGAATCCAAGAGTTCGAGCGCTGTATCGCGGCGCCGACGAAGAGCGCGTGGCGCGCGAAGCGGTGAGCGAAGAGCGCGACGCGCTCTTCGTCGAGGTCGCAGCGACGTTCTCGAACTTCGCCGCGTACCAGCAGCGAGCGACGGCGCGCACGATTCCCGTCATGGTGCTCTCGAAGCCCTGAGCTCTCGCGTGCATTCGGGTCACGAAGCCCAGCATTCCGCACGCTCCAGCGCCCAGCGCTTCGAGCCGCGTGTGTTCGTCGAGCGTTCTCGACACGGGCGGGAGACGACGCACGGGGGGAAGCTGCCGGCGACCTCTGGGGTGCTTCCCATAGAAATGGCACAACTAGTGCCAATATGTCATCTTCGGGCCCAGCCTCAACCCCCCACCCCAGGAGAATCGCCGTGGACTTCGCGTACGACGAGAAGACCCAGCTCGCGCTCTCGAAGCTCAACGAGTTCATGGGCACGCACATCTACCCCAACGAAGACGCCTACTACCAGGAACACGCGGAGATGCCCGACCGCTGGCAGACGCCGTCGATGATGGAAGAGCTCAAGGCGAAGGCGCGCGAGGCGGGCCTCTGGAACCTCTTCCTGCCCGACAGCGAACGCGGGGGCGGATTCACGAACCTCCAGTACGCGCCGCTGTGCGAGGCGATGGGGCGCGTCGGCTTCGCGCCCGAGGTCTTCAACTGCGCGGCCCCCGACACGGGCAACATGGAGACCATCGAGCGTTACGGCTCCGAGGAGAACAAGAAGCAGTGGCTCGATCCGCTTCTCGAGGGGCGCATGCGTTCCGCCTTCGCGATGACCGAGCCGGCCGTCGCTTCGTCGGACGCCACCAACATCCAGACGGACATCCGCCGCGACGGGGACGAGTACGTCATCAACGGCCGAAAGTGGTGGACCTCGGGCATTCTCGATCCGCGCTGCGAGATCCTCGTGGTGATGGGGCGCACGAACCCGGACGGACCCGCCCATACGCAGCAGAGCATGATCCTCGTTCCCCGCAGAGCACCGGGCGTGCAGATCCTGCGCCACCTGCCGGTATTCGGCTACGACGACGCCCCCCACGGCCACGGTGAAGTCCTCTTCGAGGACGTGCGCGTGCCCGCGAGCAACATCCTGCTCGGCGAGGGCCGGGGTTTCGAAATCGCCCAGGGGCGTCTCGGGCCCGGACGCATCCATCACTGCATGCGCGTCGTCGGGGTTGCGGAACGCGCGCTGGAGAAGATGTGCCAGCGACTGATGTCGCGGGAGGCCTTCGGGAAGAAGATCTACGAGCATTCGGTCTGGGAAGAGCGGGTCGCCAACGCGCGCATCGAGATCGAGTGCTCGCGCCTGCTCACCCTGAAGGCCGCCCACATGATGGACACGGTGGGCAACAAGGTGGCGCGTTCCGTGATCGCGATGATCAAGGTGAAGGCGCCCGTCATGGCCCTCGCCATCATCGACGATGCCATCCAGGCCCACGGTGGCGCTGGCGTCACCACGGACTTCGGCCTCGCGAGGACCTACGCCCAGGTGCGCACGCTGCGACTCGCGGACGGTCCCGACGAGGTGCACCGGCGCACGATCGCGCGTCTGGAGTTCAAGAAACAGGCCGAGATGGCCGGCATCAAGTAGCGGGAACGGTCCGCTCCGGAAACCGGCCGAACGCGATCGCCCTCAGGCGAGCGCTGCCCCGTCGATGCGGATCTCCTCGCCGTTGATGTGTAGCGCCTCGTCCGAGGCGAGGAAGGCAACGAGCTTCGCGACCTCGTCGGGTCCGCGGGTCCCGGCGAGCGACGCGGGACGCATGAGCAGATCCATGTCGACGCCTTTCGGAAACTCCGGGGTCGCCATCCGCGTCTCGATCGACGCCGGACAGATCGAGTTGCAGCGCAGTCCGCGCTGCGCGTACTCGACGGCGATCGCCCGGGTGAGCGCGTGGACGCCGCCCTTCGAGGCCCCGTAGGCGGCGCCGTACGGAAGCCCCATCAGTCCCGCCGTCGAACCCATGTTGACGATGGCGCCCCGCGTCTCGAGGAGGTGCGGAATCGCCGCCCGACAGGTGAGGAACACGCCGTCGAGATTCACCGACAGGATCCGGCGCCAGTTCTCGAAGGACATCTCGTGGGTGTGCGCGAACCGCAGGATGCCCGCGATGTTGCACGCGACGTCGAGCCGTCCGTACCGCTCGACGCACGTTGCGATTCCCTCGCCGGCCTGCGTCTCGTCGCTCACGTCGCAGATCCGGGTCTCGACGTCGCCGCCGTGCTCCCGGGCGAGCTTCGCCGTCTCCTCGAGATCCTCTGCGGCGATGTCGGTCAGGAACAGGGCGGCCCCCTCTTCGGCCAGACGCAGCGCCGAGGAGCGGCCGATACCGGTCGATGCGCCGGTGACGTAGCAGACGTGGTGCTGGAAGCGTTTCACGCGGTTCTCCTCACTCGCTCGAGTTCGCCGGTGTGTACCAGATCGGAGAGCTCCAGGCGCGCTCCTGAACGCTGCGCTGGTGGTCCGGAGCGCAGCAGGGTTCGAGACCCTCGCCCACGGTCGCGGGGTCGCTGCAGTCGACGCCGGCTGCGTTGCACGCCCACTGGCTCCAGCGGCAGCTCGGATTTTCGAACAGCCGCGCGTAGTAGAAGGCGGGCGCGGCGGGGTCGAAGTCGGGATCGCTCCAGACGCCGCAGAGGCTCTCGGACCCTTCGCCCCGGCGCTCGCAGCTCGCGAGGTCGACGTCCGCGCCGTTCTCTCCACCCGCCACGGTCACGATCCGCTCGCGTGTTGCATCGCCGTCGACCCAGCCTTTCACGATCTCGATGCGTTGGAGAGGGGCGGCGGAATCGGACGGGTCGCGAAAGGCGGAGACCAGCAGGCGGGGCGCCGCCCCGGGAACTCCCGGCTCGAGGTCCCCGCCCATCGCCACCCCCCCCGCATACCCGCGGGCCGCCAAATCGGGTGCGTCGCAAACGTCCGGCGCGTAGTCGTAGCCGCCGAAGAAACGCAGCACCGGGCGGGTGCCACTGGTCGCGTACGCCTCGCGGCGCAGCATGGCCTCGAAGAGCGCATCGCGCGAGTTCTCCTCTGCCCAGAGAACGGCGAGCCCGCCCGGGTTGAATTCGAGGTTGTCCGGCAGGCCCGGCGGTACACCGTCGCGGGCGTGGATGCCGGCGCCGCCGTGTCCCACGTGTCCGCGTTCCTTCGTCAGGCCCGGGGTTCCGAGATGCGTGTCGGTGCTGCCGATCATGCCCATCTTCAGGGGGTTGGCACCGAGCGTGCGGCCGAGTGCGATGCCCCGCTTGAGTGCGTCGCGCACGTAGTCGAAGGGCTTGCCCGGGTCGGGATCGCTGAAGGGAATCCTAATGCCCGGCCCCGCCTTCTCGAACCCGCAGGCTTCGTCGGTGACGCCGGGCGACAGCAGGCACTCCGACTCTCCCTTGTGCTGCATCACTTCGACCAGCCGCTCGTAGCGTGCGCGCAGCGGCGTCTCCTCTTCGCCGATCTCCGCGTCGATGTCCACCGCCGACGCGAACGTGTAGCCGTTGCCCAGGTTCGAGTTGTGGGGGATCGTGACGGCTTCGCAGCCCGGCTTGCCGAGTCGGCATTGGGCCTCGAGCTGGCGCCACAGCTCGATCGCCTCGACGCCCGTCTCCATCCGCGAGATGGGAAGGTCCGGAACGACGGAGTTGCGGAAGATCACGTTCCGGTGGAGGTGGGCGCCGCCGCTGGGGCCCGCCGTCCACTCGTAGGCGACGAAACTCGTGAACGCGCAGTCGGCGCTGCGGTCGTAGGCGGCTTCCGCGGCGTCTTGCGTGCTCTGCCACACCGTGCGCGCCGCGGCGAGGCAGTGCCGGTCGTCCTCACCACAGAAACCCCAACGCCCCCCGAGGGCCGAGTAGCGGCCGTTCATCAGGAAGAACGCGACACGTGGCGCGGATCGATAGATGCGGCACACGAGCGAGTCGTGCCCGGGAGCACCCGGGGTCTTGCAGATGTGAACCTCGCCGATCTGCTCGGCGTGATCGGTGACGGCGACGAAGTCGAGAGGCGCCTCGAGTTGCACCGTGCGGCCCGCTGCACCGGACTCATCGTAGGGTTGGATCCCCAGCGGCTCCCCCCGTGCGAACCGGTACGCGTCGCGCGGCGTGACGCGGGTGTCCTGTGTGCTGGCGTCCTGGGAGTAGGTGGTGTGGACGTGGGTATCGCCGAAGTGGGGACGCCGCTGCGCGGAAGTCGACGCGCAGGGCGCGCGCTGTTCGGTCTGCCGGGGCGGCCCTGCGGCGTTGGCGGCCAGCGCTCCGGCGGCAATCGAAAGGCAGAGGAACAGCGCGCAACGACGGACAGGGTCTCTTCTGGGCATGTTGTCCCCGATCTTCTCGCAGCTCACGGCTTGGATGGCAACTCTGGACGGTCGCGTTCATCCGAACGCGCCGAAGCGTAGGGGCGGCCCGCCCGGTAGAGGGCTTCGCGCGCCGCAATCTCCGCGGCAAGCTCGGGGCGACCCGCTCGATCGGCCGTGCGTCGAGCGCCCAGGGCGGTGCGAGCGGCTTCGTCGAAGCGTCCCGCCGCGGCGTAGGCGGCCGCGAGAGTGTCGAGCAGTTCCGGGTCAGTGTCCCCGGGCGGTTCGCACAGTCGCTCGGCCAGCCGCACCGCCTCGGCGGCAGACTCCGGATCGGACGTACGGGTGGCCAGGAACCAGGCGAGGTGACTGGCTGCCTCGACCGATTCGGGTTCCGCGTGCAGCGCTGCGCGCGAGGAGTTGATGGCTGCGCTCCATTCTTCGCGGTACGCGTGTACCTGCGCGGCCAGCACGTGACCCAGGGCTCGTGCCCGATCCTCCCGGGCGAGTGCGTCGGCGTGGCGCAGCGCCTGCTCGCTGCGGTCGAGCCGCAGCAGCAGTCCCACCAGCCCCTGGTGGGCGGCCGCGGACCGTGGGCTGTGAAGCACGGCGCTGCGATAGGCGTCGAGCGCCACGTCGAAGGCACCCCGCCGCTCGAGGAGATCGCCAGACACGAGCCACGCGCGCCCGTGGTCGGGCGCGAGCGCCAGTACGCTGCCGAGGCGCTGCAGGGCTTTGTCCGCGTTGCCGAGCTTCTGATCGGTTTGCGCCCAACGGAACAGCGCATCGGCGTCGTTGGGATCCTGTCGAGCGGCCGTCTCGAAGGACTGCGCCGCCAGTTCGTGGTGGCCCAGCTTCGAGAGGACTTTCCCGAGATTGGCGTGGGCCTTCGGGTACTCCCAGTCGGCGGCCACCGCCCGCTGGAACTCCTGCCGTGCCCGTTCGTCTCGGCCGAGGGCGATGAGCGCGACGCCGAGATTGTTGTGGGCCTCGGAAAACCCGTGCGTCGCGAGCGCGGTTTCGTAGTGATCGACGGCATGCTGGTAGTCGCCTCGCGCTTGCGCGAGCAGGCCGAGCCCGTGGTGTCCGCGAAAGCTCTTCGGGTTCACGACAACAGCCTGATTCCAGAGAGATCGGCTGTCGCGCCAGACGCTCACCTGGAGCGAGCTCGCGATGGCGAGTCCCACGAGAGCCGTTGCGACACCGGCCGCGAGCCAGCGCGACCGGTTGCGATCCAAGAGCCACGCCAGGGCCAGCGCTGCGCCCAAGAGGGGGAGGTACGCGTAGCGGTCGGCCACCGTGGAAGTGCGCTGATAGGCGAACGGCACGAGGCCGAGCACCGGAATCAGTCCCGCGACGAAGACCGTGGCGGCGGTGCCCCACGCGCGTCGCCCCGTCGAAGTGAGCGCGACGGCGAGCAGCGCCGCGACGATTCCCAGGCCGACCCACGGCGGGTTTCCCCCCAGGACCTGGGTTGGGGTGCGCCCGTAGTCGGCCGCGAGCGCGAGTGGCACGATGAGCTTCTCTGCGTAGAAGGCGATTGCATCGAACGCCACCAGGGGACGGGCGACGAGAGCTGTCGGTTCCGGGAGGTATTCGTTCTGCTGGGAGGACGCCACCCACACGAACACTCCGGCCAGCGCGACCCAGGGTCCCAGGGCCCGCAGGCCGGGGAATGGCCGGCGGCGGAGCACGCCGACGTCGAGGGCGAAGGCGATGAAGGGAAGCGACACGGCCGAGGGCTTCGAGAAGAGCGCCAGTGCGAACAGGAAGGTGGCAAGCGCGTAGCGCAGAGCGCGGGTTCGTCCCGCTTCGCCACCCGTGGGCTCCGCAAAGCGGACGTACTGGTGCAGCGCCAGCAACGAGAAGAACCCCGCCAACAGACCGCGGGTCTCCGAGACCCACGCTACGGACTCGACTTGAAGGGGGTGCAGCGCGAAGAGGAGGGCGCCCGCCAGCGCGGCGAACTCCCGCTCGACGAGGCGCCGCAGGAGTGCGAAGACGGCGAGCGCACAAAACGCGTGAAGCAGCAGGCTCGTCGCGTGGAACACGCGCGGATCGAACGAGCGGCCCAACACCCGGCTCGCGGCGGACTCCAGCGCGAAGAGCGTGTTGGTGAGGGGCACGTACTCGCTGAAATACGACTGCCGCCAAAGTCGCAGAGCGTTTTCCAGGCGGGGCGGGTCCAGATAGGGGTTGCGGTGGAGGTGGACGGAATCGTCGTAGGCGACGAAGCCGAACCCCGCCACCTCGCGAAACACCAACAGCGTGACGAAGATCAGGAGCAGCGGAGCGCCGAGCCGCCTCGTCCCCGTCGCCCACCCGGCGTTCGATCCCGTCACAGCACTCTCGGCAATGGCGCGTTCAGTTCCAAAGGGCCCGGTACGACCGGTCGAGGACCGACTCGATCCTCGGATCCCGCAGTAGCGCGTGAGCGTCGGCCATGCCTCATCCTCCGGGGGCGTCGCCCTCGGATTGTCGCACGAACGCGAGCGGCTGGCTGCCTTTGTGCAATGATCGGGCTTTCCGGAGGAGATCGACGTGCTCGACCGTCTCATCCCGCAACGCATCGACAACGACTACTGCGGGCATCCGCTCGCGTTCTGGATGTTCTTTCCGATCACGCTCGTCACGCTGGTTCGGAGCCTCATCCACATGCTCAGAGCCGACGGTGGCGCCCAGTCCATCGCGACCATCCCCCTCGATACCTTCACGTCGGGTGGGGCGCAGGGAATCGTCGCAGTCTTCGCATTGTGGGGGCTCTCGCAGTTCCTGCTCGGGATCCTCTACCTGGGCGTGCTGTGGCGTTGGCGGACGCTCCTGCCCCTCATGTACCTGCTGCTCGTCGTCGAGTACGTGGGGCGGTTCGCCATAGGAACCACGAAGCCGATCGGGGCCCTGGAAACGCCTCCGGGCGCGATCGCGAACTTCGTCTTTCCCGCGCTCGCAGTCGCGATGTTGATCTTGTCGTTGCGGCAGAGCGCCAACTCCGCTTCCGCAGGATCGCAGCCGGCGGGCAGCTGAGTTGGCGTTCGTCGACGGGGTGGGCGCCGATTCGCAGGTCCGCGGATCAAGGGGCGTCGGTCGGGGTCGCTCCCGCCAACCAGAGAAGCAGGGTTCCGTCGGGAAACGCCCTGCGGCGCTCGACCGGCAGCAGCTTCTCGACGGTGCGGTGCGCAACGCCCTCGCGCGCCCTGGGGTGCACGACGATTGCGCGGATATCGTACCGCGCGAAGTACGCGGGCCCGTCCCGAGCGTCCCGCGCACGAGCGCGTGGTGAAGACGGACCGCCGTCGAGCAGGCTGCTGATCAGCGGGGCGGCGCGGATTCGCTCCCACGTGGGCGCGGGGAGTCGCGCGACGGCGCCGCCGACGATGGGTTGGTGGTGCACCGTCTGACCCAGCATGGCCTTCGAGGTGCGCGCTCCCCACACCCGGTGGCCGTCGCGGACTTGTAGCGGGAGGTCGAGGACCGCGAAGCGACCCGGGATTTTCGCGATCTCGTCGTACACCGGCGCGGCGTCCGTGGAGACGAGTGGGATCGGGACGGCAGCGAGTTCGAAGCTCACGGCGGCCAGCGCCGCGACACGCAGGGCCGGCGCGCGCAGGCAGCAAAAGCCGGCTCCAGCGAGCAACGCGACGCCGAGGGCTGACACCAATATGTGACGGCCGGGCGCCCGGGCGAGCTCGAAGAAGGGCAGCTGGCCGAGTACGCGCATCGGCAGCGGAATCCCCGTGTCGAAACCGCCGACCTCGAGGTGGGCGCCGAGCGCGAGCCCCCAGAAGACGACCGCGATGCCGGCGAGGAGTGCTCGCCAGGCGCGGATCTCGGCGCTGCAGCGCCATCCCAAGACGGCGAGGCCGAGGACGGAGACTCCCAGGAACAGCGTCGACTCCTGGGGGAGCGACCACTCCCCGGCCTCGTAGAAGGCCAACACCCGGTCGCCGAACAGGGGATGCGCGAAGCTCGGGACGAAGAGCCCGAGCAGGTCTCCCGCGTGGCGATCGAAGTCAGCCGGGTCTACCGCGGTTGCCACGACGCCGCCATCGAGCAGGTGTGCGGAGACGAGCGGGCTCGCGATCGCGAGTGCGATGGTCGCGGCTGCAACGAGGCAGCCCGCGGACCGGGGCCGCGCCAGCGCGCGACGCCGCGCCACGGCCACCAGCGCGAGCAGCTCTACGGCATACAAGACGAGGGTCGGGCTCGCGTACGCGGTGGCTCCGAGCAGCGCGCCGAGCGCCAGCGCGTCGCGCCGCCGTGGTGTGTCGGGCTCGGTCAGCGAGAGAAACAAGAAGAGCGAGGCCGGCAGAACGAAGGTCGCGAGCAGATTGACGTGCCCCACGACGAGATGCGCGAACAGCGGAGGGCACAGCGCGTAGATCGCACCGGCGACGAAGGCGCCCGCCGCCGAAAGCCCCAGGCGACGACCGAGCGCTCCGGCACACGCCCCGGCGGCGACCAGGTCGAGGAGGATGATGATGTTCTGCGCCGCCGTGAGCGAGACCATCGCCTGCAGCGCCGTTGCGACCACGCCGTAGAGCGGCGCAAACGTGTGTTGCCACAGATCGACGCCTTCGGGGTAGAACAGCGTATTGGCGTCGAACGGGCTCTGGCCGAGCTCGACCAGGGCGAATCGGAACCACCAGAGGTTCCAGAGGTTCCCGAGCGATTCCGGATGCAGAGCGTGTCCCTGCCAGCGCAGGAGTCCGGGCACCGCACCCGCGAAGTCGAGTGCGAGCGGCCACGTGGCCGCGATGGCGAGCAGCGCGTACCCGCACAGCGCGATCGCGTTCTCGCGCCGCGTGGCGCGCGGAAGCGCTGCGGGGTCGGGAGCGGGAGCGTCGAGCACGTCAGTCACGTACCAGAATTTCGCTCTGCTGTCGGCCCACGCTCCTCGAGCGGTGACCGACTAGACTGTCGGGATGGGGGCTGCGTCCGAGCGCGGTAGGGGAGGGACGGCGCCTATGGGCCCCACCGACGCAGGAGACCGCGAGGCACCGGACCGGCAGACACCGGGCTTCAGGATGCCGGACTGGGAGACGCTGACCGCGCTCGCGGTTCTCACGCTGATGGCGCTCGCGCTGCGCGTCGCGCTCCTCTCCGAGAGCCTGTGGCTCGACGAACTCCACACCGCGTGGACCGTAGCCGGTAGCGGGAGTGACCTCCCCGCGCGAGCCCTGGCGGGAAACACCGGTCCCGCCTGGTTCTACCTCCCCGCGGCGAGCGTGGGGCTGTTCGGCTGGAGCGAAGCGGCCCTGCGGCTGCCATCCCTCGTCGCGGGCCTGTTGGTGTTGCCCGCTCTGTTCTTTGTCGTGCGCCGGATGACGTCGTCGAATGTCGCCGCCCTGTTCGCGGCGGCCGCGGCCGCCGTCGATCCGAGCTTCCTCCACTTCTCGGTCGAGGCGCGCGCCTACAGCGCAGTGCAGCTGGCCTCGATCGTCCAGATCGGGATCTTGTGGACGCTCCTCGAACAGCCGGGTCCGCGGCGCGCCGTGGGCCTCGCGATCGTGTCCGCGCTGCTCGTGCACCTCCACTACACCGCGGCTCTGCTGCTGATCGCAGAAGGGCTCTTTGCGATCGGTTGGCTCTGCGTTTCTCGGACCGCGCGCGCCTCGGCAGGCAGAGCGCTGCTCGGCGCGGCAGCGCTCACGCTCGTGCTGTGTCTGCCGGCCGTACCGCACGTCCTCGAGGTGGGCCGGCGTCGCGACGCGTGGTCGGCCTTCATCCTCGACGGCTCCCTGAGTGACCTCTTCTCCCTGTTCCCCCTGGGTCGCTACGGATTCGCCCCGCTCGCGTTGCTGGCGATGGCGTGGCTCGCGAGCCGATTCATTGGCGAGCGCTGGCGGCTTCAGCGCGTGAGCGGTCGCGCGGTGGCGCTGTGCCTCACGTGGCTCGCGGTTCCCGCGCTGCTCGTCTGGCTCTCCACGCGATTCGGCGTGGCGGCGCTCTTCGAGCCGCGATACGTCGTTGCATCGGCCGCCGCGCCCCTGGCGCTCGCCGCCCTCGCGCTCGCAGCCCTCGCCAACCCGATCGCGCGAGTCGGGTGTGCGGTGTTCGTCGCGTCGCTGTGTGTGATCGCGAGTCCGCTGGGGCGCTGGGCGGTCGAAGGTCGCATCGCACCGCGGGTCGGCGAAGGTTGGCGCTCGGCGGTGTCGCACATCAATGCCGACCGCGAGCACCGCGACCTGCCGGTGCTGTTGCGGTCGGGGCTGATCGAGTCCGACCGGCTCAGGTCGAAGGATTACGCGACGAAGAGCGCGCTCTACGAGTTCTCGCTGCTTCCCGTCGCCACGCTCTATGCGCTGACGCCGCCCGAGCGGAGCGTCTCGCCGCTTCGCCGCTCGCGGTCGGCTGCCCTCTCCGCGGCACAGATCGAACTGGTGTTGCGGCAGGCTGGGGCGTGGCTGCTCATTCGCGGCTCGGAGCGCGGCGCCGCGGACATTGCCGCACGGATTCGCGAGGGCTTCGCGAAGCAGGGCCACCCCGGTCGCGTGAGCGCCGGCGTGTCGTACGGATCGGTCCGTGTCTACCAATTCGTTCTCGATGGCGGGCCGACCGACCGTCCGGTCCGCTGATGGCGTCGGCGTGCCGACGAGCGTCCAGAACGCCTCGAAGCTGGCGGAGTTCTCGACCCCGCACTCGTGGGTCGCGCGCGAGTTGCTGACGCTCCACACCGTGAACGAGGTCGGGCCGCAGCAGTGTGTACACTGAGTCCCATGAGAATCGGTGTTTCACTTCCGGTCCGAGAGCTCAAAGACGATCTCGCTGCGATTCGCGACTTCGCCCAGCTCGCCGAAGAACTCGGTTTCACCCATCTGCGAATCCCCGAGCAGATCGCGCGTCCGGATTCCGGACACCTCCACGAGCCGTTCACGCTGCTCGCCTACCTCGCGGCGTGTACCGAGTCGATCGAACTCGTTCCCTCCGTGATCGTTCTACCGGCGCGCCAGACCGTACTGGTCGCGAAGCAGGCCGCCGAGGTCGATCTCCTCTCGGGGGGGCGCCTGCGCATGGGCGCGGGCGTCGGTGGGAGTCGCGACGAGTTCGAGGCGCTCGGTCAGGACTTCGCGACACGCGGTCGCCGCTGCACGGAGCAGATACAGCTTCTCAAGCGGCTGTGGACCGAGCCCGCGGTCACCTTCGAAGGCGAGTTCGACCGGTTGCACGCTACCGGAATCGACCCGCTGCCCGTGCAGCGACCCATCCCGATCTGGATCGGCGGCGCCGCCGCCCCCGTTCGCTCGGTCCTGCAACGCATCGGAGAGCACGCCAATGGCTGGTTCGCTCTCTGCTCGCCCGAAGACTACGCGGCGCTACGCGCGACGATCGATGGCTTCGCCGAGGCCGCCGGGCGCAGGTCCTCGGACATCGGCGCGGAGAGTGGCGTCGGCATTCACGGGAGAAGCGAGGCGGAGTGGACGAGCATCGTGAAGGCGCGGGAGGCCACCGGTGTCAGCCACCTCTGCATGCGAACGCTCGGCGGCGGACTGGACGCGCACGGTCACCTGGCTGCCCTGAAACATCTGCGGAGCGTGCTCGACGCACGCTGACGCGCTCCGGCGGGATCTCGGCTCAGGCGTGGATTGCCGGCCGTCGGTGCTCCCAGGGTTGCTTCCGCTCGAGCTGCGACGCGAGCCGGATGAGCAGGTCTTCGCCGCCGTAGCGGGCGATGAGCTGAATCCCCATCGGAAGACCCTCCGAGGTCCAGTGCAGTGGCAGTCCAATCGCCGGCTGACCCGATACGTTGTAGGGCATCGTGTACGGGACGAGGCGGATGATGCGATCGATCGACGCGCCCTTGACCTCGCCGATCGGCGGCGCCGGCTCGGCCATGGTGGGGGTGACGAGGATGTCGAATCCCTCTTCGCCCTCGCCCTCCCGCCACCAGCCGCGCAGGCGTCGACCGTACGCGTGCAGCGCATCCACGGCCTCGAGATAGTCCGCCGCGCTGAGCGACCAGCCGCGCTTGGCCATTGCCCACGTTGCGGGCTCGATGTCGTCTGCGGTCACGCGCTCGCCGGCGTTGTGCGCCATACCCTGCAGCTCCTTGGCCACCGAGGCCGAGACGGCCGTGGACGTGAACGCACCGAGATCCGGTTCGTCGAGCGCGCGCGGATACGCCTCGTCGACGTCGTGGCCGAGCTCCACGAGCAGGCGCGCCGCGGCGGCGACGGCGGCGATGGCGTCCGCGTGGGCGGGGGTGTGCTCGTTGTGCGTGAAGCAGCCGATGCGAAGGCGTCCGGGATCGCGATCGAGCTCCTCGAGGTAGGGACGCGTGGGTGGGGTGGCGAAGTAGGGATCGCCGGTACCGGGTCCCGCGACGGCGTCGAGCACCGCCGCCGTGTCGCGGACGCTTCGCGTGATGACGTGCTCGGTCGTACAGCCCGCCCAGCCCTCGCCCGTTTCGGGGCCGCTGCTCGTGCGGCCGCGCGTCGGCTTCAGGCCCACGAGTCCGCAGGCTCCCGCCGGGTTGCGGATCGAGCCGCCACCGTCGCCGGCGTGCGCGAGGGGGGTGAGTCCGGCTGCGACCGCCGACGCCGAGCCCCCGCTCGAACCGCCGACGATCCGGTTCGGATCCCACGGGTTCCGGGTGGGGCCGAAGGTGTCGGGCTCGGTGGTCGGGGAGAGCCCGAGCTCCGGCGTGTTGGTCTTTACGATGAACACGAAGCCCGCGGCGCGAAATCGCTGCGCGAGAAAACTGTCCGTGTGCGAGATCCACTTGCGATCGCGGAGGAATTTCGTGCCAGCGTAGACGCTCACTCCCGCCACGTGGCAGCCGAGATCCTTGAGGAGCAGGGGAACTCCGCGAAAGGGGCCGTGAGGGAGTTGCGGCGACCGCGCCTCCTCGCGCGCGCGGTCGAAGAGGGGGATGACCACCGCGTTGAGCTGGGGGTTCACGCGTTCGATCCGTTCGATTGCGGCGTCGACCAGCTCTGCAGGCGAGCAGCTACCGCTCGCTACGAGCTCCGCCTGGGCCGTGGCGTCGAAGCTGGCGAGTTCTTCCGTGTTCACGTCGAGGACTCCCGTTGCTGGGGCGCACACCCGCGCTTCTGCATTCTCGATTCCGATCGCGCGAATCCGGAAAATGGCCAGTGGGATGCCCAGGGTACTCCGAAAGCCGCTGGCCAGACCGCTAGATCAAGCCGCTTGGTTCGAACCCCAGCATGGCGCGCCCGTGGGTCTCGAGCCGATCGTCGAGGTCGAAGATGACGTGGCTCGACAGCGCGCGGACGTCGCGGACGGCGCGCTGCAGCGGATGCTGCTCGAAGTGCGCGGACCCGCCACTCGCGTCGGCGAGGGACTCGAGCACCCTCCGGCTCTGATGGACCGCGTACGCGCCCGACGCGGCCCAACGCGCGCGGTCGCCGGGCGTTGCCGCGGCCCGCAGCGACATGACTTCGCTCGCGATCTCGCGCAGCAGATGTTCTGCGAGACGCGCCTCGACTTCCGCCTGAGCGAGGCGAATCTGGAGCGCGGGCTTCTCGGCCTGTTTCGAGGTACTCCCGAAGCGGATGCGCTCTCGCATCTCCTGGCGGCAGCGCGCGAGTGCAGCGTTGGCCTGGCCAACGGCGGGCATCGAGGCCGCCAGTACGAGAATCGGGATCATCGGGGTGCGGTACAACGGGGTGCCGTGGAGCCGCGCGCCGGGACCGTCCCCCGCGCCGAGCAGCGCGATCGGGAGGCTCCGTTCCGCGGGTACGAAGGCAGCGTCGATCCGGATGTCGTTGCTGCCGGTGCCCGACATGCCGTCGACGCGCCAGACGTCTTCGATCTCGACTGCGTCACGCGGCAGGGTGAAGAAGCGGAACTCGGAGGAGCCGTCGGCTCGCGCAAGGGGGGCGGCCACGATCACCCACTCGGCGTGCATGACACCGGTTCCCCAGTGCCAGCGACCGCTCACACGGAATCCGCCGTCGACGGGCTCGGCGCTTCCGCTCGGTACCAGGAGCGCGGGCGCGAGGACGTGGCTGCGGTTCGCGTACAACTGCTTCTGGAACGCCTCCGGAAAGTGACAGAGCATCCAGTTGTGCTCGATGTAGAACGTCGTCACCCACGCGGTCGACGCGTCGCCCTCCGCCAACGCGAGTCCCACCTCGACGAAGGTATCGAGATCGAGGCCGAGCCCGCCGTACGTGGCCGGAACCATGAGATCGAAGACGCTCGCGTCGCGGAGCGCCTCGATCACGGAATCAACCGGCCGACGGATCCGCTCGGCCTCTGCAGCGTGCTCCGCGAGCAGCGGGACCAGGCTGCGCACGCGCTCGATCAGCTCCGCTGTTGCTCCGGACACGCGGCTCCCTCCGCTCGAGACGCGCTCACATTACCACTCGAGACGGGGGCGGGACCGCCGGCGTGGGATCACGGCCGCTGAAATGGCTGAGGCCGGGGGCGAGCCGCCCCCGGCCTCATGAACCAAGCGTTGCGAAAGGTGCTAGGACTTGCGCCGTCGAGCCGAAGCCGCGCCCATCGCGATCACACTGATTCCCACGGCGCCGATGCCGAGCAGCGGGAGCGCCGGTACGGTGGCGTCCGGGCGAAGCGAGCCGCGAAATACGACCTGCGAGTTGCCGGTCGCGTCCGTCGACGTGCGCGAGATGTACTCGCCCAGGGAGAAGCCGGTGCCGTGGAAGGTCCAGGTTCCGAAGTCGTAGTTCGTCGAGTTCAGCGGCGGTGGGACGGTCTCCAGCTCGACCCGGCCGGCGAGGTCGCAGATGTAGGACGGGATCGCGTGACAGAACGTACCGCCAGTGAGCGTCCAGTTCGTCACGTTGCCCCAGTTGATACTCGAGGCGGTGCTCCCCGTACCGCTCTGGTTGGGACCCGGGCCGGCGGACGATCTCTGCCGGATGAAGATGAACCCACCCGACAGCGACGGGACGACGACCGTAACCCCCGTGTTGTCGAGCGATCCGGCAATGCTCAACAGCTTCTTGAGGACCGGGTCCGGGCCGGTTTCGTCGATGAGAACCACCTCACCCGGATTGTGCTGAGAGTCGACCGTGGACACCTCGGGCGAAGTGTTGTCGTAGTGGATCAGGGAGGGCCCGTGAAGGGCATATTTCTTGAGCGCCGCGTCAGCGGGCGGTGCGATGAGTCCGAGAATCCCCAGGCCGGCGAGGAAAACGCGGAGCCTTACGGAGACGACGAAGAGTCGGTTGAGCATGCTGGGTCCTCTGCATTGGCGATCTCGGGAGCCGAGTCGCGAGTAGTTTCAGTGCATATTGGGTGCCAAGGCTTCACGAGAGCCGCACTTTCCACTTTTCTCTTCTCGGACAACAGGTTGCGCAGGATGACCGATGCTTCGTCGAATCCGCGTTCCGTCATCGACTGGTGTATTTTGCGCCGGTCTTGACACTCGAGGCTGCGGAAGCACCGCCAAGTATCTGGATTTTCATGGGAACAAGAATCGTTCCGGCTGCTGGTGAATCCTGCGCGCCGTGGAGCAGGATGCACCAGTAAAACAAGAACTAATATTCTGTTTCTCGTCAGGGATACGGAACCTCAACCGGGCACGCCATCCCTAAACTGGCGTTCTAGTCGCGCTTTAGGGGGTGCCGCAGTCGCTCGTGGAAACATCGGTCCCCGGCGCGCGGTTGGCGCGGCTGGGCTGGATCTGAGAGCTCCCGGAAAAGCGCTGCGTGGGCGATGTCGGCGACCGCTCCGACTCAGTGCTGGACCCATCGAAATGACGACGGGCGTGGGGCTGTCTGCGCCTCTCTCCCAGGCTGACCTGAAGCGGGGGACCCCCCTCTGATGGACACCGCCCGGACCGTCTTGGATTTCTGAGGCCGTGCCAACGTCCATCGCAGACCCACCCCGATCGTTGTCCGTCTCCTCCGAACGGAGGGTTTGTGCGTATGCTTCGCAGCATGCGCCGATCGCTCTTCGTCGGGTTTGTCGCCATCGCGATCTCGGTCGCCGCATGGCAGCTCCTGCGCGGCCCGACCCCTGAGGAGATTCTCGCGAGCATCGACGTTCCACCTTCTCCGGTACTGTCGGCCCAGGCGGCGCTTCGAGCGTTTCGCGTCGCGCCGGGCTTTCGCGTGGAACTCGTGGCCGCAGAGCCCCTCGTGGTCGACCCGGTTGCCATGGACTGGGACGACGCGGGTCGCCTCTACGTCGTGGAGATGCGGGGCTTCATGCCCGACATCGACGGGACGGGCGAGGACCGACCGGTGGGACGGGTCGTCGTCCTCGAAGACAGCGACGCCGACGGGCGCATGGATCGCCGCGATGTCTTTCTCGACGGCCTCGTGCTGCCGCGCGCGGTGGCGGTCGTGCCCGAAGGCGTGCTCGTCGGTTCGCCGCCCGACCTGTGGCTGTGCCGCGACACGAGCGGCGACCGGCGCTGCGACGAGAAGACCCGTCTCGCGGCGTATGCGGCCGACGACGGCAACCCCGAGCACAAGGAGAACGGACTGGTCGCGGGAATCGACGGCTGGATCTACAACGCGGCGTCGTCGCGGCGATTCAGGCTCCGGCGCGACGGCGTGTCGCTCGAAGTCGGAGAGACCGCCCGCCGCGGTCAGTGGGGCATCGCCCAGGACGACGCGGGTCGCCTCTACTACAACCACAACTCGGGCTTCCTGTACGGAGATGCCTTCCCCGCGGAGTACGCGACACGACACCACGCGACGGGCACGCGCATCGATAAACCCGGCGTGTATGTCGCGCTCTCGGAGGGCGAAAAGGTCTTCGGGATTCGCGTGGCCCCCGGACTGAACCGCGCGTACGTGGAGGGCTCGCTGCGCGCCGACGGGCGTCAGGCCGGACCCACCGCAGTGAGCGGCCTCGCAATCCAACGCGGCGACCAGTACGGACCCGACTTCGTCGGCGACGCGTTCATCCCCGAAGCGGTCGGGCACGCCGTCGCTCACTTCGCCATCGAGCGCGTGGGCACCGAGCTGCGCGGCGAACACCGCCTCTACCCCGACGACGAGTGGCGGGAGCGCGAGTTCCTCGCTTCCACCGACGAGCGCTTTCGCCCGGTCGGCGCGAACGTCGGACCCGATGGCGCGATCTGGGTGATCGACATGTACCGCGGCGTGATCCAGCACGCGCTCTTCGTCTCGGACCACCTGCGCGACTACGTGGGGGAGCACGGTCTCGCTCCGCCCGGCGAGACGGGGCGCATCTGGCGCATCGTGCGCAACGACCGGCCGGTCGAGCGCCGCCCGCCGCCCCTCGAGACCCTCGCGCAGCAGCTCGCTGGCCTCGACCACCCGAACGGCTGGACGCGCGACCGCGCGCAGCGTCGCATCGCGCACGCGGGCAGCGGCGACGCCGTGGTCGCACTGAACCGGCTCGACGACTTCGGAGCCCTCGGACGCCGACACGCGCTCTTCGCGCTCGAGCAGCTTCGCGCTCTCGACGTCGCGACGTGGCAACGCGCGCTGCGCGACCCGGACCCGGAGGTGCGCAAGGTCGGGCTCCGCGTCGGCGAGGTGCTGTTCGACCGCGACGACATCGTTTTCGTCGACCTCATCGCAGCGATGCTCGACGACGGCGACGGGTCCGTGCGGCTCCAGGCGCTCCACTCGCTCGGATCGCTTCCGCCCGAGAAGCGCCCCGTCGATCGGCTCCTCGACGCGGGACGCGGGGGCGATCCGCTGGAGGTGCAGGCGGCGTTGTCGGGCCTCGGCGGTTTCGAGTACGAGGCGCTGCGGCGCGAAATCGAGCGCGCCGGTCGCGAAACGCCCGATGAGCCGCTTCGCGCGTGGATCGAGTCGCTCGCCCTCACCGTCCATCTCGGCGCACAGGTGGGCCCCGACCCCGCCGCCGACGTGGCTCGGCTGCTCGACCTCGCGGAGGGGCTGGGCGAAGACTGGCAGCGGCTGGCGATCCTCGACGGCATCGCGGCGGCTCAAGGTCAGCCGGGCAGCCGGCGCGTGGAACTCGGTGAAGCGCACCCGCTCTTCGCTGCCGATCGCCCGGCGAGCGACGCCACGCGAAGCGCGCTCGCCCGGGTGCGGCGACACGTGACGTGGCCGGGTGATCCCATCCCGGGCGGCGCACGCCCCCTCACGCCCGGCGAAGCCGCGCGTCGAGAGCGCGGTCGCGCACTGTTCGCGCAAACTTGTGGGACCTGCCACGGCTCCCTGGGGCGCGGGATCAAAGGACTCGCCCCTTCACTCGTGGGCTCGCCCTGGGTGCGCGACGCCGACGATTGGCTCGTGCGCATCGCACTCGGCGGCATCACGGGGCCCCTCCGCATCGATGGCAGGGAGTGGAATCTCACGATGCCGGGACACGGCCACGATGCGCGCTTCGATGACGAGACCCTGGCGGGACTGCTCACTCACCTGCGCCGCTCCTGGGGGCACGCGGAGGATCCCGTCGCACCCGCTACGGTGGCGCGGATCCGCGCGGAGACCGAATCGAGAAGGCTCCCGTGGACGGTCGCGGAGCTGAGAGCTCTCGACGTCACGCACCGGCTCGATCGCTACACGGGAACCTACGCGGTTCCGGTGGTGGGCATCGAGATCGTCATCGGACGACGCGGTTCGGCTCTGACGATCGGTCGCGCGGGAGGCGCCGCGGGCGTGCTCACCGAGATGGGCGACGGCGCCTTCTTCTCGCAGGGCACGACGATTCGCTTCGAGGCGGACGAGTCGGGCTCCATCAATGGCGCTCGCATCGCGACCGGGGGCATCGATGCCCCGCTCTCGAAGCAGGACTGAGCGCGACGCCGGCTGCCCGCTCGCTTTTCGCGCGGCGTTCAGCGCTCTGGGTCCTCTGGGAGGTCTACCTCGAGGCCGCGGAAGATCGGCTCGCGCTTCTCGCGAAACGCCCGGCCGCCTTCGAGGATGTCGTGGCGGGCGAGCCGCAGGTTCTCTGCCTGCGCGGCCCATTGATCTGGCAGGTGCTCGAGGTAGGTCTTGCCGATCGCGCCGTAGACGACGCGCTTCGAGAGGGCGAGGGCGACGGGCGGCTTGGCGGCGATGCGGTCCGCGAGAGAGTGCGCTTCGTCGAGGAGCGCGTCGTGCTCGACGACGTGATTCACCAGGCCGATCCGCTCCGCTTCGGCGGCGTCGATCATGTCGGCGGTGAAGAGCATCTCGAGGGCCTTCGCGTGACCCACGGCCCGGCTGAGGAGCCAACCGGCACCGTCGAGGACCGACATGCCGATCCGGGCGAAGATTGCCGAAAAGCGCGCCCGGTCCGATGCGACGCGCAGGTCGCAGGCGAGCGCGAGGGACAGCCCGCCTCCCGCGGCGACACCGTTGACGGCCGCGATCGTGGGCTTTTGGATCGCGAGGAGCCTGGCCGCCCAGTGGTCCTCGGGTTTCTGCGCCGTGGGCGTTCCCTTCGAGTTGGCGAAGTTCGCGGTCTTCACGTCACCGCCGGCGCAGAACGCGCGACCGGCCCCGGTGAAGACGACGACGCGGATCGTCGGGTCGGCATTCACCTGTTCGCAGACGTTCGCGAGCTCGCCGAGAAGTCCCGCGTCGAGGGCGTTGAGGGCATCGGGTCGGTTCAACGTCGCGCGGGCGACGTGACCGGACGTCTCGAAGGTCAGCGATTCCGTGGCCATGGCGTCTCCCAAAAGCATGTGTCTCCGGATGAGTGCGTTCGGGTGATCAGCTCTCGTCGGGCCCGGGCACCTCGAGACCGAGGTCCTCGCAGACATCGCGGTAGTGGCGGTACATCACGGCGCCGCACGGCCAGCCGGCGTATTGCGTCACGTGCAGGATGATCTCGATCATCTCCGCCGACGAGATGTCGCCACTCTTCAACGCACCCCGGACGTGGAACATCACCTCCTGGTCCATCCCGCGCGCACCTACCGTGGCGAGGGAAAGGAAGCGTCGCTCGCGGCGCGTGAGCCCCGGTCGGCTCCACAGGGCACCGAAGCACTGGTCGAGGTTCGCCGCCGTGAAGGGATCGCTAGGCTCGAACGCCGGGACCTGGGTCACGTCCTCGAAGATCTGCTTCCCCTTCGCGCGCAGCTCGGAATCCGCCATGGATCGGGTCTCCTTGGGTTCGGTCGGGCACGCCGAGCACGCGGTGCACGACGGAAACTCAGAGGATCTCGAACACCTCGTAGTCGATGCCGTCCGCGACGCGGCGTCCCGTGCCGATCGCGATCATCCGGTTCATCCAGTCGTAATGGTCGGTCGTGGTTTCGAACAGAAAATTGAACCGCAGATAGTACTCGCTCGGGTCGGTCCTCTCGATCTGCTCGGGGTTGCCGAACAGAGGGTCGCTCTCGATTCCCGCCACCTCTCGGCTCCTCAGGGCGGATCGCCCAGCGGAATCCTCTCCACCAAGGCCCCGTGCTCGACCGAAAGCGTGATGTGATTCGCCGAAGCGAACGACCCGCCCGACTCCGACGGCGATCCCGAGTAGAACGCTGGCACGTTCCCCGTGCTGGCGTCGAAGAAGCGGTGCCAGTGGCCGAGGGCGACGAAGTCGCACTCGAGGGCGGCGATGTCGGCGGCGCTGATTCGGGACGAGCGGTGGCTCTCGTCCGTCGCGTCGTCGACGTGGTGGCCGTGGGCCAGGACGACGCGCCAGTGGTCGCCCGGATGCGGGGCGTAGCCGTCGAGGGGAAGATTGTCCGGGTCGTGCACGACCATGCTCCGCGACCACACGGCCAGGTCGATCCCCTCGAAGACGAAATACTCGCCTTCGGGCTCGGCGGCGAAGCGAATGTGCGTACCGGCATCCGACAGCGCCACGCGATCGTAGATCGTCGGCGAGCCGAGGGCGTCGTGGTTGCCGCACGTGACCACCGTCGGGAGGTCGAGACGCGCGAGCTCGGCCATCGCTTCGTCGATCTGTTCGTCGGGTACCCGTGATTCGTCGAACAGATCGCCTGCGATCAAGAGCGCGTCCACGCTGCGATCGAGGGCCACATCGACGACGCGGCGCAGGCCGCGCAATCGCAGGTCGGCCCGGCTTCCTTCCCCGATGTGGACATCGGAGGTGTGGAGCAATCGCAGTGTGCGTCTCACGCCCGTTCGGTCTCGCGGTCCTGAAGCGCGTCGAGAAAGAGCGCGGTTGCATCGAGAAAACCGAGGGTGTTCTGGGAGTGCACGTTGTGCCCGCAGTCGGGAACGGTGACGAGGCGACCCTCTGGAAGTGCTGCGGCGAATCGCTCGGCGGGTTCCTCGAGGAGCACGTTCGAATCGCCGCCGCGCACCACGAGGACGGGGAACTTCATGTCGCCGAGCTCGTCGAGTCCCGGAGCACCGCGCAGTCTGGGGCGGTCCTGCTCGTCCTTGGAGAGGAAGCGGCGGCGGTCGGTCTTGCTCACGTAGCGGCCGTCCGCGCGGCGCAGCAGGTTGTACTTGAGCGTCCGCTGCATGTGCACGCGCGTGCGGTAGGGGTCGTACTTCTCGACGCGGTCGAGGAACTCCTCCATGTCGTCGAACTCGATGTTCTTGTGCACGAACTCGCCGATCAACCGGGTGCCGCTTTCACTGATCTCCGGACCGACGTCGACCAGGACAGCTCCGCGCGCGAGCTTCGGACGCTGATGAGTGAGGGCCAGTGCCACCATGCCGCCCATCGAGTGCCCGAAGATCACGGGGCGCTCGATGCCGCAGACTGCGAGGAAACCCTCGACGTCTCGGGCCATCGCTTCGATCGAATAGTCGGCTCCGCGGTTCCATTCGGAGTCGCCGTGGCCGCGCTGATCGAGAGCGAATACGTGGTAGCGGTCCGCGAGGTGCAGGCTCACGAGGTCCCAGGAGTGGGCGGACTGGTTTCCGCCGTGGAGCAGTACGACGGGCGTCGCGCCGGGCTCGCCCCACTCGAGGAAGTGAAAACGCTGGTGGGAGATCACCGTGTTGCGCGAGTGGTACCGCACGTCGGTGGCGTGCGGAATGCCCAGGTCGCGCGCGCTCGCGAGCAGGCTCTGGAACTCCTCGAGGGTCGTCATGTCGAGCGGTGTGAGCCCATCCGAGAACGAATTCAGATACATGCGAACTCCATCGGCGCGCGGCGCGCGGCGCGAACCGTTCCGTTATGACGGCCAGCGTCGCGCGCGTCAACGGCCTTGATTCGTCGGAGGATTCGCGCGAGGTTGCCATCGTCGCGGGGCTCTTGGTCATCCAGCTGCCGAACATCGTCCAGGTCCCGGCGGTCGAACTGGGGGGAGAGGAGCGACTACGCTTCCTCCCGGTGGCGATCTTCACGTTCGTCGACATCCGCCACTCCTTCACGGACGGCGTCGTCTGGAAGCTCGGTGATCGACAGGTGCGCGACGACCTGCTCTCCCATCTACCGGGGCGCTGACGCGGAGATCAGTCGCCCGACAGTCTCCTGAGATCCGCGTATGGCGGCGCGTGGCTCAGGATGCCGCCGTCGACCGAGAGGATCTGCCCCGTGATGAAGCTCGCCTCGTCGGACGCGAGAAAGACCACCGCGTTTGCGATGTCGTCGGGCGTGCCGACCCGTGGCGTCAGGTGGTGCTCCTGGAGCATGGCCACGTAGTCGGCTCCGCCAAAACGCTCGACGGGATGCGAGAGGATCAGACCCGGGGCGATGGCGTTGCAGCGGATTCCGCTCTTGCCGTACTGCGCGGCCACGTAGAGCGTGAGCGTATTGACGCCCCCCTTCGAGACCGCGTAGGCGGGAATCGTGAGGTCTCCGCGCAACGCGGATCCCGACGAGGTATTGATGATCGATCCCCCGCCGCGCTCGAGGAGACGGGGAATCGCGTGCTTGCACCCGAGCATGACACCGCGCAGATTCACGGCCATGGCGCGGTCCCACACCTCGACGTCGATCGACGCGACGTCGACGTCGCGCCCGGGGCTCGTGTCACCGAGGGCGGCCGCGTTGTTGTGGAGGATGTCGAGTCCGCCGAACGCGTCGACGGCGGCCTCGACCATTGCGCGGATCCCGACTTCGTCCGAGACGTCGACCCGGTGGGCGAGGGCGCGTCCGCCGGTCTCCGTGATTTCCTCCGCGACGGTCGTCGCCGACTCGGCGTCGAGGTCTGCGATGACGACGCTCGCACCCTCGCGGGCCAGTGCGTGCGCCGTGGCCCGGCCGATGCCGGATCCCGAGCCGGTGACGATCGCGACGCGGTCGGTCAGGCGATTCACGGCGGTGGGCTCTGCGTTTCCTACGCGCTCTGCGCCCGGCGGATCAGGCGACCCGGCAGCGCTCCCGTGTGTTCTCCGTGCCGCCAGGTCAGCTGGCCGTCGGCGAGGCCCGATCCGACTTCGGTGAGGACGCCGTTCTCGATCGCGACGTCGCCCTCGCGGGGTTCGGCCCCGGTTCCGTCCACCAACGTTCCACCGCGGATGACCCGATCCTTCACCGAGACCTCCTCGCGTCGCGAGTCGACGCCGTATCCGTTCGAGTCCTTATCGTACTCGGTACAGGACTGGGACGCCGTCCGCTTAACCGCGGCGGTCGATCTCGGCGTCGAGAGCGTTGCGGGCGTCGCCGAGCCACGTGCGGAATTCGGGCGCGGCATCGTCGAGGTCGACGAACACGATGCCGGCCCTCAGTCGCGCGGTGCTCCCAGGTAGCGGTCGATCTCGCGGTGGATCGCGAGGATCCCGATCTCCTGGCGCCGATTGATTCGCAGGCCTTCGAAGCCCTGCGACTGCATGCCGCTTCCGACTTCCGCGAGGTTCGCGAAATCCTGGTGGAGCACGTGCCCCACTTCGGAAGCGTTGCGCCAGTCGACGGCCTGGGGCGCCGGAGGGCGATCCGCTTCGCCCTTCGGGAGGATCGTGAGCGACCACACGTCCCACAGCGTCAGCTTCGAATCGATCGGTCGCGCCCGATAGGCGAGGGCGTTGCCGAGGGTTGGCAGGGTGAAGAAGTGGGGGAAGACGAAGTTTCCGCCGAGGTGCTCGAAATCCTCGGGGGTCGGTGCGGGCAGATCGATGCCCGCCTGCTCGGCGTAGGCGTAGAGCGCCTTCGTGTACTCCGCGCCGATGTTCGAACCCTCCGGCAGAGGGAGCGTCCGCAGCCGTTCGGTGAGCCTCCGATCCTTCTCGGTGTACATCGCCCCGATCTCGTCGATCGTGTAGGACACGTAGCGGTGGAAGAGTTCGCGGGGATCGACGTCGGGGTTTTCAGGAGCGTCCTTGCCGGCGCTGAGCGGAATGCCGTAGTGGGAGTGGCCGCCTCCGTCGTCGTGGTAGACGAACTGCGTGATGTCCGTGCCGAGCTCAGGGTACTCGGGGTGCACGGCCGGGACGTGATAGGACTCGACGAACGCGTCGAGGGCCGCTTTCCAGTTGACCGGGAGCCGCACCTGCTTGTGCCAGAGCACGCTCATGCGGTCGAGGGCGGCGGGATCGAGGTGGCGGGTGGCGGGACCGATGGTTTCGTGAAGCGGCGGAGCCTGCGGATCCAGGTTGATCCACACGAAGCCGCCCCAGGTGTCGACCTGACACTCGACCAGGTGCAGCTGATCGGGGTGGAGGGACTTCGCGTCGAACTCGTCGGCGTGAAAGACGTGGACGTTCTCGCCCTCGAGGTTCCACGACCAGCCGTGGTAGGGGCAGCGGATCGAGCGGCCCTCGAAGTGCCCGCAACCGCTCGCGAGGCGACGGCCGCGGTGGCGGCAGACGTTGTGGAACGCCTTCAGCGCACCGCCGGTCGTTCGCACCACGAGAATCGACTGTGCGCCGATGCGGTACTCGAGAAAGTCGCCGGCCTCGCGGAGCTCGTCCTGGCGACCGGCGATCTGCCACACGCGCGGCCAGAATCGCTCCATCTCGAGAGCGAAGAACGCAGCACTCGTGTAGCGGGCGGCCGGGATGAAGCTGTCGCCGAGCGTCCACTCGTCGCGCCACTGCGGGTCCGAGGCATTCATGCGGCACAGGTTACACCGACGAAGCGTCTCCGTGTTTCCAGCGTCGTCCGAGGAGCGAGTCGTTGTAGGCGCGGATCTGCGCGAGGTGGAACTCGCGATCCTTCGTGGCGAACAGGTAGTGGGAGAGACGCGGTGTCGGATAGAACGTCGCGGCATCGACGCCGTCTCGGTCCATTTCCGCGAGCCGGGGTTCGCGTCGTAGCCACCCTCGAGCACCCAGGCGTCGGCGTCGTCGAAGTTCAGGGACCGCGCAGGTTCGTGGAGTGGCCGATGTGGCGCATGGCTCGAACGTGCAGGCTGTACAATCGCCAGGCTTCCCTCGGCCTCCTGGAATCCGCCGCACGGGGCGAGCGCCGAAAGGTCGTGTGTAGAGTTTCCTCGTGGGACGCAGCGGCGGGTCCATTCGGAGCGGTGATGTCGAGTCAGCGATGAGAGGTCGTACCGGAAAGCTGCTCCTCATTGTCGCCTCGGTTCTCGTTACGTTCCTGCTCTGCGCGGCGGGCGCGGCGGGCGCGGCGGTACTTCTGCGGGTCGGCGTCGTCTGGAACGAAGCGTACGCCGAGCGCGAATCCGAGCGGCTCTGGCGCGACGCCGACCGCCGGGTTCTCGTCCTGGGGGACTCGTTCTTCGTACCGTACGGATTGACCGGTCGCCTTGTCGCCGAGGGCCTTGCAGAGAGCGGGATCGCCGTGCGCAACCTGGCTGTCAACGGGAAGGGACCGTTCGAGTACCTGGAGCAGCTGAAGGGCGCCGGGGACGAGCCCCGCCCGGACGCCGTGCTGCTCGGGTACTACGTCGGGAACGATCTGACCGACGTGCAGAACAACCCCCAGTTCAACCCGCGTCAGCGGGGAACGGCCATCCGGCCCAGCCCGCCCAGGCCGAGCCCGCCGAAGGTGAGCCCGGGGACCGGCGGAGAACGGCTCGACGGACTCTACCTCTGGCGTTATCTGCGCAAGCATCCCGCCGAGGATCGGAGCTTCGACTGGGCGCGCTTCGAGGCGGCCGGCATCGATCCGGAGATGGTCGAGGCGGCCAAGGCGCGGCGCGTCAATCCCTGGCTCCTGCGGGCCGCGCTGCGCAACCCCGACTACCTCCTCGACAATCTGCTGATGGAATCGGCGGCGAACCAGCGCGCCTGGCTGAAGACCCGCGAGCTGCTGGCGGCGATCCACGAGGAGACGCGGGCACGCAAGGCCCGGCTCCTCGTCGTGGTCTTCCCCCGATCCATCCAGATCAACGACTCGCGCTTCGAGTTCTTCCGGAAGCTGACGTTCCGCGTCGACGAGCGGACCCTGACCTCGCGGCGCCCCCAGGAACTCGTGGCGCGCTTCTGCGAGGAACGCGGGATCGCGATGCTCGATCTGCTGCCGGTCTTCGAGGAGCGCGTGGCCGAGGACCTGTACCTGGACATGGACGACCACTTCGACGCCGACGGGCACCGCCTGGCGGCGGATCGAATCGTCTCGTTCGTGGCGCCGTTCCTCGCATCGGGGACCTAGGGGCGCGAAAGAGCGCAACCCGCCGCCCCACAAGGTCGCTCTTCCCTTCCCTACCGCACCGAGAGCCCGCAGGGCGGCTCGGGCTCCGCGCGCCATCGGTTTCTTGCCGCTCGCGCATCGCGTCCTATACGATGAACCCACAAGAAGAAAGGGGATCGACATGTCCGAGGCAGCACTCGAGCGAATCGAGCAGGGAATCAACACACTTGCGGCGCAGCAGGAGGCGATCTGCGAGCGCCTTCAGGCCCTCGAAGACCGTGTCTCGAAGGCGGTCAGCGGCGCGGCATCCCGCGACGAGGTGATCCAGCTCCTCGATGGCTTCCGCGCCGGCGAGGCCCTGGGCGAGGCTTCGATCGGTGCCTGGATCGAGGTGTGCACGACCGACTGCGTGCGCGGCGCATTGCGCACGATTCAGCAGCGCGAGGGGATGCACGCGCGGCTGCTGGAACAGCGTCTACGCGAGCTGGGAGCGCAGCCGACCTTCGAGATTCCCGCCGCGGATGTGGAGAAGGCGATGAAGGGTCTGAGCTCGACCGAGAAGAGCGACGCGCAGAAGCTGCTCGAGTTCTCGCAGCGCTACCCGGACGCGGATGTTCTCCTCAAGCCGATCTGCGATGTGGCGGACCGCCTCGATCACGACCAGGAGACGCAGTGGTTGCTGCGCTCGATTGTTCAGGACGAGCGCTCGACCGTCGCACTCGTGCACGAGGCCTGCGCCATGCTCAACCCGCAGGCGGCGTGAATCCGGCCTCCTAACGCAGGTCGCCGACCTCGATTCCGCCGCGGGCGAGGGCGCTCTCGAGCTGCGGCGGAGCGTCGGGATCGTAGACCTGCTTCGACACGTCGCGACGGTAGTTGAGAAAACGGTAGCCCGCGGCGCGCGTGCGGATCTGGTAGCGGGCTTCTGCGGAGATGAAGAGTGCGCTGCCCGGTTCGAACCAGCGAGTGCCGAGTCCGATCGCACCGTCGATGACGTAGAGGATCTCGTCTTCCGAGTGGTGGTGGGCGGGTCCGTCACGCGCCGACGCCCCGTGAGCCGCGGGGAAGCGTCGGCGTCAGCGCGCATCCGCGAGCGCCTCGGGCACCCGGTCGTCGACGCCGAGGCGTGAACTCGATGCGATACATTGGGTCCCGAGG
>JABSQW010000034.1:60924-72349 GCA_013215605.1 Myxococcales bacterium
CGAGCGACTCCGCTCGAGTGTGGTCGGCGGCATCAAGCACATGCCCATCCGCTACCGGCTCGGACCGGCGAAGTCCGCGGGCTAGGATCGAAAGCTACGCGCCATAGAGCTCTCGGGCGCGGTCTCGCAGGCTGTCCTGGAAATCGGGGTGGGCGACGTCGCAGAGCGCGCGGGCCCGCCCCTTCAGGGTCTTGCCCCGTAGCTCCGCGATACCGAACTCGGTCACGATGTAGTCGACGTAGGTGCGCGGTACCGTGACGGGTGTTCCGGGCGCCAGACAGTCGACGATGCGCGACACGCGGGCGTCGGATCCGGACGGAATCGAGCTCGACGGGACGACGCTGATCGACTTTCCTCCCGGCGAATAGGCGCCCGCGATCATGAAGACCGTCTGGCCGCCCACGCCGGTGTAGGGGCGGTGGTCGAAAGCCTCGGCGGAGACCTGACCGGTCAGGTCGACGACCAGCGCGTTGTTCACCGTCACGAAGTTGTCCTGCTGGATGAGGCGGCGCAGGTCGTCGGTGTAGCCGAAGTCGTAGAGTTCGAAGACCGGGTTCTCGTGGATCTGCATCAGCTCGGAGGGATCCAGCGCGACGAGTGCGCTTCCGACCACCTTGCCCGGATGGAGCGACTTTCGGCGCCCGTTGACGACCCCCTTCTTGACCAGCTCCGCGATGCCGCCGGTGATCAGCTCCGTTTGTACGCCGAGGTCGTTGCGGAAGTCGAGGAAGGGACCCAGGGCAGCAGACACGGTTCCGACGCCCATCTGAAGCGTGTCGCCGTCGTTGACGAGCTCCACCGCGACTTGCGTGCAGATCGCTTCGACCTGCGAGACCTCCTCGTCACTCGGCGCGTCTCCAGGAGCTGCCCCGGTGGGAATCACGCCCTCGACGAAGAAGTCGATCTCGTCGACGTGGACGTAGTTCTCACCGAACGTCCGGATGAAGTCCTCCTGGACCTCGGCGACGACGAGCTTCGAGTTGCGGACGAAAGTGGGCGAGAGCCACACGCCCGGACCAAAGCTGCAGTAGCCGTGGGCGTCGGGGGGAGACACGGGCACCAGGAAGACGTCGGGTTTCGCCTCGAGGCCCGCGGGCGCCTCGTAACTGCGCCAGAGCCCGATCGGGAGATACTCCATGTCGCCGGCGTGAGCCGCTACGCGGTTCGGCGGGGTGGCGTAGTTGTCGTGGAGCTCGATGATGCCCGCGAGGTCGGGCTCGGTCCACGATGTGAGGGACGCCAGGTGATCGACGCGCACCCGATCGAGGCCCCCCTTGCGCACGCGACTCTTCAGACCCTCGCAGAGCGTGTACGGCGTCGTCGTGTACGGAGAGACTGCGACGACGTCGCCGGACTTGACGTGTGCGAGCGCCGTCTCGATGGCTACGAGCTTGGCTCCACAACGCTCTCGCCACGTCATGAGTACCTCTCTCCCGTTCTAGGTTCTGCCGGACACTAGAAACGCCGCTTGCCGGTCTTCTTCGAACCGCCGTGGGTCAGCTCCAGGGCCTTTTCGGCGACGGCCTTCGTCGCTTCCGAAATGTCCGAGTAGGGCTCGTCCTGCAGCTGGTATTTCGCGGCGTGGAAGTCGCCCGCCTTGAATGACGTATTGACTCGAGGGCGCAGCGCGAACACATGGCCCATGTTGACTTCCAGCGACGATGCCTTGGCCTTGGCGGCTTTCTTCCCCGCTTTCTTTCCGACCTTGCCGGCGGTCTTCTTCTTCGCCGTCTTCCTGGCGGTTTTCTTGGCGGTCTTCTTGGCGGTTTTCTTGGCGGTTTTCTTGGCAACCATTGGAGTGGATCCTAGCAAGTGGGGAACCGCTGTACGATCGAGTCGGGAGCGGTCATTGGGCTCACGCCGGTGAACGACCTGCGCTGATCGACGCCGCGACCCGGGATTTCGCGGCGAGCCCGATCAGTCGCTGCCGCGCAGCTCGCCGAGGAGCCAGCCGGCGGCGCCCGCGAGCAGCGACACGACGGTGCCAAAGAGCGGCTCACCGGCCAGGAGTCGATCGCGAAAACTCATACGGGAACCATGCCAGCAACACGCCGGGCACGCACGCGGATGCGTTGTGTAGGATGGGCGCTGCACTGGGAGGCTCCATGACCGTTCGCACCCTCGGCTACGTCGTGATCGGCACGCGCGACCTCGACGCCTGGCGTCGCTTTGCCTGCGACGCCCTCGGGTTGATGGCGACGCCGGCGGCCGACGGCGAGAAGGCACTCCATCTCCGCAGCGACGACCGCCCGCTGCGCGTTCGCGTGGAGGAACGCGACACGGAGGACCTCGTGGCGGTTGGCTGGGAGCTCGCGAACCGGGCGGCCTTCGAGGCGGCCATCGACGCCCTCAAGCGCGAGGGGATCGACGTCGAGGCGGGGAGCGACGAGCTGCGAGCGAGCCGCTGCGCGCGCGACGTCGTGCGCTTTCGCGATCCCACGGGCAGTCCCCACGAGCTCTACCACGGCACGATCTACGACCACCGGCCCTTCGTGTCCCCCGTCGGCGGTGCGGGCTTCGTGACTGGCGATCTCGGGATGGGTCACGTCGTCCTTCCGGCGGCAGACGTCGAGGCGGGTCGCGCGTTCTTCGAACAGGTGCTCGGCTTCCGCACGAGCGACGAGCTCCACCAGGGTCCCGTGAGTCTGGCCTTCCTGCGCTGCAATCCGCGCCACCACAGCCTGGCCCTCGCTTCCATCGAGCATCCCACCGGGCTCGTCCACTTCATGCTGGAGCTCGCGAGCCTCGATGACGTCGGCTACGCGCTCGACCGCGTCCAGGCCGGCGGCTACCACCTGAGCGCGACGCTCGGTAAGCACACCAACGACCAGATGGTGTCCTTCTACGTGCGGTCGCCGTCGGGCTTCGACGTCGAGGTGGGCTGTGGGGGACTCCACGTCGACGACGCTACCTGGACCACGGGCGAGATCACCGCACCGAGCTTCTGGGGCCACCGCTGGGATTTCGGTCGGGGAGAATGAGGTGAAGGCCGGCGAATACCTCGATGCCATCGAGGCGCTGATCCCCCGCATCGAAGCGCGAGCGAACGACGCCGAGACATTGCGCCGTATTCCCGACGAGACCATCGACGACTTGCGCAGCGCGGGCCTCATGAAGGCACTGCAGCCGGCGCGCTACGGCGGCTTCGAGCTCGAGCCCGTGGTGCTCTACCGCGCCGCGCGACGTATCGGCGAAGTGTGCGGATCGAGCGCATGGGTATTCGGGATCCTCGGCGTTCATCCCTGGCAGCTCGGACTGTTTCCCGATGCCGCCCAGGCAGAGGTCTGGAGCGACGACGACAGCGTGATGGTGGCCTCGACGTATGCACCGGTCGGAAGCGTCACGAAGGTGGAAGGCGGCTACGAGATCTCGGGGCGCTGGCCGTACTCGAGCGGCGCCGACCACTGCGACTGGGTATTCCTCGGTGGCATCGACTTCAGCAACCCCGAACAGCTGGACATGCGGACGTTCCTGCTCCCCAGAAATGACTACGAGATCATCGACACCTGGCACGCCGTCGGTCTCAGAGGCAGCGGGACCAACGACATCCTCGTCGAGGGCGCCTTCGTACCCGATCACCGGACGCTCTCGTTCGCGGACACGGCTCGCTGCGACAGCCCGGGCAACGCGGTCAACACGTCTCCGATCTATCGGCTGCCGTTTGCATCGGTCTTCGCTACGGCGCTTTCGGCCTCTGCACTCGGGATCGCGCGCGGAGCGCTGGCCGCATACCTCGACGTTCTGTCGGAGCGATTCAAGATCGCCTACGGAGAGGCCGCGCGCGAGGATCCGCACTCGCAGGTGAAGCTCGCCCAGGCCCATTCGATGGTCGACGCCGCGTGGCTACAGCTCGAGCGCAATATCGGCGACGTCACCGAGGCGGCGAAGCGCGGCGAGGTTCCGGACCTCCTCACGCGCGCGCGGCTGCGCCACGACCAGGCGTACGGCGTGAGTCGCGCCGTCGAGGCGACAGACCTCTGCTTCGAGTCGAGCGGCGGTGGAGTGCTGCGCGACGGCCACCCGCTTCAACGCTTCTGGCGGGACGTTCACGCCGCTCGCCAACACGCGATCAACGACTACGAGCGCGCCGCGACGCTCTACGGCCGCGCGCTCCTCGGGATCGACGTGAGCGGCGATCCGATGGTCTGACACCGCTTCGCACGGGAGACGACGGGATGACGACGCTGAGCTTCGAGGACACGAGCCGCACGGTGAAAGCCGGCGCGCTTCTGCTCCACTTCAACGAGGCCGGCCCATCCAACGGCGAGACCGTCGTATTCCTCCACGGCGGCGGACCCGGCGCGTCGAGCTGGAGCAACTTCAAGCAGAACCTTCCCGCGTTCGCCGCGGAGCATCACTGCCTCCTCGTCGACATGCCGGGGTTCGGGCGCTCCGAGAAGCCGGAGCTCGACAAGCAATTCTTCGAGTTCGCCGCGGATGCCGTCGTGCAGCTCCTCGACGCGCTCGGGATCGCGAAGGCCCACTTCGTGGGGAACTCCCTCGGCGGCGGCGCGTCGCTGCGCACGGCCCTCGACCATCCCCACCGCGTCGGCAAGCTCGTCCTCATGGGACCGGGTGGTGCGTTCAAGCCGATGTTCACGCCCGAACCCGCGGAAGGGATCAAACTCCTCGGCGACGTGGTGGCGCCGCCGGGTCCGAACCGCGAGAAGGTCGAGGCCTTTCTGCGCGTGATGGTCTTCGACCAGAGCTTCATCACCGAGGAGCTGATCGAAGAGCGGCTCGCCGCTGCGATGGACCCCGAGAATCAGCAGGGGCTGGTGCGCGCCATGTCTACGTTCGCAGGGCCGCGCGCGGGCGAGCTGTGGCGCGAGCTCGACCGCATCCCGCACCGCACGCTGATGGTCTGGGGGCGCGACGACCGCACGCTGCCTCTCGACGGCGCGCTCTTTGCGCTGCAGCAGCTCCCCGACGCGCGCCTCCACGTATTCCCACGCTGCGCGCATTGGGCGCAGCTCGAGCATCGGGCCGAATTCGACCGCCTCGTGCTCGACTTCCTGCGGAACGCGTGAGCGTGCTCACGGAGGCGGAACGCAGCGCGGCGGCGCGTGCCCTGGCCACCGCGGAACGCGACGCCAAGCCCATTTCACCGATCCGCGAGCAGTGGCCGGGTCTCGACGTCGAGGACGCCTACGCGATCCAGCTGCTGAACGTGAAGGAGCGCGTGGCCCAGGGGGCTGCGATCCGCGGCCACAAGGTGGGGCTTTCGTCGCGCGCGATGCAGGAGATGATGGGCGTTCACGAGCCCGACTACGGACACCTGCTCGACGACATGTTCGTTTTCGAGGGCGACAGCATCGAGACTCGTGGGCTGTGCGTGCCGCGCGTCGAGGTGGAGGTAGCGTTCGTGCTCGGGCGCGCACTCCCCGGCCGCTCGTGTCACGTGGCTGACGTCCTTCGCGCCACCGAGTTCGTCCTGCCGGCGATCGAAGTGATCGACAGCCGCATCGAGAACTGGGACATCGGCCTCACCGATACGATCGCTGACAACGCGTCGTCGTGTCGGGTGGTGTTGGGCGGAAATCCCGTACGGCTCGTGGACCTCGACGACCTGCGCCGCATCGAGGCGACGCTCGAGATCTCGGGCGAAGAGGTTGCGCGCGGTGGCGCCGACGCTGTGCTCGGAAACCCGGCTACCGCGGTCGCCTGGCTCGCCCGCAAGCTCGACGAATTCGACGTGGTGCTCGAGGAGGGGCACGTCATCCTGCCGGGCTCGTGCACCCGCGCGTTCGACGTGGGGTCCGGCGCAGTGGTGCGCGCCGACTTCGACCGACTCGGACCGGTGGAGGTCCGCTTCGCCTGATCTCGGCGCAGGATGCAGCGTTGGTGAGGCGTCCCGGTCAGCTCGACCCAAGAGAGGGGAAATGGAATCACGGCGGACATTGGATGTGAACTCTCGTTGTCTGCGGGTCTGGATCGTACTGCTCCTCGCTGCAGCGGCCCCGGTTCGTTCTGCGCCATCAGAAGCTCCGATCGTTCGAATTCTCGTGTTGGGGGATTCGATTACCCTGGGCGAGAACGTGGAAACACGCTACTCGGATCGCGTTCAAGAGAACCTCGGGAGTCGTTTTTCCCTGAGCAACCGCGCGCTCAACGGAGTGAGCGCGCTGCACCTCATCCAGGGTGGGTTGCCGCTGGCGCCGCGCGCCACGAACGTGTGGGACTACGCAGTGGCCGGGCAAGACTTTGACGCCGTCACGCTGATGCTCGGGACGAATTGTTCGTTCATCGTCTTGAGACACGGGAACTGCGACTCGGTGATGTGGAGAAAGGCGATGGAATCGATTCTGAACGATCTCTCGGGGTTCAAGAATCGGGGCGGGAATCCCGTGGACATCGTGTTGATGGCGCCGCCCATCCCGAACACCAAGAGTGGTGGCATGCATCGCTCGATCAGAAAGATTCGAGCCGTCGTCTCCGATCTATGCGCGAAGCGGGCCAACGTAACCTGCCGTACGGATCCGTACGAGACGACACTGAAGATCGGGGTCGTGGAATCCTACGCATGTGGAGTGGACTGGATACATCCATGCCAGGAGTTCCACGACGCTGTGGCGGAGCAGCTCACCGTAGAACTTCGGGCCGTCACCCAGAAGACCCAGCTCGCACCGATCTCGCCAGATCGCTAGGGCCCGATCAGGCCGAAGCGTTCGCGCACCCGTGCCGGCGTCGCCGGCTCGCGGCCGTGGGCGCGAGCCCGCGCGACGAGGTTCGCGATGACATCCGCATTGGTCGGTGTGCCCAGCTCGAGATAAGGGTAGTCGCCGAGTCCCAGTGCGAAATGTCCGCCGCGCTCGAGGACCACGTCGGCCAACTCGAGGAGATTCGAGCCGTAGCCGAGCACGTTCCACTCCAGGTCGACTCCGTCCGGAATGAAATCCAGCAGCGCGTCGAGTCCACGGCGTGTGGCGGGGTGCCCGGAGAGAACGCCCTCACGAGTGAGCAGGAGTTGCAGATACAGCGGCTCCTGGAGAACGCCCGTCTCGAGCAGCGGCTCGACGAGCCGCAGCGAAGGAACGCTGTAGGCCACGCCAATCGGCCGCACGCCGACCGCGCGGACACCCTCCGAGAGGGCGCGGAGCGTCGCGACCGTGTTCTCGTAGAGGGAATCTTCGTTGTCGAAGGATCGCTGTCCGCGGTCGTAGACGCTGGTGTTGGCCGACGCCAGGTCGAGGGGAACCAGCTCGGCCCGCGTCGCCGGACTCTTCGCCATGGAGAGGATGTGTGCGAAGCGCTCCTCGATTGCGGTCGACACCGTGGCGCCCAGGGTCGGCATCACCACCATGTCGCTGGACGCCCGTAGCGCGCGGCCGATCTCGCAGTACACGGCGGGCTCCGTCGACGCAGCACCCGTCTCGGGATCGCGAGCGTGGAAGTGCGCGACCGATGCGCCCGCGTCGCGGCACGCGGCCGCCGCCTGGGCGATCTCCTCGGGAGCGAACGGCACGTTCGGATTCGGCTCCCGAGGCGTGTACTCGTTGAGCCGGGCTTCGATGAGGAGTTCGTCCACGAGCCGTCGACCTCGGCGAAATCAGCTGCCGCCCATGGGTGAGCTGACGCGCTGAGATGATGCCGTCGTCGTCGGCTTCGCGCACGCGAGCGGGTCGTCGCGGATCCAGAGCAGCCCGAGCAGCATGACCGCGATCAACGGGAGTGCCACTGCGAGCAGGGTGTTCCAGCCAAAGAAGTGGATCAGGGTGCCCGACAGGACCGAGGCGAGCGCCGAGCTCCCGAACACGCTGAACTCGTTCAAGGCCTGGGCCCGGGAGCGCTCGGATCCGCGGTAGGTGCGCACGAGCAGTGTCGTGCCACCGATGTAGAGGAAGTTCCAGCCCACACCGAGGAGGATCATCGACACGCCGTAGTGGACGAGGTCGCGGCCCATGAGACCCACCGCGACCGCCACCACGAAGATGACACTGCCCAGCCTCATGATGCGCAGGACGCCCGCGCGTTCCATCAGGTAGCCCGACACGAGCGAAGGCGCGTACATGGCCATTACGTGCGCACCGATGACCGTGGCCGCGGAGTCGAGAGAGTGGCCGTCGACCCGGTGCATGCTGAGTGGTGCGGCGGTCATGAGCAGGGTCATGAGTCCGTAGCCCACCACGCCCGCCAGGACCGCAACGACGTATGTGGGCTGGCGAGCGATCTGTCCGAGCGTTCGGGGGGCGGGACCCGACAGCGTCTCGATGTCCGAAGAGGTTCTGCGCAAGCCGAGCGCGAGTGCAGCGGCCGCGCCGTACAGCGCAGCGAGCGTGAGCATCGGCGCCACGAGGGCCGCGCTGCCGCCGCCGTCGTTCCAGACGGCCAACTCAGGGCCGAGCAGGGCGCCGCCGACCGCCCCCACGAGCACGAGAGAGATTGCGCGACTCGCGGCCGCGGGTCCCACGCTCTCGGCAGCCGCGAAGCGATACTGCTGGACGAACGCGTTGTTGGCCCCGATCACCAGCGCTCCGAAGCAGAAGAGGGCCAGGCTCCCGGTTTCGAGCGCGTAGGCTGCGACGAGGGACGCCAGGCCGGCGGCGAATGCGGCGGCAGCGAAACCCAGGCGACGGCCCACCCGCTGCATGAATGTCGCGGCGGGCACGGTGGCGAGCGCGGTGCCCACCACCATGACGGAGAGGGGCAGGGTCGCGAGAGCCGGAGTCGGCGCGAGCTGAGCACCCACGATACCGCCCAGGGTGAAGATCACGATCGAGCTGGCGACGCAGATCAGCTGGCAGGCGAAGAGAATCGCCAGGTTGCGGTTCAACAGTTCCATGGACGGCACCGACGGTACCACGCTGCAAGTCCCGCCTCTGTTCGGCGGCGCTCTTCCCCGCGACCTGGCCGCAGGCTGGTAAGGTGAACTGCGCGCCCCTACAGGTCTAGGAGAGTTCGAGCCTCCTCGACCACGAGGAGATTCGTGTCCCATCAGCGTGCTGCCGACATTCGCAGTGACCTCTCCCACCCGGTCGTCGACGGCGACGGTCACTTCGTCGAGATCTGGCCGCTCACCCACGACGAGATCACGAGTTACGTAGAGGAGGAGGGGGGCGCGGTGTTGCGCGAGCGCTTCCTCGCGGGGCATGCGGCCCCGCTCGACACGAGCTCTGCACTCGCAGGGCGAACGGCGGAAGCCGCGCGCGACTCCTGGCTGGCGGCTCCTTCGTGGTGGGGCTGGCCGACCGAGAACGTGAAGGACCGCGCGACCTCGCACCTGCCGGCCATGTTGTACGAACGTCTCGACGAGTTCGGCATCGACTTCACAGTGCTCTATCCGTCGATGAGCCTCGCGTTCCTCGACCTGATGGACGATGAGCTCGCGCCGGTCCTGTGTCGCGCGATCAATCGCATGCACGCCCGGCTCTTCGCGCCGTACCGCGACCGTATCGCCGTGGGCGCGCTCATCGCCATGAACACTCCCGACGCCGCCATCGCGACTCTCGATCACGCGGTGACGCGCCTCGATCTCAAAGCGGGCGCAATCTCCGGCCACCAGCGCCGGACCATCGCAAAGGTCGAGCGCGAGCACGGGCCGCTCTCGCCGTCCGTCACCCGCTACGACACCTACGGGATCGATTCGGCGTACGACTACGATCCCTTCTGGGCGCGCTGCTGCGAGCTTCGCTTCGCGCCGATCTCGCACAGCTCGACTCAGTCCCACCACGTCGCGCGGTCGCCGTCGAGCTACGTGTACAACCACGTCGGCGGTCTGTCACGCGGCCACGAGGCACTCTGCAAGTCGCTCTTCCTCGGCGGCGTGACGCGTCGCTTCCCGGAGCTGCGGATCGGCTTCCTCGAAGGTGGCGTGGCCTGGGCGTGTAGTCTGTTCGCCGATCTCATCGGCCACTGGGAGCGCCGCAACGCCGACGCGATCGGCGCGCTCGACCCGGAGCGACTCGACGTGGGCGCGCTGATGGCCCACTTCGAAGACTGGGGAACTCCCGACGTCAAGGCGGCGAGTGAGAGGCTCCGCGCCTACTACTCGCTCCCGGCCGGGCGTCCCGAGCAGCTCGACGAGTTTGCGGCGGTCGGGCTCACGCGGGCAAGCGACATCGCGGGCCGCTTCGTGCCGAACTTCTTTTTCGGATGCGAAGCCGACGATCCGCTCGTGGCCTGGGCGTTCGCCGAGAAGATCAATCCGTTCGGAGTGCGTTTGAACGCGATGCTGGGATCGGACATTTCGCACTGGGACGTCACCGACATGACGGACCCGATTCCAGAGGCGTTCGAACGGGTCGAGTCCGGAGTGTTGAGCGAGGTGGACTTTCGAGCGTTCGCGTTCGGAAACGCCGTCCGGCTCCATGCCGGCATGAACCCGGACTTCTTCCGCGGCAGCGTCGTCGAGGCCGCCGCGGCGGCCGAACTCGAGGAGGACCCGTCATGAGCTCTACCAGCTTCTCAGCGCGTCGCGACATCGAGCGGATTCCGTCCCGCCCCCTGCGCAGTGTGCTGTTCGTGCCCGGTTCGAACGAGAAGGCGGTCGCCGCGGCGCCTTCCACGGGCGCCGACGCCGTGGTGTTCGACCTCGAGGAGCCGGAGACTCCGATGAGTGACGCGATTCGCGAGCGCGCGCAGCACATCGTGGGCGACTTCCTGCGCAGCGCGCCGCCGGCCCCTTCGACGCCGCGCTGGTTCATTCGCATGCGTACGCCCGCCTCGGGCGGAGCCTGGCCCGACCTCCGCGCGACCGTGTGTCCGTCCCTCACCGGCGTGCTCGTTCCGAAGCTTCGCGGTCCCGAAGATGTCGTTGCGGCCGACGCGCTGCTGCTCGCCGCCGAAGGCGAAGCGGGTCTCCCGCAGCGATCGGTGGCCCTCTACCCCATCCTGGAAACTGCCGAGGCCGTGCATTTCGCCTACGAGATCGCGATGGCATCGCCGCGTGTCGCCTGGATGGGCGGCGCGATTTCGCGTTTCGGGGACATCCACCAGGCGCTCGGCTTCCGTTGGACGCCCGAGGGCAGGGAGACGCTCTTCCTGCGCTCGAAAGTGCTCGCCGACGCGAAGGCCGCCGGCATCCGCTACCCGATCAGTGGCATGTGGGGCGGTGACAGCGACGACCGCGCGGGGCTGCAGAAGTTCGCCGACGAGCTTCGTTGTCTCGGCTACTACGGAATGATGCTCGGCAACCCCGACCACATCGCGCAGGTGCACGAGACGTTCACTCCCACCCCCGAGGAGATCGGCTATTGGCAGGACCTCGTGCGGCTCGCGGAGCAGGCCGAGCACACGGGAAGCGGGCCGGTACTGTACGGCGATCCCAACCGGGGCGAGGGGCACCAGGTGCACCTCGCGCACGTCGGGTCGTCGAAGCTGAACCTCGAGTGGGCGCGCGATCTGGGGCTGGTCTAGTTCGGCTGGAGTTCGGCGGGCAAAGCCCACCCGGTTCTGCCGTGATGCGACGCGTGCCGAGCGTCGCACC
>JABSQW010000339.1 GCA_013215605.1 Myxococcales bacterium
CACCCGTTCTCGTCCGCAGCGCCGATCTCGTCCGCGAGGGCGCGAGCCGCTTCTTCGTCGCCGGTGCCGAGGAGTTCGACGAGCTCTAGCGGGAGTCCCGGCGTGGAGGTCGTGGAATTCGAGCAGATTCCAACGACGGAAGCCTCACCGCTCTTCGCAAGCGCCTCGCGCAGAGCGGCGATCATTTCGATCGAGCCGAAATAGTTGAGGCTGACGACCAGGCTGGGGGGTCGATCCGGGAGCGCGGAGAGTCCGGCGCAGGGGACGAAGCCATCGAGTCGACCGCCGGACGTCTCGAGGATCTGATCGACTGCCTGGGAGCGGCCGTCGGGGATCGAGAGGTCCGCGGTGATATCCGCCTTCTGGATGTCGACGCCGATGACCCGATGGCCCTCGCTCTCGAGCTGCTTGGCCGTGGCGGCGCCGATTCCGGAGGCCGCCCCTGTGATGGCGATGGTTTTCATGCTGTCTCCCATGCTTCGCGGGTTGAGTGTTGGCGGGTTGAGCCGTCCGCGCGAACTCGGTTCGTATGCTGAGCGCCCTTCGCGATCAGCAGAAGCGATCGAGATCGCGAGGGTGCCAGGCACCCCCGGCGCCCGTGACCAGCGCCACTCGATCCTTCACTTCGAACACCTGCCACCTCATCCGGGTCCCTCTTCCGGGTCTTGAACGGCTCATCGAGAAGCCTCGACGATCATTGCCGTGAGTGCCTGCCGCTCGCGTCTGAAGTCGATCTTCAGGCGCGTCATCAAGCACGTCAGCGCGAAGCCCCGCAGCGCAGACAGGAACGCGCCGTAGACGCCTCGGCTCGGTTCGCGTCCGAGCGCCTCGGTAAGAGCACTCAGCACGAGACGTTCGAGTCGCCGATTCATTCGACGCAGGTTCTCGACATGGCGGGGGTCATCCGCCCGCGGCACACGTGTGTTGACTTCGATCTCGTTTGAGGCGAGTGACAAAGGAGCGGTGAAGATTCTCCAACCGCCGTCGACGATCCGTGCCACGCGCTTGTGTACGTCGTCGCCCTCGATGGTGATGCCCTCGAACGCGGCCTCCAATTCCTCCATGCCCCGCTCGAGCACCGCGTCGAGCAGCCCCGACTTGTCGCCGAAATGGTGCTGAAGAACGCCCCAAGTGACGCCCGCCCGCTCGACGATGCGGTTGGTATTGGCGGAGGCGAACCCCTCTTCCGCAACGCAGGCCGCGGCCGCCTGGATGACCTTTTCGCGCGTCTCTTGCCCGCGCCGCTGGCTACGCCCCGCTTGGCTCTCAGACTGGCCGTTGGATGCCATGGTTTGGACCATAGTATCTACTATGACATAGTTCAAGCTATTGTTTCGAAGCGGACGCGACGACCTGCCGCGAGGAATCCACCCTCACCGCGTCGCGGCGGATCGCAAAATTGCGAATCGGAGGAGAGGCAGCGTGACGTACAAGGTCATTCAGTGGACGACGGGCTTCGTTGGTCGCGAGGCCGTGAAGGGAATTCTGGCCCATCCCGAACTCGAGCTGGTCGGCGCCTATGCCTGGAGTCCCGAGAAGGACGGACAGGACGTTGGCGAGCTGTGCGGCATCGGCCGCCTCGGGATCCAGGCCTCGAACGACATCGACGGCCTGCTCGCGCTCGGTGCCGATTGCGTCTGCTACACGCCGAACCATCCGGACATCGACGTGATCTGTCGTCTTCTCGAAGGCGGGATCAACGTCGTATCGAGTAACCTCACGAACGTTCGTGCGGCGGGCAAAGCTGCGCGCAAGCGAGTCGAAGCGGCCGCGCAGGCCGGAGGCGTTAGCCTCTTCGGCTCCGGGATCTTTCCCGGCTTCGCGAATTACATCGCCGCCAATATGGCGACCGTCAGCCAGAACTTTCGGCGCGTCCGCTTCCTCGAGTCCGTCGACGTCTCGACCTATCACGCCATTCGCAACTACGACAATCTCGGATGGGGGAAGACTCCCGACCCGAAGTGGGAGCAGGCGAGCCGCGAGGTCCTCGGCTTCTACGACGAATGCCTCGACGTGATGGGGGCCATGCTCAAGGTGCCGATCTCGGAACGTCGATTCACCCTCGAGTGGGCGATCACGCCCGACGATCGCGAATACTTCGGGTTCGAGATAAAGGCGGGCACGATCGCAGGGCAGAAGACCACCTGGCAGGCGTTCACCGCTGGCCAGGACGACGCCGTGCTCGAGCTCGACGTGTGTTGGGTGGCTGGAAAGGGACTCGAGCCCGAGTGGCCGATCCATCACGGCTACACCATGAAGGTCGACGGCAATCCGAACGTGCAGACGCGCGTCACCTTCAGTCCGCAGGTCGCGGAGCGGATCGAGGATTTCATCGACATGTCGAATACGGTGACGTCGATGCCGCTCGTGTCGGCGATTCCAACCGTTTGTGAAGCCGCTTCAGGAATCCGGACCTATGCGGATCTGCCGCTCATCACCGGCCACTACGTTCCGAACATCTAGCGCCTCGCGCCTCGCGTGAACGCCGCACATCCAACGGAGATCCCATGGACCGCAGAGTTGCTTTCGTGAGTGGTGCGAGTCGAGGCATGGGTGCCGAATCCGCAGTCGCTCTCGCTCGAGCCGGATTCGACGTCGCGATCACCGCTCGGACCCTCGACGCGGGCGAGGCCTACGACCACGTCGGCAAGGTCGCGCCGCTCACCGGCAGTCTTCGTGCGACGGCGGCGGCGGTCGAGGCCGCGGGCGGCAAGGCGCTTTGTCTTCAGGCGGACATCCTGGATCCCGACGCGATCGACAAGGCCGCCCAGTCAGCGCTCGATGAGTTCGGTCGGATCGATCTGCTCTTCAACAACGCGATTTATCAGGGCGCGGGTGTTCAGGAGCGCGTGCTCGAGGTCACGCCTGACCAGCTGCGCGCGATCTACCAGGGCAATGTCCTGACGCCGCTCGCGCTCGTCCAGCGTTTCCTGCCGACGATGCTCGAGCAGAGCGGCGCAACGATCATCAACATGCTCTCGGCGACCGCTTTCATCGATCCGCCGGCGCCGGCCGACCAGGGCGGGTGGGGCTTCGCCTACCCCGCCTCGAAAGCCGCCCTCCAACGCATGGCTGGCGCATTGCGCGCGGAGTATCCCGAGTCGGGTCTTCGCGTCCTCAACATCGAGCCCGGCCTGGTCCTGACCGAGTTGCACAAGGCGAGCGGGATCGACGAGAAGGTCCTCGCCAGATTCGCACCGACGCCGGCGTCGAGCATCGCAGCCGTGATCGCCTGGCTCGCGGACAACGACCCGAGCGAAGAATGGAAGGCGCAACCCTGTATGCGCGGGCCCGCGATGGCGAAGGAGCTCGGGCTCCTCGACGTGCCTTCGTTTCTCCCGGAGGGCGCGCCAGAGTCTGGCGAGACACGCTCACACACCTAAGGAGAGCCACATGTTTAGACTTGATAGCCGCGTTGCCCTGGTGACCGGCGCCGCCCGCGGCGTCGGCGCGGAGATAGCAAAGACCCTAGCCGAAGCAGGCGCGAAGGTCGTTCTGACCGACATCCTCGTCGCGCAGGGCGAGCAGGTCGCCGACGAGATCGGAGATGGGGCGCGATTCGAATCCCTCGACGTGACGAAGGAGGAGGACTGGACGCGGGCCGTCGACTCGACCCTCGGCGCTCTCGGGCGCATCGACGTGCTGGTCAACAACGCCGCCGTCCTCCACATGGGCAG